>NZ_MJGT01000050.1:21948-166801 GCF_001864975.1 Curtobacterium sp. MMLR14_002
TTCCGCCCGGACCGGCTCGACGACGTCGCGGTGCCGGACGGTCGCCAGGCACGGGAAGCAGACCAGGTCGCCTTCGCGGACATCGGCGGGCAACGGAGCCGGGAGGCGGTGGAACGGACCGTCGGCCTGACCGTCACAGCGGGTGACGACGTACATCGGGGAGAGGGGAGCGGTGCTCCGGCGTCCGATCAGGCGCACCTGGTCGAGCACGGCGCAGGTCGGCAGGACCGCGTCCAGTTCCAGGAGCACCACCCCGGTGCGCGGCCGCCGCACACGGGTGACCGACGCCACGGCGACGCTGACGTCGCGGGGTGCCCAGCCGCGCGGGCGGTACCGGGGCGAGGACTGCTCGGCGGTGTGCACGGTCGGGGTGCCGGTGAGGTCGGCGAGCCGGACCATCGAGATCGCCGAGACCAGCAGGTCGTCGGTGGTCGCGACGGTGTGGGCGGGCCAGAGGAACGGGTCCATCGGATCGGGGAGCGACGCGCGGAGCGTCGGCATGATCGCAGTCAGTGTCACGACCACACGCTCTCGCGGGCTCGCGCAGCGCGGAAGGCCTCCTGACGGAACCCCTACGGTCGGCGGCGGAGTCCTGACGGAGCGCTCACCGGCGGGTGGCCGAGCGGAGGGCCGCGGTCCACCCGAGGGAGATCACGCCGGCGCCGATCAGGGTCTTCACCACGCCACCGAGGACGAACGGGTAGAGCCCGTACTGCAGGGTCTGCTGCAGGTCGAGGCCGAGTGCCACCGCGAGCCAGGCCATCCCGGCGACGAAGGTGACGACGGTGCCGAGGGCGAAGGACAGCAGCGCGTTCCGCAGCGGGCGGTCGCCGAAGCGCTCAGCGACCCAGCCGACCAGGGCCGCGGCGGCGACGAAGCCGACGATGTACCCGCCGGAGGGGCCGACGAGCACGCCGAACCCGGCCGAACCGTCCGCGAAGACCGGCAGCCCGACGACGCCGAGCAGTGCGTAGACGAGCATCGACAGGGCACCGCGACGGGCACCGAGGGCACTGCCGACGAGCAGCACGGCCAGGGTCTGCCCGGTGATCGGGACGGGCCAGATCGGCACGGACACCTGCGCGGCACCGGCGGTCAGCAGCGCGCCGCCGAGGACCAGGGCGGTGCTGACGACGGCGGTGCGGGGGAGCAGTGCGTCGGCGAGCGGACGGTGTGCGGCGGGGGTGATCGTGGTCATGGTGACTCCTTGCAGAGGGGAGAGAGAGGGTCAGACCGCGACGGCGGCCAGCAGGGACTCGGCGTCGCGTCGGGCCTCGGCCACGGCGGCGGTGTCGAGGCCGCAGGCGCGCAGGCAGGTCGCGACGAGGGCGTCGCGGTCGGCGTCCTGCACGGGGCCGGACCGGCGGAGCTGGATGACGGTCTCGGTGATCTGGATGAGCACCGCACCGAGGCGCGACGGCGAGACACCGGCGGCGACCTCCGGGGCGGCAGCGCGCGAGCCGAGGCGCCCGTAGGCCTCCTGCAGTTCGACGCGCTCGGCCCGGAACCCGTCGTAGCGCTCGCCCTGCACCTCGGGCAGCAGGTAGAGCGTGCCGATGTTGTGCGGCGTGCGGGCGAGGGTGTCCACGTCGGCGACGACCAGCGCGGCGAGGGCCCCGGCTGCGGAGGCCGACTCCGGCACGAGCTGCTCGAGGCCGCGGACCAGCTCGAGGCTCGGGCGCACCGAGGTCGTGAGCAGCTCGACGAGCATGTCGTCCTTGCCGGCGAAGTGGTAGTACAGCGAGGCCTGCCGGATCCCGACCCGTTCGGCGATCGCCTGGGTCGAGGTCGCGCTGATGCCGTTCTCGACGAACAGCGCGGCGGCGGCGTCGAGGATCTGGTCGCGCGGGCTCAGCGCGGAGTCGGCGTTCGGCACGACCCGCGGTCGGCCGGGGCGCACGGGCCGGTCGTCGGGGGACATGCCCCCATCCTGACAGCCGGTGTCCGTCACGACTGCTCCCGGTACGCGCGCCAGCCGCCGTGGTGGGTGATGTCCTCGGCCCCCTCGACCGCGAACGGCTCGACCAGGAACCCGGTGACCTCGGTGCCGTCGTCGAGCGCCACGGTGCCGATCGCCATCGGTGCCGGCAGGGCCGCGACGAAGGTGCCGAAGCCGGCGGCGGGCAGGCGCCAGACCTCCCCGACGATGCCCGAGCCCGAGCCCGAGCCCGAGCCCGAGCCGGAGCCCGGCGCGGCGGCGCCGGACGCGACCGGACCCACGCGGACCAGCCCGGGCTTGGGCGGCACCGTGTCGAGTGCGTACAGCCGGTAGTCGGACGCGGTGCGGGCCTCCCGGACGAACGATCCGCCGGACGCGACCAGCTGTCCGTTCAGGGGTTGCCCGCGCAGGTGCGCCCCGACGACCAGCAGGTCGACGGTCGGGGCGGCGAACGCGGCGGCCAACGCCGCCAGGCGCCGGTCGCTGAACGCCGGACCGGTGAGCATGACGCCGAACGGCAGGCCGTCGACGAACCCGGCGGGCACGGCGAGCGAGGCCATGTCGAGCAGGTTCGCGAAGTTCGTGAACCGACCCATCCGGCTGTTCGCGCCGATCGGGTCGGCCGCGACCTGCTCGAGCGTCGGGTGCCACGTCGTCGTCGGGGTGAGCAGGGCGGTCGTGCCCTCGAGTGCGGCGCGACCCGCTGCCCCGAACGCGTCGAGTCGTTCCTGGTCGGCGAAGAGCTCCGCGGCGGTCGGCCGTGCGCCACCGAGCACGATCGCGGCGACCGACGGGTCGAGGTCGGCACCGACCTCGTCGCGGTGGGCCTCGATGTGGGCGCCGACGGCCGCGTACCGTTCGGCGACGAACGCGCCGTCGTAGAGCAGCGACGCGGCGTCGAGCAGGGGTGCGATGTCGACCTCGACCACCTGGTGTCCGAGCGCACGGAACCGGTCGACGGCCGCGGTGAACGCCTCGGCCCAGCCGGGTGCGAGCCCCTCGAGCTGCGACGGCAGCGGCACCGCGATGCGCGGGACGGCGGGCAGGTCGGCGAGGGCGAGGTCGGGCCGCGCGAGCGGGTCGACGCCGTCCGGACCGGCCATCAGCTCGGCCGCCGTGCGCGCCAGGTCGAGCGACCGGGCGAACACCGTGACGCAGTCCTGCGAGCGGCAGGCGGGGACGACCCCGGTGTTCGGCACGAGCCCCTTCGTCGGCTTCACCCCGACCAGGTTGCCGAGCGCGGCGGGCACCCGGCCGGACCCGGCGGTGTCGGTGCCGAGCGCGAAGTCGACGATGCCCAGGGCGACCGCCGTGGCGGAACCGCTCGACGAGCCGCCGGAGATCCGCGTCGGGTCCCAGGCGTTCCGGACCGCGCCGAAGGGCGAGCGGGTGCCGACCAGGCCGGTGGCGAACTGGTCGAGGTTCGTCTTGCCGACGACGACGGCGCCGGCGGCGCGGAGCCGGGCGACGGCGGTGGCGTCGGCGGCGGGGTCGTGGGCGTAGGAGTGCGCGGCTGCGGTGGTGGGCAGGCCGGCGACGTCGATGTTGTCCTTCACGGCGAACAGCAGGCCGGCCAGGGGCAGCGTCGGGTCGACGGCTTCGGCCTCGGCCAGCACGTCGGTGCGGTCGCGCAGGGTGATCCAGACCTCGGGGCGGTCGACGGCGTCGATGCGGGCGAAGGCGTCGCGGACGCGGGCCGCGGCGGACGTCGTGGCGGCCGCGGTGGCGGCGGTCGGGCCGGCGCTCGCCGCGACGGCCCCGCTCACGCTGCCGCTCCGATCGCGGCGAGGACCTGGCCCGGCGCGACCTGGTCGCCCGGCTTGATGTACACCTCGAGCACGTGGCCCGGAACGGGTGCGTGCACCATCGACTCCATCTTCATCGCCTCCACGGCCAGCAGCTTCTGCCCCTCGTCCACACGGTCACCCGGGCGGACGTCCACCTGCCACACGGTCGAGGTGAAGGGGGCGTACACGGCGGTCGACCCCTCGGGCACGGTCACGGCGTCGGCCACCACGGCGGCCGGTTCGTCCCGGACGTCGAACTCGCCCGATGCCCGCCACCGCTCCTTCTCCTCGCCGAACGCCTGCGCCTGCTGCGCCCGGAAGTCCGCGATGGACCCGGCGTTGTCGGCCAGGAACCGGTTGTACGACGCGATCGAGAACTCGCCCTCGACGGTCTCGAACGAGCCCCGTCCGGCGTCCGTCTCCGCGCGCAGCTCGAGCAGCTCGTCGGCACCGACCGGGTACCACTCGATCCGGTCGAAGAACCGCAGCGCCCACGGGTTCTCCTGGAACAGCCCGCCCCGGCGGAACCGGTTCCAGATCTGCACCGTGCGGCCGACGAACTGGTAGCCGCCAGGACCCTCCATGCCGTAGATGCACAGGTACGCGCCACCGATGCCGACGGAGTTCTCGGCGGTCCAGGTGCGGGCCGGGTTGTACTTCGTCGTGACCAGGCGGTGCCGGGGGTCGAGCGGGGTCGCGACCGGGGCGCCGAGGTACACGTCGCCCAGGCCGAGCACCAGGTAGCTCGCGTCGAACACGGTGCGGAAGACGTCGTCGACGCTGTCGAGCCCGTTGATGCGACGGATGAACTCGATGTTCCACGGCGTCCACGGGGCGTCGTTCCGGACGCCGTTCATGTACCGCTCGATCGCCAGGCGGGTGGCCGGGTCGTCCCATGACAGCGGCAGCTTCACGGTGCGCGACGGCACGACGAGCTGGTCGGTCGGCGGGATGTCGTCCTCGAGCTCGCGGAGCAGCCCCGCCACGTCGCGCGCCTTGAGCACGGACGCGTCGGTGTGCACCTGCAGCGAGCGGATGCCCGGCGTGATGTCGAGGATCCCCTTCGGGGTGTGCTCCTGCAGCTTCGTCATGAGCGCGTGCACGCGCATCCGCAGCGCGATGTCGAGGGTCATGTCGCCGTACTCCACGAGCACGTTGTCGTCGCCGTCGCGTCGGTACGCGACGCTCGGCCGCACGTCGGTCGCGTCCAGGCGGGCGATCACGCCGTCGTCGCCGTCGCCTCCGGTGCGCGGCACCGTCCTGGAGGCCCGGCGTGCGTCGAGCGCGGCGGCGTCGGCTTCGCGGACGGGGACGAACCGGACCGTGTCACCCGGTCGGAGCTGGCCCAGCTTCCACAGGTCGCCGCTGGCGACCACGGCGGGGCAGACGAAGCCGCCGAGCGACGGCCCGTCCGGTCCGAGGATGATCGGGGTGTCCCCGGTGAAGTCGATCGCACCGACGGCATACGGGGTGTCGTGGATGTTCGACGGGTGCAGACCGGCCTCGCCGCCGTCGGTCCGCGCCCACTCCGGCCGCGGCCCGATGAGCCGGATGCCGGTGCGCGCCGAGTTGTGGTGCACGGCGTAGTCGGTGGCGTAGAAGACGTCGAGGTCGGCACGGGTGAAGAAGTCCGGTGCGGCGTGCGGCCCCTCGGTGACGGCGATCTCCCACGCGTCGGTCAGCGCGGTGCGGCGGTCGGCCGGGGTCGGACCGCCCACCAGACCCAGACGGGTCCCGGACGGGAACGCCGGGTGCGGGGCGTCCGAGTCCGGGGATCCCGGGCGCAGGACGTCGCCGGCGAGCAGGGCCCGACCGGCGTGACCGCCGAAGCCACCGAGCGTGAAGGTCGCGGTCGAGCCGAGGTAGGTCGGCACGTCGAAGCCGCCCCGGACCGCCAGGTAGGTGCGGAGGCCCGGACCGGGGGCCGTGCCGATCGCCAGGGTCTGCCCGGCGCCGACCTCGACGGGCTCCCACAGCGCCACGGGTTCGCCGTCGAGGGTGACCGGTGCCGGCGCACCCGTGAGCGCCACCACCGCGGCGGCCGAGAA
This sequence comes from Curtobacterium sp. MMLR14_002, assembly GCF_001864975.1. NCBI lineage: Bacteria > Bacillati > Actinomycetota > Actinomycetes > Micrococcales > Microbacteriaceae > Curtobacterium > Curtobacterium sp. MMLR14_002. Next base: position 27,723 of record NZ_MJGT01000050.1, read on the forward strand.
GCGGAGCGTCGGGCCGGTGGCGGTGACCTCGAGCGCGGGGGCGCCGTCCGGGTTCCCCACGGCGCGGTTCGCCTCGGCGAAGGACGCCGCGTCGAACGGGCCGCTCGGCGGGACGCCCACCTGCCAGTACCCGACCCGGCCCGGCAGGTCCTGGATCATCGTCATGGTGCCCGGGGCGACGACGTCGATGCGCGGGTCCGGGTCCTCGGTCGCGTCGAGCGTCGAGGTGGAGTGCGTGGCGGTGCGGAGCTCGAGGTCGTCGGTCAGCGCGCGGAGGAGCCCGGCGTTCGTGACGATGCCGTCGATGCGGGTGGCCGCGAGCCCGTCGCGCAGCAGGTCGAGCGCGTCGTCGCGGGTCTCCCCGGTGGCGACCACCTTGGCGAGCATCGGGTCGTAGAACGCGGACACCTCGGAGCCGGTCTCGACCCAGCCGTCGACGCGGATGCCGGTGCGCTCGCCGGAGGGGGTGGTCGCGCTCGGGAACACGGCCTGGGTGACGAGGCCGCTGGAGGGCAGCGAGCCCTTCGCCGGGTCCTCGGCGTAGACGCGGGCCTCGACGGCGTGGCCGTTCGGGGTCCAGGTGCGGTCAAAGACGTCGGGATCGATGCCGGCGGCACCGTCGCGGGCCAGGCGGAGCATGAGCTCGACGAGGTCGACACCGAAGACCTCTTCCGTGACCGGGTGCTCGACCTGCAGGCGGGTGTTCACCTCGAGGAACGACGCCTCTTCGCGCACCGGGTCGTAGACGAACTCGACGGTGCCGGCGCTGCGGTACCCGACGCTCTCGGCCAGGCGGCGGGCGGACGCGTGCAGCTCGGCGCGGACGTGCTCGGGGAGCGCCGGTGCCGGGGCCTCCTCGATGACCTTCTGGTTGCGGCGCTGCAGGGAGCAGTCGCGGTCGCCGATCACCGCGACACGGCCCTCGCCGTCGCCGAAGAGCTGGACCTCGACGTGCCGGGCCGGCCGCACGAGTCGTTCGAGGAAGATGCCGGCCGACCCGAAGTTCGCAGTCGCCAGGCGGACGACGCTCGTGTAGGCCTCGCGGACCTCGTCGAGGGTGGAGCACGCCTGCATGCCGATCCCGCCGCCGCCCCCGGTGGCCTTGAGCATGACGGGCAGCCCGATGCGCTCGGCCTCGGCCACGGCGTCGTCGACGCTGGCGAGCAGTCCGGTGCCGGTGAGCATCGGGACCCCGGCTGCGGCGGCGAGCTCGCGGGCGGTGTGCTTCGCGCCGAACCGGACGATCTGGTCGGCGGTCGGCCCGACGAACCGGATGCCGGCGTCTTCGCAGGCCTGGGCGAACTCGGTGTTCTCGGACAGGAACCCGTAGCCGGGGTGCACGAGTCCGGCGCCGGTGTCCTTCGCGGCCTGCACCACCGCGTCGATGCGCAGGTAGGAGCCGCGGGCGGGTGCGGGTCCGAGCCGGACGGCGGTGTCGGCCTCGCGGACGTGGGGTGCCGCGCGGTCGGCGTCGGAGTAGACGGCGACGGTGCGCATGCCGAGTGCCTTCGCGGAGCGGATGATGCGACGGGCGATCTCACCGCGGTTCGCGACGAGGACGGTGTCGGTGCTGAGGGCAGGGGTCTGGTTCACGGTGGCGGTCCCGGTGGGGTCGGGCGCAGCGGTCACGGCTGGACCACGATCATGCGCAGCGGTGTGCAGGAGAAGTCGTTGCAGGGGTTGTTCATCTGCGGGCAGTTCGAGACGACGACGAGCACGTCCCGCTCGGCCCGGATCGCGACCCGCTTGCCGGGGGCGCTCATGCCGTCGACGATCCCGAGGGCGCCGTCGGCCTCGACCGGCACGTTCATGAACCAGTTGAGGTTCGACACGATGTCGCGGGCACCGAGTCCGTGGCGGCCGGCCTCGGCCAGGAAGTTCTCGCGGCAGCCGTGCTGGTACTGGGTGTGGTGCCCGTACCGCAGGGTGTTCGACTCCTTCGAGCACGCGCCGCCGATGGTGTCCTGCCGGTCGATCTCGTTCGCGACGACGGTCATCAGCGGGCGGCCCTCGTTCGACATCAGGACGGTGCCGGTCCGGACGTACGCGTTGCCCTGTGCGGCGAGGGTGTCCGGCACGCTGTACCGCTCGTCGGGGTCGTGGGCGTCGTAGAGCAGGCAGTCGGCGCTCTGGTTGCCGCCGACGTCGACGATGGTGAGCACCTCGCCGGCGCGGACCACGGCAGACCACGGCGCCAGCGGGGCGACCCGGTCGTCGCGGACCACGGCGCCCGGCACCAGGGACTCGCTCCAGTCGAGGGCGACGTCCGGGTCGTGGACGGCTCCGACCGGGACGGTGGAGGTGGGGGTGTGGGTCGTCGTGTCGGTCATCACAGGCCTCGGGCTTCCGCGTGGTCGATCGAGTTCAGGTAGGCGCGGGTGAGCTCCGGCGTCGCGGTGAACCGCTCGTCGGCCGCTGTCGTCGGGGCCCCTCGCCAGGCGTGCACCCGCAGTGGTCCGACGAGGTAGTCCGGGCGCGGGTCGATCGGGTGCGCGACGTTCGCGACCAGCACGAGCAGCGGCAGCTCGGCGACGAGCGTGACGTGGGTGCCCGCGCCCGCCGAACCGGTGAAGGTCATCGCCCCCTCGGCGTCGATCCGCACGCCCTGGAAGAACGAGATGCTCGGCGGCAGGTCCCGCTTGGTGAGCCCGTGCTTCGCGGCGGCCTTCGCGAACAGCGACCGACCGCTCGGGGTGCGCCCCTCGGGTGCCGCGTCGCCGTACTTCCGCTCGTTCCAGGCGTCGGTCGAGGTGCCGCAGAACGCGTCGTGGTGCCCCGAGGTGTCCTCGAGCACGGTCGCCAGCGCCCGACCGTCCCCGCTCAGCAGCGGCGAACCCTGGCCCAGGTACGCCTGCCACGGGATCTTCTGGGTGTCGGCGACGTTGAGCCGCTCCCACGGTTCGAGCGCGTTGAACACCAGGACGTTGGCGCAGGCCTGACCCGTCGGGTCGTCGAACCGCAGCCGTGACCCGCGGGCCAGCACCTTGTGCGTGTAGCCGCCCGGCGCCACCGTCTCAGCCCAGACGAGTTCTGCGGGGTCGACGCCCTCGGGGGCGAACGGTGACGACGACGCCGGCAGGTACGGCATGTACTCGGACTGCGAGCCGGCCTGGGCGCGTGCGTCGGACCGGGAGGCGAGCACGCTGTCGGTCTGGTGGAGGTCACGCATGGGGTTCCTTCCGGATCAGGCTTCGACGGAGGCGGCGGTCGGGCTCGCCACAGTCGCGGCTGCGGGGACGGGTACCGCCGCGGTGGTGGGCACCTCGGCCAGGGTGATCGGCCCGTGTGTGCGGTGCCGCCAGCTCGACCACGCCCAGCCGACGAGCAGCACGCCGCCGATGAAGAGCAGGGCGCTGTACTGCAGCCACCACGAGGTGCCGGTCAGGTCGTAGATCTCCGGCCGGGGCCAGATGAGGTTGATCGCCATGCCGATCTGGAACGCCACGGCCAGCGCGTTGAGCGGGATGCCCCAGCGACCGAGGGTGAACAGCGGCTTGCCGTCCTCGTCTACCCCGGTCGGCAGCCCCGTGCGACGGAGCTTGATCCGCTGGACCAGCAGCGGCCCGGTGACCCCGAGGTAGGCCAGGTAGAGCATCGCGATGCACAGGCTCGACAGGGCGGTGAAGATCGCGGACTGCCCGATGTTGACGGCGAGGGCCAGCCCGGCGCCGACCCCGACGACGATCGACGCGGCGATCGGGGTGCCGGTGCGGGGCGAGACCCGGGCGAGGGTGCGGTGGAAGGGCAGCGCCTTCTCGCGGGCCATCGAGTAGACCATCCGGGCACCGGCGGTCTGCACGGCGAGGGTGCAGGCGAAGACGGCGACGGCGACGGTGCAGAGCAGGAGCTGGCCGAAGACGTCGCCGAGGGTCGAGGTGATCACCCAGGCGAGACCCTGGGTGGCGAGCTTGCCGTCGGTCAGGCTCGGGGCGGCGACGAGGGCGCCGATGATGAGCAGCCCGCCGCCGAGGCCGGAGACCGTGAGTGCCCGGACGATCGTCTTCGGGGTGGTCCGGCGCGGGTTGTGGGTCTCCTCCGCGAGCTCACCGGCCGAGTCGAAGCCGACCATCACGTACGCGGCCATCAGCGAGGAGGCCAAGAACGCCCACACGTACGGCTCGGTGCTCGTCGACCCGGCGGTCGTGAACACCACGGAGGCGCTGCGGTGCGGCAGGAGGAACAGGGCGCCGATGAGCACGACCACGCCGACGATCTCGATGAGCACGCCGAAGCTCGTCACGCGGGCCATCAGCCGGACGCTCGTGATGTTCACGATCGTCGTCACGGCGAGCATCACCAGCCCGAGGACCACCGCGTTCGCGGCACCGGTCGGCGACGCGACGGACGGGTCCGCGCCCGGACCGCCGACGACCTGGAACCCGTCCCAGATCGCGGGGAGCACGGCCTGCACGGCGATGGCCGCCACCGCGACGGTGAGGATCTGGCCGATGATCATCGTCCAGCCGGTGAACCACCCGAACCGGGCTCCGGCCAGACGGCTCGACCACTGGAAGATCGCGCCGGAGATGGGCCAGCGGGCCGCGAGCTGCGCGAAGTTCAGCGCGACGAGCAGCTGGCCGCCGAAGACGAGCGGCCACGCCCAGAAGAACGCAGCACCGCCCAGCCCGAAGCCGAGTCCGAACAGCTGGAAGACCGTGGTGAGGATCGAGACGAAGGAGAAGCCCGCCGCGAAGGAGGAGAACGAGCCGACCCCGCGGTGGAGTTCCTGCTCGTAGCCGAGGCGGGCGAGCCCCTGGGTGTCGACGTCGGACGTGGCGCGCGGTGCGTGGAGCGGTGCTTGCGGAGAACGCATGACTGCAGACCTTTCGCGGAGTACCTGTCGGGTGACAGGTAGTGCGACAAGTGTCTTGCGGCCCTGTGTCGGCGCCGTTGCCCGTCTGTTTCGAGTGCGTGACGGCAGGCCCCGGCGTGTAAACGTTCCGAGTCGGCGGGCGGATCAGCGGCGGGGGATCACCGGTGGGGGATCACCCGTGGTGGGGGATCACTCGACGTCCACGTCCCGCTTGCCGCGGCGGACGATGAGCGGGTCCGGCTTGCCGATGACGTCGGCGGCCTTGTCCGGGTAGTCGAACTGCGTCAGGAAGTACCGCATCGCGTTGAGCCGCGCGCGCTTCTTGTCGTTCGACCGCACGATCGTCCACGGCGCGTAGCGCTTGCTCGTCCGGGTGAACATCGCTGTCTTCGCCTCGGTGTAGTCCTCCCACCGGTCGAGCGACAGCAGGTCGATGTCGGACAGCTTCCACCGCCGCACCGGGTCGAGCTGGCGCATCGCGAACCGGGTCCGCTGCTCGCGCCGGGTCACCGAGAACCAGAACTTCGTCAGGTGGATGCCGGAGTCGACGAGCATCCGCTCGAACTGCGGCACCTGGGTCATGAACGACTCGTACTCGTCGTCGCTGCAGAAGCCCATCACCCGTTCGACGCCGGCACGGTTGTACCAGGAGCGGTCGAACAGGACCATCTCACCCGCGGCCGGCAGGTGCTGCACGTACCGCTGGAAGTACCACTCACCGCGCTCGCGCTCGGTCGGCTTGCTCAGCGCGACGACCCGCGAGGTCCGGGGGTTGAGGTGCTCCGTGAACCGTTTGATCGTGCCGCCCTTGCCCGCGGCGTCACGACCCTCGAAGAGCACGACGACCTTCTGGCCGGTGTCCTCGAGCCAGTACTGGCACTTCAGCAGCTCGATCTGCAGCAGGTACTTCTGGTACTCGTACTCGTCCCGCGGCAGGCGCTCCGAGTACGGGTAGTCGTCCTGCCAGGTGAGCACCGGGTTGCCGTGCGGGTCGATCAGCTCCGGGTCGGCCGTCTGACCGTCCGCGACGCTGTACCCCTCGGTCCGCAGCTGTTCGATGTACTCCCGCAACGGCTGCGAGTACGGCGCTGTGTCCACGGTGTCCTCCCTCTGCGAGCCGATCGGCTGTCGGCCCCAGGGCCATCCTGGCCCGGCCACCCGCACGACCGCCCCACGCCTCGCCCTGGACGCGACCCGATGACGGCCTGGAGGCGCGGTGCGGGCCCGCCCCGTGCCTCCCGACCGCATGTGGCCCTTCGCAGGCATGATGGGGCCATGACGGACCAGGCCGAGATGATCCACCCCGAGATCGCACCGAGCGGAGACGGGTGCGTCGAGTGCGACGCGACCGGTTCGTGGTGGGTGCACCTGCGCCGCTGCGCGGCGTGCGGCCACGTCGGCTGCTGCGACGACTCCCTCAACACGCACGCGACGCGGCACTGGGAGGAGACCGGGCACGCGGTCATCCAGAGCTACGAGCCCGGCGAGACCTGGGCCTGGGACTACCGCGACGACACCCGCTCCGAGGGGCTCGAGCTCGCAGCCCCCACCAGCCACCCCGTGACGCAGGCAGTCCCCGGGCCGGCGGATCGCCTTCCCGGGGACTGGTTGGAACTGCTCGGCGGATCGCGCTGATCCGCGGCGGTCGTCAGGTCAGACGGCCGCGGTCGCCTCGTCGCGGTGCGGGAGCTTCCAGCCCGGACGCACGAAGTGGCAGGTGTAGCCGTGCGGGTTCTTCTCGAGGTAGTCCTGGTGCTCGTCCTCGGCCTCCCAGAACGGGCCGGCCGCGGTGACCTCGGTGACGACCTTGCCGGGCCAGATGCCCGACGCGTCGACGTCCGCGATGGTGTCGAGCGCGACCTGCTTCTGCTCGTCCGAGGTGAAGAAGATCGCCGAACGGTAGCTGCGACCGATGTCGTTGCCCTGGCGGTCCTTCGTCGACGGGTCGTGGATCTGGAAGAAGAACTCCAGCAGGTCCCGGTACGAGATCTGGGACGGGTCGAAGACGATCTCGACCGACTCGGCGTGGTCGCCGTGGTTGCGGTACGTCGCGTTCGGCACGTCGCCGCCGGAGTAGCCGACGCGGGTGCTGACGATGCCGGGACGACGACGGAGGAGCTGCTGCGCTCCCCAGAAGCATCCGCCGGCGAGGATGGCGGTCTCGGTGGTGGTCATGGTGGCCTCCTGGGCTCTCGTGTCACTGGCTGCGACACCGTGTGGTGCAACCGGCAACAGGGACGATCTGTTCCCGTCGTCAGGTCCGCTGTGGGGCACGGACCCACCCGGGTGTGCGGTCGGTACGACTCGACCCTACGAGTCCGTGCTCCGTGTCACCCCTGCGGTACGGTCAGCCTCACATGAAGCGGTCATCCATCGACGAAGTCCAGCGCCGTCCACCTGGTTGGTGGCTGCTCGGACTCGCGTTCTGTTTCCTCGTCTTCCTCGAGGTGTTCGTGGCGATCGGCTCGCTGCCGGGGATGCTCGCCGCGCAGCTGCTGTACACGCCGTGTGGCTCCGACGAGACGATGCGGTGTTCGTACGCGGTCGGCGATGTCGCGGAGTTCCTCGTGCCGTTCCTCGCACTCGTCGTCGCGATCACGACCTGGGTCATCGGGGCGTCCGGCGCTCCCACGGTGCGGCGACAGGTGCTGATACCCACGATCGGCCTCGTGGTCATCGTCCTGATCTTTGTACTCGGCGTCGTCGCGATCGATCTGTCGATCCGATGACGGTCGTCAAGCGAACTCGCCGCCACACGCTCCCGAGGACCTGATGCCGTTCACTCCAGAAGAAGCCGCCGAGCAGTCGGCGATCCTGGCCGACCTCCGAGCGCTGGGGTACGACTTCTCGAACCTGTCCGCCTTCGCTCAGTCGGGTATCCGGTACAAGGACGCGGTACCGACGCTGATCGAGTGGCTAGGGAAGGCGCGGACGCCGATGATGCAGCGGGCAGTCGCTCACACGCTGACGAACCCGTCGGCAAAGGGCGCAGCCATGCCCGCGCTGATCGAGGCGTTCCGGAACTTCACTGACGAAGCGGGCACGCGCTGGGCGGTGGGGAACTCGATCGAGACCGCCTACGTGGACACGTACTTCGACGACGTGGCAGCGCTCGCGCTCGATCCTCGGTACGGACGTGCACGGCAGATGGTGGCCCTCGCGCTCGGGAAGTCGAAGCGGCCCGAAGCGGTCGGCGTCCTCCTTCAGCTCATGGACGACCATGACGTCAGCGGGCATGCGGTCTTCGCACTGAGCAAGCGGCCGAACCAGCGAGCGCGGGCGGCGTTCGAGGAGAAGTTGACCGACGACCGCCCGTGGGTGCGGAAGAAGGCTGCGCTCGGGCTGCGGAAGATCGGGTAGTTCTGACCCCGCTCGTTGCGGGAGACTGCTCTTCGCGTCGATTCTCGTCGAGGAGCGCTTCCAGCAAGCCGAAGGGGCGTCGATCGACCTGCGGGGATCGAGACCAAGGAATGGCGCTCGACGCCATCACGCTCCCGAGGACCTGATGCCGTTCACTCCAGAAGAAGCCGCCGAGCAGTCGGCGATCCTGGCGGACCTCCGCGCGCTGGGGTACGACTTCTCGAACCTGTCCGCCTTCGCCCAGGCCGGTGTCCGGTACAAGGACGCGGTACCGACGCTGATCCAGTGGCTAGGGAAGGCGCGGACGCCGATGATGCAGCGGGCAGTCGCTCACACGCTGACGAACCCGTCGGCAAAGGGCGCAGCCATGCCCGCGCTGGTCGAGGCGTTCCGGAACTTCACCGACGAAGCGGATACACGCTGGGCGGTGGGGAACTCGATCGAATCAGCGTACGTGGACACGTACTTCGACGACGTGGCAGCGCTCGCGCTTGACCGGAAGTACGGCGATGCTCGCCAGATGGTGGCCCTCGCGCTCGGGAAGTCGAAGCGGCCCGAAGCGGTCGATGTCCTCCTGCAGCTCATGGACGACCACGACATCAGCGGGCATGCGGTGTTCGCGTTGAGCAAGCGGCCGAACCCGCGAGCGCGCGAGGCCTTGGAGGAGAAGTTGACCGACGACCGCCCCTGGGTGCGGAAGAAGGCTGCGCTCGGGCTGCGGAAGATCGGGTGATACGGTCAGGCCGCGTGAAGCGGTCATCCATCCACGACGAGGGTCAGCGCCCGTGTGTTCGTGGCGTCTCGCTGGAGAAGGTCGCTTGACTGCACCCGATCCAGCTCGATGGGCGTTGCACCCGAACCCGGTGTGGGCTGGCCGAGTCGACTTCGTCGCGGACGCGACGATCGCTGAAGATCCGACGAGTCCTCTGCAGTTCGAGCAGCTCCTCTTCCGGGACCTCGGTGACGGCACCCACCAGCTCTGCTGCATCCCGTTCTTCACGTACGGCTGGTCGCTCGGTGACAGAGTGCGTCTCGAGGAGCGTGACGGAGTCGGTCCCACGCCGACTGCAGTTCTCGAACGAAGCGCATTCTGGGTTCTCCGAGCATTCGTTGAGCGTGATGACGCAGCCGCAGCACTCCTGGAGCTGTTGCAGCGAAATGACGCGCTCGTGGAAACGCGCGGGCGTCTGGTCGCGTTCGCGGTCGAGGGCACCCAGAGACTCGCTGCTGTTCGAGAAGCACTGGAAGCTCTGCAGCGTCCGGACTTTCTGTCCTACGAGACCGGCTGGCTCTGACCCGCCTCGTTGCAGGAGACTGCTCTTCGTGTCGATCTTCATGGAGGAGCGCTTCCGGCAAGCCGGAGCAGCGTCGATCGATCTGCGGGGCACGACGGTCTGGGCGATCCTCGACCTTCCGCCCGGGATCGCACGGGGACGGATCGTGTTCGAGGCGGCCCGTGGTGATCGAGACCAAGGAATGGCGCTCGACGCCAAGGGGGCGACGGTGACGATCAACCATCTGAGCGGGCGCGGGTTCCGGCTCTGGACGGATACGGCACCGCCGGTCATCGAGTTCGCGGTCGACGACCCGTCACGCCTCGAGCGGATGCGGGTGTGGAACGTCTGGCGCTCCCCGTACGGCTCGGAGGATGCATGGACGGGGAACTTCGGCATGATCGTCGAGCAGGAGGTCGACGCGATGGTCGTTCGGTGCAGCAACGGACTGGGCGACGTCGACTTCGAGGACTTCCGCTTCCGCATCGAGTTCTCGCATGCATGAGGCGGCACAGCCGTTCCTGAACCGAGCTCGCCGCCCTGCGCTCCGGAGGACCTGATGCCGTTCACTCCAGAAGAAGCCGCCGAGCAGTCGGCGATCCTGGCGGACCTCCGAGCGCTGGGGTACGACTTCTCGAACCTGTCCGTCTTCGCCCAGGCCGGGATTCGTTACAAGGACGCGATCCCCCTGCTGATCGAGTGGCTGCGGAAGGCGCGGACGCCGGCCATGCAACAGGACCTCGCTCATGCGCTGTCGAACCCGTCGGCAAAGGGCACGGCCATGCCTGCGCTGGTCGAGGCGTTCCGGAACTTCACCGACGAAGCGGGTACGCGCTGGGCGGTGGGGGCCTCGATCGAGACGGCGTACGTGGACACGTACTTCGATGACGTGGCAGCGCTCGCGCTCGATCCGCAGTACGGAGGAGCACGGCAGATGGTGGCCCTCGCGCTGGGGAAGTCGAAGCGGCCAGAAGCGGTCGATGTCCTCCTGCAGCTCATGGACGACCACGACATCAGCGGGCATGCGGTGTTCGCGTTGAGCAAGCGGCCGAACCCGCGAGCGCGGGCGGCGTTCGAGGAGAAGCTGACCGACGATCGCCCGTGGGTGCGGAAGAAGGCTGCGCTCGGGCTGCGGAAGATCGGGTGAAGCCCGCCGCTCATGCGAAAGGAACCGCAGGAATGCCGGATGACACCGTCGTCACGCACGAGAACCCAGTGCTCGGAGTCGAGAAGGTCGTCCGTGTGGAGCTTGATCCGTCGTGGGACCCGATCCGCTACGAAGACCTGACGATCATCGTCCTCGACGACGGCCGCAACGTCGTCAGCTGCGTCCCCTTGTTCGCGAAGGACGTCCATCTCGGAGACATCATCGACACGGTCGAGGACACTTCGACCGGACAGCTTGAGTACGGAGGTCGCGTCGAACGGGGACAGTCGTGGGTCTTCAGGATCAGCCCTCGTGATGCAAGCGCCTTCCGCATCGCTCACCAGGTCATCCACGAATTCGGCGGCGCCGTCGAGACGTGGGGCTCGATCACAGGAGTAGCGATCCGAGGGGATGCGGCCGCCGACCAGTTCGCGGACCGGTTGCAGCGGCTGGAAGACGACGGACTCATCGAGTACGACACCGCAGAGCGCTGAGCGGGCGGGCGCGCCACGGGCTGGCGAGCCCTTGAATCGGTGCAGGACGCCGGACCGGAGGCGCGGTGCCAGCTGGCACCGCGCCTCCCGTCCGGGGTGGGGTCCCGTCAGTTCGCGGTGTCCTCGAGCGCGTCGAGTGCGGCCACGTCCTCGGCAGTGAGCACGAAGTCGACGTCGGCGTTCGCGGCGATGCGCGACGGGGTCGTGGACTTCGGCAGGGGCAGGACGTCCTTCTCGAGCAGGTAGCGGATCGCGACCTGGGCGACGGTCTTGTCGTACTTCGCCGCGATCTCGGCGATCTGCTCGTTCTCGAGCAGGCCTCCGGTGGCGAGCGGGGAGTATCCCTCGGTCAGGATGTCGTGCTCGCGGTCGAAGGCGGTCGTCTCGTCCTGGGTGTTGCCGATGAACCAGCGGATCTGGTTGGCGTGCGGGACGACGTCCGTGCGGCCGAGCAGGTCCTCGAGGTCGGCGACGGCGAAGTTCGAGACACCGATGCTCTTGGTGCGGCCGGCGTCGTAGAGCTCCTCGAAGACCTTCCACACCTCGACGTTGCCGTCGCGGTGGTCCGAGCCCATGTCGCTCCAGGGCCACGGCGCGTGGATCAGGTACAGGTCGACGTGTCCGAGGTCGAGGTTGCGGCTCGACTCCTCGAAGGCGTCGCGGGCACCCGAGGCCGTCTTGATCTCGGCCGGCAGCTTCGTGGTGATGAAGAGTTCGTCGCGGGGGATGCCACTGTCGCGGACGGCCTCGCCGACGCTGGCCTCGTTGCCGTATGCCAGGGCGGTGTCGATGTGGCGGTAGCCGAGGTCGAGGGCCGTCTTCGTGGCGTCGTACGCGTCGGAGCCGGACGGGATCTGCCAGGTGCCGAAGCCGATCTTCGGGATGTGCAGACCGTTGGACAGGGTGAACGTGTCGATGAGTGCGGGCATGCAGCGGACAGTACGCCGGTCGGGTTCAGCCGCGGTCACGGAGCGGAACGCGGGTGTCCTCGGGCTTGCGCGCACTCGGGGAGGAAGTGCCGGTACTCCTCCTTGCGGGCAGCGGTGCTCACTGCGCCGTCGAAGTCGGTCTCCGGAACAACCCCGACCGCGACGTCACCGTGGCCAATCCCATCGCAGACGGCGACGATGATGCCGTCCGCTCCGTCGGCCTGAGACAGTGTCGCTGGGCGATGGAGCACCTGTGGAGACAGGTCGTACCAGACGAAAGCGGACGCGTCAGGGGCGACTGCTGACGCTTCGGCGATGGTCATCCCGACCCGGATCTTCGTGGGGACCGGCGGTGTCAGAGGGGTGCACCCCGTCAGCAGCACTGCAACGAGGGAGCTCGCGAGAGCTGCGGCTGGCTTCGTCATCCGACCAGTCTGCCGCGTGCAACACCGCATGCAAAACATCAGCCATTATGCAGTCGGTCACCGGCCATGCGAGGGCGGGGAGGTGCCAACGGGTTGCATGGCGCCCACCTCGAACGGACGGAAGGACGCCCGCATGCCCCTGAACCCCACCGTGCACGACCGGAAGACCGGTGTCACCCCGCCCGGAGAACCCGGCGGCTTCGAGCTCGCCCTGCTCGACCGCGGCGCCGCCGTGTTGCAGACCTCGGCGCCGCTGCGGGGTTTTGACGTCTACGTGGTCGGCTTCCACTGCGTGAAGGGCGAGCCCGACGTGCAGATGGAGGCGCACCACTTCTGCAAGGTGGTGAACGCCGAGATGCTGCAGTGCGTGCTCTTCGACGGCAACACCGCCGACGCGAACCTGATCGGCATCGAGTACATCGTGTCCGAGCGGCTGTTCGACTCCCTGCCCGAGGACGAGCAGGCGTCGTGGCACCCGCACAACCACGAGGTGTTCTCCGGCGAACTCGTCGCTCCGGGGCTGCCGATCGCGGTGGAGACCGAGCTGATGGGGCACCTGGTGAACTCGTACGGCAAGACCTGGCACACCTGGCACAGCACCCCGATGGGTTCGCAGCCCGCACACGACCTGCCGATCGGTGATCCGATGCTCATGTGGTCGTTCAACCGCGAGGGCGAGGTGGACAGTGCGCTGCAGCAGGACCGGAACCAGGCGATGCGCACCGATCCGGAACCGCGCAAGGAGTCGCGGGCCAAGTACCTGGACCGCGCCCACCCGCAGCGCGGTGTCGGCACGATGCGCGACGCTTTCACCGGCACCACCCCGACCCCGGGCGTCGTCGACGCGGACGACGGACGCCCCTGATGACGGACGGGAGGCCCGTGGCGGTGTCGCCACGGGCCTCCCGTCCGGTGTGTGCTGTGGTTCAGCGCGCGGTGCGCGTCCCGATCCGCGGCAGGACGAAGCCGAGCACGATCATCGCGACGGCCAGGAAGGCGTGCAGCACGTTGTCCGCGCTGTTCAGCGGCACGAAGTTCGCGCCACCGGCCATGCCCGCGGTGAAGAGCCCGTAGACGAAGAGCACCGCGTACACGATGCCGCCGGCGACGAGGTACAGGCGTGCGGAGGCTGCACGCCGGGCGGCGAGCAGCCCGACGATGCCGAAGAGCAGGTGCACGATGTTGTGCAGGACGGACACCTGGAACAGGCCCAGGAGCAGGGCCATGGAGCCGTGGCCGGCCATGGACATCGAGCCCATGTCCATGGTGAGTCCGGGGATGAACCCGGCGATGCCGACGATCAGGAAGACGACACCGAAGACGAACGCGCCCCGCTGGGTCCACGTCGAACCGGAGGTGGTGCGTGCGGTTGCTGCGCTGCTGGTCATGATCAGCCCTCTTTTCTGTACGCGCCGCAGTGTGCGGCACACATGACATTCGGAGCGCTTCCCCGGTCGGTTTGCAGGTCAATGCTCAGCGGTCACGGCGGCGGTCACCGCGGTGGTCAATCCGCGCACCAGCAACGCCCGCGATCGGGCGGTCGCGGTGCCGTCCGGATCGCTCGACGCGGCGCGGGCGAGCCCGTCCACCAGGGTGATCACGGCGTCGGCGACGACGGGCACCGGCTCGGACGGCGTCGCCCCGTGCCGTGCGGTCCAGCGCTCGATCCCGGCGACCACGCCGTCGCGCCAGAGCCGTCGTTCGGCGTCGAGCAGGTCCCCGTCGCCGTCCGGGGAGAGGGCCGTCGCGCTGAGGGCCTCGAGCACCCGGAAGCGCTCGGGCTCGCGCCGCACCAGGTCGAGGTACGCCGAGATCCCCGCCTCGAGCGCCGCGGCGAGGTCGTCGTGCTCGTCGGCGGCCGCGAGCACCGGCGGCAGGACCGCACGCGCCTGCCGTTCGAGCAGCGCGACGACCAGGTTGCGCCGCGCACCGAAGGCGTAGTGCACGACACCGTGGGCGACGCCGGCTCGGGCGGCAACGGCCCGGGTGGTGAGGCCGCGCAGGCCGTCGTCCCGCACGACCAGGGCGGCGGCGTCGAGCAGTTCCGCACGCCGGTCCTGTCGGCTGCGGTACCCGCGCGACTGCTGGTCCTCGGTCATCACAGGAAGCGTACGGGGCGCGTGCAGGACCGACCGTGAAGATGAAGTCGGCCACGTGGCCAAATCAACGAGCACCCGAGGAGTCAGCATGGAGACCGTCGTCCGAGCAGCAGGACCCGCCGAGCTCGAGGCGGCCGCAGCCGTCCTCGCCGAGGCCTTCGACGACGACCCGGTGCTCGCCGAGTTCCGGCCACCGCGACCCGGCGAGGACCGCCCCGCCGTGCTGACCGGGCTGTTCGCCGCGCTCATCCGGTCGGTGCCGATGCCCGCGCGACGGGTGGACGTCGCCACGATCGGTGACCGGGTGGTCGGCGCCGCCTTCTGGCAGGCACCCGGTCGGCAGCCCGGAGGCGTCCGGGCCTTCGTGCGGCAGGTGCCGGCGTTCCTCCGGACCCTGGGGCTCGGCGGGGCGCTCCGCGCGGTGGCCCACCTGCGCCGCATGGAGCGCGCCCGACCGGTCACCCCGCACTGGTACCTCGCCGAGATCGGGGTGTCCGCGTCGGCACGTGGTCGGGGCATCGGCGGACTGCTGCTCGGCCACGCACTCGAGCGCGCTGACCGGACCGCGGACGGCGTGTACCTGGAGTCCTCCACCCCCGTGAACCGCCGGCTGTACCGACGGCACGGGTTCACGGACGGTGCGCCGATCGCGGGGTTCCGCGCGGCGACCCCCATCAGCATGTGGCGTCCGGCCGCCGGCTGAACCGCCGGGGGACATCGACCCTGTACCGGCGTGCACGAGCGCTGCCTACCGTCCACGGCACACCACGACGAGAGGAAACACCATGGCAAGTGGAGTCGCAGCAGTCTGGGTCCCGGTCAGCGACATGGAGCGCGCCGTCGCGTTCTACCGCGACACGCTCGGTCTCACCGTCAAGGACCAGTCCGACGACTGGAGCGAGATCGACGCCGGTGGCCTGATGATCGGCCTGAACGGGCGTGAGTCCGCCAGCCAGGCGAGCGACGGCGGCGCCGTCGTGTCGTTCCAGCCGGACGGCAGCATCGAGGACGAGGTCGCCGCGCTCAAGGAGCGCGGCGCGGACATCCAGGGCGAGATCAGCGAGCACCCGTGGGGCAAGATCATCCCCTTCAAGGACAGCGAGGGCAACGACCTGCAGCTGTACTCGCCCCCGCAGGGCTGACCCGGCCGGGTGCGGGACGCACCCATGGACGGACGGGAGGCCCGTGGCGACGCCGCCACGGGCCTCCCGTCCATTCGTGGCCGGCTACGCGGACCCGCGCCAGACGACCTCCGTCGGCAACAGCAGACCGCGTGGACCGTCGTCGGTGCCGCCGATCTGCTCGAGGACCTGGTGCGCCGCCTGCTCGCCGAGCAGGCGCGCCGGCTGCCGCACCGTCGACAGCTGTGGGTCGCACCGCAGCGCCCAGGCGCTGTCGTCGAACCCGACCACACCGACGTCGCCCGGCACGCTCCGACCGCTGCGCTGCAGGACGTCCATCGCACCGGCGGCGACCGCGTCCGACGCGGCGAACACCCCGTCGATGTCCGGGGCCCGCTCGAGCAGCTCGCGCATGCCCTCGGCGCCGGCGGTGTAGCTGAACAGGGGGTTCCTGGCGACGAGGTCGGGGTCGAAGCGCTCGCCGAGTGCCGCGGTGAACCCCGCCAGGCGGTCCTGCCCGGAGTCGCGGTCGAGCCCCGACGCCAGCATTCCGATCCGGCGTCGACCGGTGTCGACCAGCCGTCGGGTGATCTGCTCGGCGGCGGCGCGGTTGTCGATGCCGATGTACGAGATGTTCGCGGCGTCGGACGGGTGCCCGACGAAGCACGCGGGCATGCCGATCTCCTCGATCGCGCCGGTGATCGGGTCGCCGTCACGGGCGGACAGCACGATGGCGCCGTCGACGAACCCACCGCGCAGGTACTCGACCACGCGCTCGCTGTCACGGGCGGAGTCGACCATGATCGTGACGAGCTGCTGGTCGGCATCGGACAGCACGGCGTTCGTGCCGATCAGGATGTTGCCGATGTTGGGGTCGTCGAGCACCACGACCGAGGGTTCGTGGACGATGAGTGCGATCGCGCCGGAGCGCCGGGTGACCAGGCTGCGGGCGGCGGCGCTGCGCACGTAGCCGACGCGTCGGACGGCGTCCTGCACGGCCTCGCGCGCCTTCGGCGACACGTACGGCTCGTCGTTGAGCACCCGTGAGACGGTGCCGCGGGACATCCCCGCTTCGTCGGCGACGTCCTGGATCGTGGCGCGCTGACGAGCGGATCGGACCTCGGACATGGGGCAACCATATCCGCCGCTGAGGAGCCCTCGGAACGCCTCGCAGTTGACAGGGTGGAGCCGCTGGTGTTTGATCTGGGAGCGCTCCCAGAAACATCCGGCCCCGATCGGCCGGTGCGGACTGGGAGCGCTCCCAGAACAATGGGTGGCCTTCGCCGTCGAAGGGGTCGCACGCGACCGAGGCGGCCGGGGTCGCCCCGATCAGCGAGGATCCCCGTGACGACCACCACCCTGCCGACGACCGCCACCGGCGCGCTCGGCCTCGGCTCGACGGGCCTCGCGTTCGGGTGCGACTACAACCCCGAGCAGTGGGACCCCGAGGTGTGGGTCGAGGACGTCCGGCTCATGCGCGAGGCCGGCGTGAACCTCGTCGCGATCAACGTCTTCGGCTGGTCGCACGTCGAACCGCGGCAGGGCGAGTACGACTTCGCCGCGCTCGACACCGTCATCGAGCTGCTGCACGGCGCGGGCATCGGGGTCGACCTCGGCACCGGCACCGCCTCGACCCCGCCGTGGCTCACCACCCGGTACCCCGAGGTCCTGCCCGTCGTCGCCGACGGCACGACCCGCTGGCCCGGTGGCCGCCAGGCGTTCTGCCCGAGCTCGCCGATCTACCGCGAGCACGCCCTCGCCCTGGTCCGCGCCACCGCCGAGCGCTACGGCGACCACCCCGCCGTGCGGCTCTGGCACGTGTCGAACGAGCTCGGCTGCCACAACGCACACTGCTACTGCGACGTCTCCGCCCAGGCGTTCCGCGGCTGGCTGCAGGCCCGGTACGGCACGGTCGACGCACTCAACGCCGCCTGGGGCACCTCGTTCTGGAGCCAGCGCTACTCCGCGTGGGAGCAAGTGCTGCCGCCCCGCGCGACGCTGTCGTTCACGAACCCGGCGCAGACCATCGACTTCGACCGGTTCTCGTCCGACGAGCTCCTCGGCCACCACCGTGCCGAGGCCGCCGTCCTGCGCGAGCTGAGCGACAAGGCCGTCACGACGAACTTCATGGTCGCCGCGCACATCACGGCGCTCGACTACTGGTCGTGGGCCGGCGACATGGACGTCATCGCGAACGACCACTACCTGGACCACCGTCTGCCCCGGCCGCACGTCGAGCTCGCCTTCGCCGCCGACACCACCCGTGGCCTGGCCGGCGGCGCCCCCTGGCTGCTCATGGAGCACTCGACGGGCGCCGTCAACTGGCAGCCGCACAACGTCGCGAAGGCCCCGGGGGAGATGCTCCGGAACACCGCGGCGCACATCGCCCGCGGGGCCGACGGGGTCTGCTTCTTCCAGTGGCGCGCGTCCGTGCAGGGCAGCGAGAAGTTCCACTCGGCGCTGCTGCCGCACGCGGGGACCGAGTCGAAGACCTGGCACGACGTGGTCGCGCTCGGCGCCCTGGTCGAGCGGCTCGGCGAACTGCGCGGGTCACGCGTGGTCGCCGACGTCGCGCTCGTCTTCAGCTGGGAGAACCAGTGGGCGGCCGACCTGGAGGCCCACCCCAGCACCGCGCTCCGCTACCTGGAGCAGGTCCACGCCTTCCACGCCGCGCTCTGGGACCTCGGCGTGACCGTCGACGTCGTCGCCCCCGGAGCGCCGCTCGACGGGTACGCGCTCGTCGTCGTCCCCGAGCTGTACCTGGTGCGCGACGAGCACGCGGCCGTCATCGCCGACCACGTCGCCGGCGGCGGGCACGCGATCGTCAGCTGCTTCAGCGGCATCGTCGACGAGCGCGACCGGGTCCGCACCGGCGGCTACCCCGGCGCCTTCCGTGACCTGCTCGGCGTGCGCGTGGACGAGTTCCTCCCGCTCGCCGCCGACGCCACGATCGCGCTGTCCGACGGCACGACCGGCAGCGTCTGGTCGGAACCGGTCGAGCTGCGCGGTGCGACGAGCGTCGTCGACTACGCCGAGGGCTCGCTCGCCGGCCGTCCTGCCGTCACCCGCAACGAGCACGGCGCCGGGACCGCCTGGTACACGTCCACGGTGCTCGACGCCGGTGCGCTGGGCGGGTTCGTCCACCGCGTCCTCGACGAGGCCGGGGTGCGCGCCGACCCCGCCGTCCGCCCCGGACTCGAGGTCGTTCGTCGCCGGGACGACACCCACGAGTGGGTCTTCCTGCTGAACCACTCCGACCGCACCGTCGAGCACCACGAGGCCGGCCACGAGCTCGTCGCCGACCGCCCCGTCACCGGGACCACCGCCATCGCCCCCGGCGGGACCCAGATCATCCGCACCGACAGGAACCGCTCATGACCACCACCGCACAGTCGCCCAGCGCGACCCGACGACGCCGGGGCGGCGGGTTCCGCTACCGCCGCGCCATCGCGATCTTCGTCCTGCCGTTCGCCGTCCTGTTCACGGCGTTCTACCTGGTCCCCATCCTCTACGCCGTGTGGGAGTCGCTGCAGAAGATCGAGCGGCAGGGCACGTTCGGCGCCCCGACGCAGGTCTTCGGCGGTCTGAGCCAGTACGCCCTGGTGTTCCAGGACGGCGAGTTCTGGAGCTCCGTGCTCCGCGTGCTGCTGTTCGGTGTCGTGCAGGTGCCGGTGATGCTCGGGCTCGCGCTCCTGTTCGCGCTGCTGCTCGACTCCCCGCTGCTGCGCGGCAAGCGGTTCTTCCGCCTGGCGTTCTTCGCGCCGTACGCGGTGCCCGGCGTCATCGCCGCGATCATGTGGGGCTACCTCTACGCCCCCGACCTGTCGCCGTTCTCCGCGGTGACCTCGCGGGTCGACCTGCTCGGCGGCAGCACCGTGCTGTGGGCCGTGGCCAACGTCGTGACCTGGGTCTACGTCGGCTACAACATGCTCATCATCTACTCGTCGCTCCTCGCGATCCCCGCCGAGGTGTACGAGGCGGCGAAGCTCGACGGTGCGTCCCAGCTCCGGATCGCCCTGTCGATCAAGATCCCGCTCGTGGTGCCGGCCATCGTCCTCACCGCGGTGTTCTCCGTCATCGGCACCCTGCAGCTGCTGACCGAGCCGACCGTGTTCCGCCAGTTCACCTCGACCATCTCGTCGACGTTCACGCCGAACATGCTCGTCTACTCGACGTCCTCGGTGCCGAACTTCAACCTCGCCGCGGCGTTCTCGGTCGTCCTCGCCGTCGCCACGTTCGTCCTGTCGATCGGGTTCCTCCGACTGACCCAGCGGAAGGCCGCCGAATGACCGTCAACGCCCCGTCCCAAGGCGACCTCGTCCGCGACGTCGGCCGACCGCTCGAGCCGAACCGGGCCTCCCGTCCGCACCAGCGCGGAGCGCGCGGTCCCCGTGAGAGCGTCATCTCGCGCAGCGCCGCGATGATCGTGATGGGGGTCTTCACCCTCTACTTCCTGCTGCCGATCTTCTGGCTGCTGGTCTCGTCCACCAAGACCGCTGCGAACTTCAACTCGACGTTCTCGCTGTGGTTCAGCGCCACCTCGGTGCAGGACTTCTTCGGCAACCTCGTCGAGCTGTTCACGCGGCAGGACGGCATCTACCTGCGCTGGCTGCTGAACAGCATCGCTTACGCCGGGGTCGCCGGCCTGCTCGGCACCGTGCTCTCCGCGATGTGCGGGTACGCCCTGGCCAAGTACCGGTTCCGCGGCCGCGAGGTCCTGTTCAACGTGTTCCTCGGCGGCGTGCTCGTGCCGGCGACCGCCCTGGCCCTGCCGCTGTTCCTCATCTTCAGCCAGGTCGACCTGACCGACACGTTCTGGTCGGTGTTCCTGCCGAGCATCGTCAGCCCGTTCGGCGTCTACCTGTCACGGCTGTTCGCGGCGTCGAGCGTGCCGGACGAGATCATCGAGGCCGCCCGCATCGACGGCTCCGGCGAGGTCCGCACGTTCTTCACCGTGGCCGTGCGGCTCATGTCGCCCGCGCTCGTGACGATCTTCCTGTTCCAGTTCGTCGCCGTGTGGAACAACTTCTTCCTGCCGCTCGTGATGCTCCGCGACTCGTCGCTGTTCCCCGTCACCCTCGGCCTCTACACGTGGAACTCGAGCGTGAACCAGTACCCGGACCTGCGCACCCTCGTGCTCATCGGGTCGTTCGTCTCGATCATCCCGCTGCTCATCGCATTCCTGAGCCTGCAGCGCTTCTGGCGCTCCGGCCTCGGCTCCGGCGGCCTGAAGTAGCCCCTCGACCCGCACCCCTTCCCGCACCAGCTCTCCCCACACCACATCCGAACGGAAACAGCATGAAGACAACGAAGTTCCTCAGCGTCGCCGCGATCGCCGTGGCCGCCACCGTGGCCCTCGCCGGCTGCAGCACCGGTGGCAGCAGCAGCGGCGGCGGTGGATCCGACACCGCGGCCGCCAGCTGCAAGCCCTCGGACGGCAAGGTCACCCTCGACTTCACGACCTGGGTGCCGAACATGGACAAGGTCGTCGCGATCTGGAATAAGGCCAACCCGGACATCCAGGTCAAGGTCTCGATCGTCGCGAACGGCAACAGCGGCACCTACCAGAACTTCTTCAACCAGCTGAAGGCCAAGCAGGCGCCGGACATCGGCCAGGTCGAGTACGACACCCTGCCGGCGTTCCGCGTGCAGGGCGGCCTCGAGGACATCGGCGCGTGCGCCGGCATCAGCGACGCGAAGAAGGACTTCTCCGACGGCCTGTGGAACCAGGTCACCTTCGGCGAAGGGAAGTCGGTCTACGCCGTGCCGCAGGACTCCGGTCCGATGGCGCTGTACTACCGCAAGGACCTGTTCGAGAAGGCCGGCCTCGACGCCCCGAAGACGTGGGAGGAGTACGCCGAGGACGCCGTGAAGATCAAGAAGCTCGGCGGCAACATCACGAACTTCGCCAAGGGTGACGTCAACCAGTTCGCCGGGCTCGTCTCGCAGGCCGGTGGCCAGTGGTTCGAGAACTCGGGCCAGGACTGGAAGGTCAACCTGGACGACGCCGCGTCGAAGAAGGTCGCCGACTACTGGCAGGACCTGATCGACAAGAAGCTCGTCAACACCCTGCCGAGCTTCACCGACCAGTGGAACAACGCCTACGACAGCGGCAAGGACTGGACCTGGGTCTCCGCGGTCTGGGGTGCGAACACCATCTCCAGCGGTGCGCCGTCGACCTCGGGCAAGTGGGCCGTCGCCCCGATGCCGCAGTGGAAGTCCGGCGAGACCAAGTCGGCCGCCTGGGGCGGTTCGTCGAACGTCGTCTTCGCGGGCAGCAAGCACCCGGCAGAGGCGTCGAAGTTCCTGGTCTGGCTGAACACCTCGACCGAGGCGCTCTCCGCACTGAACAAGGAGGCCAACCTGTACCCGGCCTCGACCACCGGCGCCGACCTGCCGGCCCTGACCGAGGGGCTCGACTTCTACGGTGGCCAGAAGATCTACGAGGAGTTCGCCACCGCGGCGAAGGACATCCAGCCCTTCACCTGGGGTCCGACGATGACGCAGACCTACTCGGACGTGTCCGACGGCTTCGGGCAGGCGGCGTCCGGCTCGGGCACCCTGAGCGAGGCGCTCGAGTCCGGGCAGTCCAAGACCATCGCGGCGCTCAAGGCGCAGTCGATCCCGGTCAAGGGCTGACGGACGGCGGCTGACGTCGCGCGGTCCACGCGCTGACAGCGGACAGGAGGCCCGTGGCGGGATCGCCACGGGCCTCCTGTCCGTCTCGGGTCGTTTCCAGCCCTACGCGACCGCGATCTCGTTGGGCACGCCCGGCAGCTCGTCGCTCGAGGCGATGACCTTCCCGGTGGTCAGGTCGACGGCGTGGATCTTCTGCTCGGCGGGGTCGGTGACGTAGGCGACGTCACCCTCGACCTTCAGGGCCGGGTGGGCGTCCTGCCACTCGGTCGGGCCCTCCCACGCGTCGATCACCGGGTACGACTCCAGCTGCTCGCCGGTCGTCTCGTCGAAGGTGTGCAGGGCACCGTCGTCGCCGAGCACGACGGCCTCGTCGCCGGGGCCACGGGCCAGGTCGCGGAACGTGAAGCCGACGCCGTCGGGCATGTCCGCGACGGTGTACTTCCCCGAGGCCGCGTCGATCAGGGCGATCTGGTCGAGCAGGTACCCCTCGCTGTCGGGGTCGTCGTTGTAGTCGCCGACGGCGACGGACGAGTCCTCGGTGGTGAACAGGTTGCCGGTGCGGCCGTACTCGGTCGGGGCGTCGGTCTTCTCGAACGCGCCGTCCTGGTAGACCAGGGCGCCGTCGGTGCAGCCGAACACCGCGACCTCACCTCGCACCGCACCCTCGCCGTGCACGTCGGGGCACTCCTCGGACCGGGTGATCTCCGTGCCGTCGGCGTCCAGGGCGCGCACGCCGGAGCGGCTCTCCTCGGTGCCGATGGTCGTCAGGAGCGTGCCGTCCTCGAGCTCGATCGCGACGCCGTGGTGGGCGGCCTCGGACTTCGTCGTCTCGACCTCGGGCAGGTCGGCTCCGTCGAGCTCGGTGTGGTCGAACGTCGTCACGTCGCCGGTGCCGTCGGCGAACAGGGCGGTGCGGTCGCCGTGGACGACCGCGTGGCCACCGGTGTCGGCGGGGAAGACCGCGTCGGTCAGGGCCGGCTCAGCCTGGGTGTCGAGGACCCGGAAGCCCTCGGGCACGGTGACGAGCACGTGGCGTCCGTCACCGGCCGGGTTGACCCGGGTGAAGCCGTCGATCGCGTCGTCGGCCATCACCTGCAGGTCCTGGTCGAGGACGAGCAGGCCGCCGTCGTAGGTCAGGGTGATGCGGGTCCCGTCGGCCTTCGGGGTCGCAGTGGTGTCGGACCCGGCGTCGGTGTTCGTGGCGCACCCGGTCAGGGCCAGGGCGGCCGCGCCGAGCAGGGCGGCGGGCCACGCGGCCCGGAGCGTCTTCGTGTTCGTCATGTCGCTCACTGTATTGATTCTCATTCTCAATTACCAGTCGACAGGCCGTCGAAGATGGCCTCGGTGTTCGAGCGCATCATGCCGAGGTAGGTGGAGGCGTCGCCGTCCTCCGTGAGGGACTCCGTGGCCAGCGGGTGGATCTCGACGTGCAGGTCGACCTCTTCCGCGAGCACCTCGGCCAGTCGCGCGGGCTGCGAGGCGTCGGCGAAGATCGTCCGGACCCTCGCCTCGTCGATGGCGTCGGCCAGGTCGCGCAGGTCGGCGGCGCTCGGGGAGGCCAGCGTGGTCCCGCTCGGGATCACCGCCCCGACGACCCGGAACCCGTAGTGGTCGGCCAGGTATCCGAACACGTGGTGGTTCGTGACGAGCGCCCGGCGTTCTTCGGGCACGGTCCGGAACGCGGTCGTCATCGTGTCGTCGAGGTCGCGCAGCTCGTCCAGGTAGGCGTCGGTGCCGGTCGGCTCGATGCCGGCGTCCCGCAGGTCCTGGTCGAGGGCCTCGACCACGTCGACCATCCGGGCGGGGTCGGTCCAGAAGTGCGGGTCGGGGCCGCTGTCGTCCTCGGTGGTCCACTCCAGCGGGTCGAACGCGTCCCCGGCGGTGGAGACCGGCACGCCGTCCTCGGCCGCCGCCGCGACGTGACGGGCGACCCCTTCTTCGAGCCCGAGCCCGTTCTCGACCACCAGGTCGGCGCTCCGCAGTCGTGCGGCTTCCTGCGCGGAGACCTCGAACGAGTGGGGGTCGGCGCCCGGGGGCATGAGGACCATGACGTCGGCCTGGTCCCCGACGACTTCGCTGACGACGTCGCCGAGGATGTTCGTCGTCACCGCGACGAGGGGTCGGTCGGAGCCGGCGGTGGTGCACCCCGTGGCGACGAGGGCGACGGCTGCGGCGACGAGGCCCGCGGTCAGGGCACTGGTGCCGGTCACAGTCCGACCTCGGCGAAGGCGACGGGGGTGACGGGGAGCTCGATCGTGCGAGCGACCCGGGCGCCGTCGGCGAAGTCGATCTCGTGCACGGTGCCGTCCGCGGGGTCGGCCACGTAGGCGCGCTGGGCGTCGAGCTGCAGCATCGGCGCGGGGCCGTCTGCGCCGGTGTCGATGAGCGCCTTCGTCGTGGCCGCCTTCCCCGTCGAGGCGGTCACGACGACCACCCGCCCGGAGTCGTCGAGCCCGACCACGTGCTCGTCCTCGTCGTCCACCGCGACCACGGCGCGCAGGGGCCGTTCGGTCGGCACGAGCCGCCACGAGCCCTGTCGCACGTCGAGCAACCAGAACCCGGTGGTGCCGGCCAGTCCGGCGACGGTGGGCCGGCCGGCGCGGGCGGCGAAGGCGGTCGGACGCTCGGCGCCGTCGGGCAGGTCGACGAACGAGGTCTCGCCGGCGTCGTCCACCACGACCGCTCCGTCTGCGCAGCCCACGACGGCACCGGCGCGGGTGACGATCCCGCCGGCGGGGTCGGTGCAGGTCTGCGCTGTGCCGGCGGGGTCGGTCGCCTCGCCGTCCGCGTCGAGCACGCGGACCGTGTCGCCGTCGGCCGCCACGAGCTGCTCGCCCATCGGCAGCAGGACGCGCGCGTCGATCCGTGCGGTCTCGTCGACCTCGCCCTGGCCCAGCGCCTCGCGGTCGAGCACGACGGCCTCGGCGCGGTCCGGCCAGGTGATCGTCGTCATGGTCTCGGACGAGTGCACGTCGACCCGGCCACCGCCGTCGATCGTGCCGACGACCCGGGGCTCGGCTGCGTAGTAGTGCGTGTGGTCGCCGTGGTCGACGGTCCAGGACCCGCCGTCGACGATCGTCGTGCGGTCGGCATCGCTCGTCACGAGGAACCGGCCGTCGGTCGCCGAGTGCTCCGGTGCGTCCACGTCGTCGAGTTCGGTGGTCTCCTCGGTGAGCAGGTCGTGCAGCGCGGTCGCGCCGGTCGCCGACACGGCCAGGAGGCGCACCTGGGGTTCCTGGGACTCGCTCGCGCCCGCCACGTAACCGTGGGGACGGGCGGTGCCGGTCGAGCTGTCGGCCGACGGGGTGCCCGTGGAACAGGCGCTGACGGTGAGGGCCAGGCCGGTGGCGAGGCCGATGGTGGACAGGAGGCGCGCGGGGGCGCGGCTGGTGGTCGAGTGCTTCATGCTCCCTCTCGAGACGGTGCGGCGGATCGTGGTGCTGCCGGCGCGGCCGCGCGCGCCGGTGTGGGGATCGGTGTGTGCCGCAGGACGACGGCGGCCAGGGCGCGCGAGACCACGACGCCGCCGACGGCGACCGCGGCGATGCTCGCGCCGGCGGCGGTGCCGGCGTGCCAGGACACGAGCAGCCCGACGAGCACGGCGGCGGCACCGATGCCGGCGCCGAGGAGCATCGTCGAGGCCACGTGCCGGGTCCAGGCACGGGCGGCCGCCGCCGGCGCGAGCAGCAGGCCCACGACGAGCAGGGTGCCGACGGCCCGGTACGAGGCGACGACCGCCAGGGTGACGAGCCCGATGAGCACGACCTCGGCCAGTCGTGGGTGCAGGCCGAGCGTCGTGGCCTTGCGGGTGTCGAACGCCAGTGCGGTGAAGGGCCGGTGGAACGCCACGGCGACGGCCAGGGCCACGGCTGCGGCGATCGCGAGGCCGCCGACGTCGGCCCGGGTGACGGCGAGGACGTCGCCGAACAGGATCGCGGTGACGTCGGTGGCGAACGACCGCGAGGACGACACGATGATCACGCCGAGTGCGAGCATCCCGACGAAGAGCAGGCCGATCGAGGTGTCGTACGACAGTCGTGCACGACGACGCAGTGCCCCGACGCCGAGCACCATCACGCCCGCGCTCACCGCGGCACCGATCACCGGGGGGATCCCGGTCAGGGTGGCGATCGCGACGCCGGGCAGCATGCCGTGCGAGAGCGCCTCGCCCAGGAACGCCATGCCCCGGACCAGCACCCACGTTCCGACCACGGCGCAGAGGACCGCCGCCAGGGAGCCGCCGACCAGGGCGCGCAGCATGAAGTCGACGGAGAACGGATCGGTCAGCCAGGGCACGGTCCGAGACGCTACATGAAAACGAGTATCGATACTGATAGCGTGCTCAGGTGCCTGCGACCGAGCCGACCGACCCCTCCGCGCCCCGATCTGCCGTCCACCTGGACCGGGTGACGGCAGTCCTCGGCGACCGGACCGTCCTCGACATGCTCGACGTGACGTTTCCCGCCGGGGCCGTCACCGCGCTCACCGGACCGAACGGATCCGGCAAGTCGACGCTGCTCGACGTGGTCGCGGACGTCGTGCGGCCGACCGCCGGGCGCGTGACGGGCCTCCCGTCCGACGGTGTCGCCTACGTGACCCAGTCCGTGCCGCCGACCACGCTCCCGCTCACCGTCCGCGCGGCCGTCACGATGGGGCGGTGGCGGCACCGCGCGTGGTGGCGGCCGCTCGGAAGCGCTGACCGAGCGGTCGTCGACGCGCAGCTCGAGCGGATGGCGATCACGGACCTCGACGACCGGCCGATCGAGGAACTCTCGGGCGGGCAGCGGCAGCGCACGCTCGTCGCGCTCGGGCTGGCCCAGCGGGCGGGGGTGCTGCTGGTCGACGAACCGACCGCCGGCGTGGACGCCGAGTCAGCGGCGCTCGTGGTGGCGGCGCTCGCCGACGAGGCCGCGGCCGGCGTCGTGGTCGTGCACGCGGCCCACGACCCGGCGGCGATCGCCGCAGCCGACCGCATCGTCACCCTGACCTGACCCTGCTTCCGTCGGGTCGATTCCGCAAAACACCGGTGTTCACCCGTTTGAACCGCGGTCTGCGCGTGTTCAGAGTGCGAACACCGGTGTCTTGCGGACGCCGGAGCGGGTGGCGGTGAGGTCGATCTCGGACTGGGTGCGCAGGATTTTCTGAGATACGGCCTGATCTCAGAAAATCTGGTGCGTCGATTCTGAGATCAGGGAGTGCTCGTGTTCAGGCCGTCGGGACCGGTTCCGCGCCGTCCGGCTCGCAAAACACCGGTGTTCACCCGTTGAACCGCGGTTCTCGCGTCTGCAGAGCACGAACACCGGTGTTTTGCGGGCCCCGGAACGGCGGTCAGGGGCACGCGACGGCCACCGGGCCGGTCGGCGTCGGGTCGGCTGCGACCGGCTCGACCACCGGCACGGCACTCGACTTCCGCAGCCCCATCGCGACGAGCACCACGGCACCGACGATCGCGACCCCGCCCGCTAGCCAGAAGTCGGCAGCCAGACCGAACGACGACACCGCGGCCCCACCGAGCACCGAACCGGCGGCGATCGCGAGCTGGATCGTCGTGACGAACAGCGCGAGCCCGGTCTCGGACCCGGCCGG
This sequence comes from Curtobacterium sp. MMLR14_002, assembly GCF_001864975.1. Lineage (NCBI taxonomy): Bacteria > Bacillati > Actinomycetota > Actinomycetes > Micrococcales > Microbacteriaceae > Curtobacterium > Curtobacterium sp. MMLR14_002. The sequence continues at coordinate 55,610 of NZ_MJGT01000050.1, forward strand.
CGACGCCGTCGACATCCACGTCTGCATCCCGAGCGGCAGCGCACCCCACACCAGGCCCCACACGACGAGCAGCACGAAGACCCCCACGACGGAGTGGGCGAGCAGCGGGAGCAGCACGAGTGCCGCCGCGAGCACGAACTTCGACGCCCCGATGGTGCCGAGGACACTGCGGTCGAGCGTGAAGCCGGCGGCGAAGTTCCCGACGATGCCCGCGACGCCGAACACCAGCAGCGCGATCGTCACGGTGTCCGGGCCGACGCCGACGAGCTGCTGCAGGTACGGCGCGATGTAGGTGTACGCGGCGAACTGGGCCGCGAAGACGAAGGCTGCGGCGATGAGCCCGACCCGGGCGCGGGGCACGCGGAGCAGCGACCCGAGCGTGGCGAACCGCACCCGCTGCTGCGCGGGGATCCTCGGCAGCATCGCGAGCTGCAGGACGAGCGCGACGACACCGAGCGCCCCACCGATCACGAAGCCGAGGCGCCAGCTGGCGAGCGACGACACCAGGGCGCCGAGCGGCAGGCTCACGACGGTCGCGACGGAGACGCCGGCCGTGATGAGCGAGGTCGCGCGGATCGTCAGCTCCGGCCGGACGAGTCGCCCGGCGATCCCGGCACCGATGGCCCAGAAGCCCCCGATACCGACACCGAGCAGCATCCGTGCGATGAGCAGCACCCAGAACGACGGCGCGATCGCGGCGAGGCCGTCGGCGACGACGAGCAGCACGGTCAGGGACACGAGCACCACCCGGCGGTCGAGTCGCGAGGTCAGGACGGTGACGACCGGTGCCGCGACGGCGCCGACGAGTCCGGTGGCGACGACCATCAGGCCGGCGGTGCCGATGCCGACGTCCAGGTCGTCGGCGATGGCGGGGAGCAGCCCGATGGGCAGGAACTCGGACAGGACGAGCACGAACGACCCGAGTGCGACGGACGTGACGCTGAGCCACCCGCGGCGCGCTGCTGACGATGTCATGGGGGCATCAAGCCCCGGAGTGCGACGATCCATTCCCGGCCTCGCCGAGTCCGCTCCACAGGTGCGCGATCGTCGCCGCACCGTCGAGCAGGGTGCGCAGGTCGACGCTCTCGTCGCTGGCGTGCCAGTGGTCCTCCGGCAGCCCCGTGCCGACGAACAGGACGGGGGCGTCGAACACCCGGCCGAGCAGCTCCGCGGGACCGCCCCCGGCGTTGCCCATCCGCCCGGCGGTCTCGGTGCCGTGCCCGAGTTCCATCGCCCGCACGAGCGCGTCGAGTTCGGGGCCCGACGGGGTCACGTACGGGTCCTGGCCGGTCTCCTCGGGGATCGTGAGCTCGTAGGTCACTCCGTCGGGCATCGTGTCCCGGACGAACCGGCGCAGCTGCTCGGCGACGGCCTGCACCCGCTGCCCCGGCACGGTCCGGATGCTGATCTCGGCCGTTGCCTCACGCGGGACCACGGCTCGTGGGAACCCGGTGGGGTCGCCTGCGAGCAGGGTCAGCACCTCGATCGACGGTCGTGCCCAGAGCCGCTCCTCGACCGAGTACCCCGCCTCGCCGGTGATCGCCCGGGTCTCGGTTCGCTCGACCCAGACGTCGGCGTCGAAGTCGAGTGCCTGCAGCTCGGCACGGCGTTCGTCCGTGAGCGCGTCGACGTCGTCCAGGAACCCGGGGATCGTGATGCGGCCCTCGTCGTCGTGCAGGGCCGCGAGCACGGTGACGAGCGCGTGCACCGGGTTCGGCGCGGGACCGGACACGGCACCGCTGTGGACGTCGCGCGCTGGCCCGGTGACGGTGAGGGTCGCGCCCGTCATGCCACGCATCGACGTGACGACGGCGGGGTTGCCGGCCTTCCACTGCAGCGTGTCCGAGAACACGACGACGTCGCACGCCAGCCGTTCCTTCTCGGCGTCGAGCAGGTCGGCGAAGTGGCTGGAGCCGAGCTCCTCTTCTCCTTCGACGAGGAACTTGAGGTTCACGGCCGGGGTGCCGTCCGGTCGGGTGGCGAGGTGCGCGCGCAGCCCCCACAGGTGGGCGAGCACCTGCCCCTTCGCGTCGGACGCCCCGCGCCCGTACAGGCGTCCGTCACGGAACACGGGTTCCCACGGCGAGGTCTCGTGCCACTCCTCGGGCTTCGCGTGCCGCACGTCGTGGTGGCTGTAGACGAGCACGGTCGGCAGCGCCGGGTCGACGAGCAGCTCGGCGTACACGGCCGGTGCGGGACCGGCCTGCAGGATCTCGGTCTCGAGGCCGAGCTCGCGCATCGCTCCGGCCAGCCAGTGCGCGGACCGTTCGACGTCGATCGCGCGCTCGGGTTGCGAAGCGACGGACGGGATCCGCACCCACTCGCTGAGTTGCCGCACCAGGTGTTCGCGGTGCTCCTCGAGGAACCGCGCGACCTCGGCGCGACGGGTGTCGGGTTCGGTGCTGTCGGTCACGGGAGCGGACACGGTTCTCCGTTCGGTCAGGTGGTGCCGACCGTAGGAGCGGGTCCCTCCGGGTGGTCCCGAATTGGCCTGGAGGCGCGGTGTGCGTCCGCCACGCGCCGCACCTCGGACCCGGTGCGGGTCCGGAGCCCAGTGTGGGTCCGGGGCCTCGGTGCGGGTCCGGAACGACTCAGGCGTCGAGCGCGCGCCGCGCGGCCGCGACGACCTCGGCGTCGGTGACGAAGTGCGCCGAGCCGTCGTCCCCGGCGCCCATCGGCACCCCGGCGTGCGTGCTGTCCGCGGCCGGACGCTTGGCCGACAGGTGCACGGCGGCGGCACCGGTGGCGAGCAATGCGCGGACGTCGGCGGGGGTGACCCCGGCGCCGGCCATCACCTGCACGGGCCCGGCGGCCTCGACCATGCGGGCGATCGTGTCGGCGCCGGCGACCGCGGTGGGGGCGGCACCCGACGTCAGGACGCGGGTGAACCCGAGCGCGGCGAGCGACCCGGCTGCGGCGACGGGGTCGGTCGCGTGGTCGATCGCGCGGTGCAGGGTGACCTCGGCGGTGGCGCTGACCGACCGGGCGGCGTCCACGAAGCGGCGGAGGGCGTCCTCGTCCAGGGTCCGGTCGGGGCGCAGGGCACCGACCACGACACCGGCGGCCCCGGACCGCAGGACCGTGCGGACCTCGCGCACCATGAGCTCGACCTCGTCGGGGGAGTGCACGAACCCGCCCGGACGGCAGCGGACCAGCGCGTGCGCCGGGATCCCGGTCTCGTGGGTCGTCTCGACCAGGGCCTGCGAGGGGGTGAGCCCGCCGAGCTCGAGCCCGACGCAGAGTTCGACGCGGTCGGCGCCGCCGTCCCGCGCGGTGATCGCACCAGCCGGAGAGGTCACGGCGATCTCGAGTGCGGCGGTGGTGCTCATGCAGGGGCTCCGAGCGGTTCGTTGGAGGCGGGGACGATGCGGGCGCGGAGGTCCGGTGCCGTCGGGAACACTCGATCGTAGGGGAACATCGGCCGCTCGATCCTGTGGTGCCCGAGGCGCAGCAGGTCCTGGTCGACACCGCCCGGGGTGAGCGCGAGCATCCAGTCGGCGGACATGTCGAACAGCTCCGGTTCGAGGTACCCGATCTTCACGATGACGACGTCCGCCTGCCGCGGCGCCAGGTCGAGGTCGGTGAAGTCGTGCTCGTGGTGGTAAGGCTTTCGCAGCTTCGTCAGGATCGCGAAGACGCTGCCGACCTGCAGCACGACCTCGGTCTCGGCGTCTCGGTCGCCGTGCTTGATCGCGTGCACCCGGCCGGTCATCGTGATCGGGCCGGCATGCACGTGGTCGACCTCGGCACCGGCGGTCACGGTGATCGTCGCACCGACGCCGGCGTCCACCGCCGCGGCGACCGCGGCCGGTCCGGGCACGCTCGCGTAGATGACGGTCGGGCCGGACGGGTCCTGGAACTCCGGGCGGGCGAGCACCTGCGTCAGGCCCCAGGTCATGTCCCCGGAGCCGCCCGCCGTGGGGTTGTCGCCCGAGTCCGAGACGAAGTACGGCTTCGCGGCGCCCGGGGCGAGCGCGGCGTCGAGGCACTCCTCGAACGTGCCGGTGGGGGCGACGAACACGAAGTCCTCGCGGACGTCCCAGAACGCCGCCGCGAGCCGTTCGGCACCGGCGGCGACGGCGGCCTCGTCCCACCCGGTGACGACGGTGACGGCCTGGTCGCGGGGCTGGTCGGCCCAGGCGTACCCGACCCAGATCGCGGCGTCGAGCACGCCCTCGGTCTGCTCGACGAGCGGGACCTGCGCGTACAGGGACTTCGCCGGCTCGAGGCGGGTCGAGGTCTGCTCGCCGGGCAGCAGGACGGGGATCGGGATCCAGGCCTTCACGGGTCGCTGCGCACCGACGGGTCGTTCGGTGAGCACGTCGACGAGGTTCCGGACGGCACGCTCCTTCGTCTCGAGGGTGTCCTCGTGCGGGGCCATCCGGTAGCAGGTGACGAGGTCGACCTGGTGGGCGAGCTCGCGCGTGACGTTGCCGTGCAGGTCCATCGACGCGGACACGATGACGTCGGAGCCGACGACCGCGCGGATTCGACCGAGCAGGTCCGTCTCGGCGTCGTCGAGCCCCTCGACCACCATCGCGCCGTGGATGTCGTACCAGAGCCCGTCGACCGGACCCATCGCACCCAACCGCTCGACGATCTCGTCGGCCAGGGCTTCGTACGACGCCCGGTCGACGATCCCGCCGGGCAGCGCGTGCCCGATGAGCGCCCCACGGAAGTCCGCCCGGTCGGCCATGGTCGCCAGGAACGGGTACCGCGCGACGGCTTCATCCCCGCGGTCCGGGTGGAAAGCGGGGGCGTGGGTCCGGGTCGGCGTGAACGTCGAGGTCTCGATGGCGAGCCCGGCGATGGCGATGACCGGGCGACGGGCACCAGCGGTGCTGGCGGGGGCGGCGGGGGTGACGGGACCGGTCTCAGACACGGACGCTCCTGTTCCTGGTGGTGGACTGGGGGATGGGCGCGGAGAGCTCCTCGAGCGAGGCGGCGAGGCCCCGCTGCAGCGCGAACTGCCCGGCGCCGACGAGCCCGGCGTCGGCACCGAGCGACACCGGCTCGATGGCCAGGTGCTGGGTCATCAACGGGTGGCAGCTCTCGTAGAGCTGGCTCCGCACGGCGGCGATGAACGGGTCGAGGGTCGACAGGATGCCGCCCAGGTAGACGGCGTCCGGGTTGAAGAAGTTCACGTTGGCGGCGAGCACCTCGCCCAGGTACTTGCCCGCCATCCGCACGGCACGGGTGGCCTCGGGGTGTGCGTCCGAGGCGAGCCGGACGACGTCGGCGGTCGAGGCGACGTCGACCCCCGCGTTCGACAGGATCCGGACCAGGGCGGCCCCGGACGCCACCGTCTCGAGGCATCCGGTGTTGCCACACGAGCACGGGGTGTCCCCGGCGGCGTCGATCCGCACGTGCGTGATGTCCCCGGCCGCACCGGTCGACCCCCGGTAGAGCCGACCGTCGATGACGATGCCCGCGCCGATCGCCGACCCGGCCTTGATCGTGATGGTCTGGCGTCGAGCGGGATCCTGCACGGTCTGCTCACCCGCCGCCATGCAGTTCGCGTCGTTGTCGACGATCGCCGGCAGCCCGAACCGGTCGCTCAGCCACGCGGCCACGGGGAACCCGTTCCACCCCGGCATCCGGCTCGGCAGGTCCACGACCCCGGCGACGACGTCGACGGGCCCGGGCAGGCTGAGCCCGACGCCCCGCAGCCCTTCGCGACCACGGTCGTCGGCGAGCCGCTCGAGCATCGCGGCCAGGCGCTGGAGCCCGGCGGTCGGACCGTCGGAGAGCGCGAACGGGACGTTCGCGACCGACTCGAGCGCGCCTCCAGGCAGGACCACGCCGATGCGCGCGTGCCCGCCACCGACGTCCGCGGCGACCGCGTACTCGTCGACGCCGCCGATGCGGAGCACCTTGCGGGGGCGCCCGCCGGTCGAGACGTCGGTGCCTTCCTCGGCGAGGATCCCGTGCTCCAGGAGCTGGCCGACGACGTGCGAGACGGTCGAGGGGGCGGCTCCGAGCACCTTCGCGATCTCGGTCCGGCTGGCGGCCTGCCCCGATGCGACGAGCTCGAGGACGCGGGCGCTGAGATCGGCCACGACTTTCTCCAATCCGGGCGGAACGGGAGCGGAACACCGGTCGGTGGTCCGTTCTGCCGCGAGCCTACGGGGCGGATCGAGCGGTCCACCCTTTCGTCCGTTCCGCAGTAACGCAGTTTTTACATCGAGATGTTTGTTTTTCCAATCGCTTTGGTCCTTGACTGTCCTCGTGCCGCTCGGCACCCGTGCTCCACCTCCCCGAAGTCCCTCGCACAAGGAGACACCGCATGTCCAAGCCCCGTCGCTGGGCGCTCCTCACCGGAGCTGCGATCGCCGTGAGCGCGCTGCTCGCCGGCTGTTCCGGAGGCGGCAACGCCTCGCAGGGATCGACCGACGAGATCGACTACGCGCTCCCCGCCAACTTCACGCCGAACTGGATCCTGCCGATCGGCACCGCCGCGCACCTCAACACGAACAACGGCTCCATCGCCCAGTCGCTGTACGAGCCGCTCGTCGCCTACGACGGCTCCACCGGCAAGATCGCGTGGAACAAGGCCGGCTCCGTCGCCACCGACGCGAAGTTCGCCGACGACGGCAAGAGCGTCACCATGACGCTCGGCGACCGGCACTGGTCGGACGGCGAGGGGATCACGAGCCGCGACGTCGGGTTCTGGTTCAACCTGATCAGGGCGAACAAGGACCAGTGGGGCTCGTACTCCAAGGGCAAGGCGCCGGACAACTGGACGTCGTTCAAGGCCGTCGACGACACGCACTTCACCATCACGTTCGACAAGGCCTACAACTCGGACTGGATGCTCGCCAACCAGCTGAGCCACATCATCCCGCTGCCCCAGCACGCCTGGGACAAGACCAGCGCGACCGCGAAGGTGACCGACGCCGACGAGACCACCGCCGGCGCGAAGCAGGTGTGGAAGTACCTCAACACCGCCGCCGGCAAGATCTCCGACTACGCCACCGACGACCTGTGGAAGACCATCTCCGGCCCCTACGGCGTCAAGACCTTCACCACGGCCGGCAAGGTCACCCTGACGGCGAACAAGAAGTACGACGGTGGTGAGAAGCCGTCGATCACGACGGTGAACCTGCTGCCCTTCACCACGGCCGACGCCGAGGTGAACGCCGTCCGCTCGGGCGAGGTCGACTACGGCTACATCAACGCCACCGACATGGACCAGAAGTCCGCGTTCACGGCGAAGGGCTACTCCGTGGAGCCGTGGACCGGCTGGGCGATCACGTACATGCCGTACAACTTCAACAACCCCGACATGGGCGACGTCTTCAAGCAGCTGTACGCCCGTCAGGCCGTCCAGATGTCGATCGACCAGACGTCGCTGTCGAAGGTGGTCTTCAACGGCACCGCCACCTCGACCTACGGTCCGATCCCGCAGGCACAGGAGTCCGACTACGTCTCCGACGTGCAGAAGTCGAACCCGTACCCGTTCAGCACCTCGAAGGCCAAGGACCTGCTGACCAGCCACGGCTGGGAGGAGCAGGGCGGCACGATGGTCTGCACCGACCCGGGCACGTCCGCCAGCCAGTGCGGCGAGGGTGTCAAGGAGGGCACGAAGTTCTCGATGCAGGTGCTGTCGCAGTCCGGTTCGACCGTGACCGACAACATGATGAGCGCGATCCAGTCCTCGCTCGCGAAGACCGGCATCGACTTCACCATCAAGACCGCGCCGGTGTCGAGCGTGCTGTCGCAGACCCCGACCTGCACCTCGGACGAGGCCAGCTGCGACTGGGACCTGTCCTTCTTCGGCACCGCGGGCAGCTGGTACTTCCCGGCCTACCCGACCGGTGAGTCGCTGTTCCAGACCGGCGGTTCGGCGAACTTCGGCAGCTACTCGAACAAGGAGGTCGACTCCCTGATCGACGCGACCACCACCTCGACCGACGCCACCGCCGTGCAGGACTACAGCGCCGCGGTCGCGAAGGACCTGCCGGTGATCTGGCTGCCGAGCCCGGACTACCAGATCTCGGTCGTCAAGAAGGGCCTGTCCGGCTTCGACCAGGACTCGCTCGCCAACTTCCACCCGGCCCAGTGGAAGTGGACCAAGTAGGAAACCGACCCTGGAGGCGCGGTGCGCGACCGACGCGCACCGCGCCTCCTCCCCGGCTCACGTCTCCAATCCGACCATCGGAAGCCGCATGACCACAGCTCTCTACCTCACCAGGCGCGTCCTGCAGGCGCTCGCGGTGATCCTCATCGTCACCGTCGTGGTGTTCTGCCTGCTGCACGCGCTGCCCGGCGGCCCCGCCCGCGGCGTGCTCGGCGTCTCCGCGACCCCCACGCAGATCGCCCAGTTCAACCAGGCGCAGGGGCTCGACCAGCCGCTGCCCGTGCAGTACCTGCGGTTCCTCGGTCGTCTGCTGACCGGCGACCTCGGCACCTCGTACACGCTCAACGAGCCGGTCTCGCAGCTCATCGCCGAGCGCCTGCCGAAGACCCTCGTGCTCACCGGCATCTCCGCGGTGCTCGGACTCGTCGTCGCGATCCCGGTCGGGATGCTCCAGGCGGCCCGCCGCAACGGTGCGGTCGACTACGCCGCCACCGCCCTGGCCTTCGTCTTCTACTCGACGCCCGCGTTCTTCCTGGGTCTCGTCCTGATCATCGTCTTCAGTCAGCAGCTGCCGTGGCTGCCGTCACAGGCCCCGAGCGGCACCACCCTCGCCGAGGTGTTCCAGGACCCCGCCGGACTCGTGCTGCCCGTGGTGACCGGAGCCCTCGCGATGATCGCGGTGTTCAGTCGGTACATGCGCGCCTCGACGCTCGAGAACCTGCAGGAGGACTACGTCCGCACCGCCCGTGCCGGCGGCGCCTCGACCGCGACGATCCTGCGGCGGCACGTGTTCCGGAACTCGCTGACCCCGGTCGTCGCGATGCTCGGGTACTACCTGCCGGTGCTCTTCGGTGGTGCCCTGGTGACCGAGCAGCTGTTCAACTACCCCGGCATGGGGCTGCTGTTCTGGAACGCCGCACAGTCCTCCGACTACCCGACGCTGCTCGGCTGCGTGCTCGTCATCTCCATCGCGACCGTCATCGGCACCCTGCTCGCCGACGTCGCACAGTCCCTCATCGATCCCAGAGTGAAGGCGAGCCGCGCATGACCGCCGTCCAGATGGCCCCCGAAGCCCCGGGCGCCCCCGTCACCGTCGCGGCCACCGGGTTCCGGCTCGCCGCCCGCCGGTTCCGGGGCAACACCCTCGCCGTGATCGGCCTCGCCCTGATCGTCGTCATCGTGCTGTTCTGCTTCGTCGGCCCGTTCGTGTACCCGACCGACCAGACCCACACGCTCCTCGAGCAGGCCAACCAGGGCCCGAGCGCCGCGCACTGGCTCGGCACCGACGCCGTCGGCCACGACGTCCTCGGCCGCCTGATGTACGGCGGCAAGGTCTCCCTGATGGTGGGCATCGCCGCCGGGGTCCTGGCCACCGTCGTCGGCACCCTGTGGGGTTCCGTCGCCGGGTACGTCGGCGGCTGGGTCGACGCCCTGATGATGCGCGTCGTCGACGCCGGCATCGCGATCCCGGCCCTGTTCATCCTGCTCGTCATCTCGGCGATCACGAACCCGGGCGTCGGTGGCCTCATCGTCATCCTCGGCCTGGTGTCGTGGCTCGTGCCGTCCCGTCTGATCCGCGCCGAGACCCTGACGCTCAAGAACCGCGACTACGTCCTGACCCTGCGCGCGATCGGCGGCTCGCACGCCCGCGCCATCGGCAAGCACCTGCTGCCGAACTCGGTGTCGACGATCGTCGTCGCGGCGACGTTCCAGGTCGCCGACGCGATCCTGCTGGTCGCCTACGTCTCGTACCTCGGGCTCGGCGTGCAGCCGCCCGCGACGGACTGGGGCGGCATGCTCTCGGCGGGACTCACCGCCGCCTACTCCGGACGCTGGTGGCTCATCGTGCCGCCGGGTCTGGCCGTGATCCTGGTCGTCTGCGCGTTCAACGCGGTGGGCGACGGACTGCGGGACGCCTTCGACGTACGGGGCCGCTGATGACGACCGAACCGATCCTGCGGACGACCGACCTCGGCGTCTCCTTCAGCACCGAGTCCGGCACCGTCGACGCCGTGCGGGGGGTGTCCCTGTCGGTCGCCCCCGGCGAGACCCTCGCCCTGGTCGGCGAGTCCGGCTCCGGCAAGTCCACCGTCGCCCTCGCCGCGATGGGCCTGCTCTCCGGCAACGCGACGGCCTCGGGCAGCGCCGTCGTCGCCGGCCACGAGGTCGTCGGCGCCCCCGAACCCGCGCTCCGGGCCCTGCGCGGCTCGACCGTCTCGATGGTCTTCCAGGAGCCCGCGACCGCCCTCGACCCGCTCACCCGCGTCGGTGCCCAGATCGCGGAGGTGATCCGGAACCACCGTGACGTCTCCGCGTCCGCCGCCGCGGCCGAGGCCGTCGACCTGCTGCGCCGGGTCGGCATCCCCGACCCCGAGTCGCGCACCCGGTCGTTCCCGTTCCAGCTGTCGGGTGGGCAGCGTCAGCGCGTGGTCATCGCGATGGCGATCGCGAACGCGCCGAAGCTGCTCATCGCGGACGAGCCGACCACGGCCCTCGACGTGACCGTGCAGGCCGAGATCCTCGAGCTCCTCCGTGCGCTCGCCGTCGAGACCGGTACCGGCGTGCTGCTCGTCACGCACAACATGGGGGTCGTCGCGGACTTCGCCGACCGGGTCGCGGTCATGCTCCAGGGCGAGATCGTCGAGACCGGCGGGGTCGAGGACGTCCTCCTCCGCCCCGAGCACGAGTACACCAAGCGGTTGCTCGCCGCGGTGCCGCGGCTCGACGTGGCGGGCGATCGTCCGCCGGCTCCCGTCACCGACGCGGAGACCGAGCCGGCCGGGAGGCCCGGTGCGGCCCCGGTGGTCGACCTGCGGGACGTCTCGGTGACGTTCGGGCGCGGGGCGCGCGCCGTCCACGCGCTCGCGGGCATCGACATCGCGGTGCACGCCGGTGAGACCGTCGGCCTGGTCGGCGAGTCCGGCTCCGGCAAGTCGACCGCGGCCCGGGTGGCGCTCGGGCTCATCAAGCCGACCTCCGGCACGGTGTCGCTGTTCGGGCAGGACCTGCGGACCGCGAAGGGCCGTGACCGACGTGCACTCCGCTCCGGCATCGGCGTCGTGCTGCAGGACCCGGTGGCGTCCCTCGACGCCCGGATGTCGGTGGCCGAGTGCATCGCGGAGCCCCTCGCCGTGCACCGTCGCGGGATGTCCTCGGCCGATCGTCGTCGTCGCATCGACGAGGTGCTCGACGCCGTCCGGCTGCCGCGGACCCTGGCGTCCCGTGCCCCCCGCGAGCTGTCCGGAGGGCAGCGCCAGCGGGTCTCGCTCGCCCGGGCGCTGGTGCTCGAACCGCGGTTGCTCGTCGCCGACGAACCGACCTCGGCGCTCGACGTCAGCGTGCAGGAGACCGTGCTCGAGGTCCTCGGCGAGCTGCAGGACGACCTCGGCTTCGCGTGCCTGTTCGTCTCGCACGACCTGGCCGTCGTGCAGCACTTCGCCGAGCGCGTCGTCGTGATGCGCCAGGGCGTCGTCGAGGAGCAGGGCACCACCGGCACGACGCTGCTGCACCCCACCACCGACTACACCCGTCGCCTGCTCGCCGCGGTGCCGGTGCCCGACCCCGTGCTGCAACGGCAGCGTCGGACGGAGCGCCTCGCCTCACTCGCGGCGGTGACCGCGTGACCCGGGTCCTGGCCGGCGTCGACGTCGGCGGCACGAACACGAAGGTCGTCCTGACCACGCCCGACCTCGAGGTCATCGACCGCCTCGACCTGCCGACGCCCGCCCACGCGGGCGGGGCAGCGATCGTGACGGCCGCACTCGGGGCCGTGACGGGTCTGCTCGAGACGCACCGGGCCTCCTTGGCGGGTGTCGGGGTGGGCGCGGCCGGCGTCGTCGACCGGACCACGGGGACCGTCCTGGTCACCGGCAACTCGTTCACGGGATGGGCCGGGTACGGCGTGACCCGCGCGGTGACGGACGCCCTCGGCGTCCCCGCGACCCTGGACAACGACGTGAACGCGTTCCTGCTCGGCGAGATCGCCACCGGCGCGGTCGTGGGGGAGTCCGACGTGCTCGGGATGACCCTCGGCACCGGTGTCGGCGGCGCGCTCGTGCTCGACGGACGGCTCTTCGCCGGCCCGCGCGGTGCCGCGGGTGAGATCGGCCACGTCCCCGGCTTCGGCGACGCCCGGTGCACCTGCGGGCAGACCGGGCACCTGGAGACCATCGCGGGCGCACGCGGCATCGCCGACCGCTACGCCGAACGCTCCGGGCGGATGCTCTCGGCACGGGACGTCGCCGTCGCCGCACGCGGCGGGGACGCCGACGCGGCGGCCGTCTTCGCCACGGCGGGGTGGGGCCTGGCGCGGGCCGCGCTGCTGACCGCGGGGATCCTCGACGTCACCACCGTCCTGATCGGCGGCGGGATCGCTCGGTCCTGGGACCTGCTCGAACCGGCCATCTCGGCGGCGATCGCCGCGGAACCGCCGGTCAGCGGGGCGACGATCCGGCTCGCGCAGTCGACGCTCGGGTCCGACGCCGTGGCACTCGGCGCAGCGGCGCAGGTGCGGGCGCGCGTGCTGGAGCCGGAGACCGCGTAGCGGGGGAGCGCCCGGTCAGGGCACCCAGACGACGATGCCGCGCAGGTCGTGGAGCACGGCGGCGAGTCCGGCGCGCAGGCCGCGGGCCGCGCGGTCCTCGGTGAAGGTCTCCGGGTCGTAGTGACTCGACGGCCCGAGGCCCTCGCCGCGGAACCCGCCGCCCGTCCAGTCCGCCGCCGTGACGTTCGACGTCGGCTCCGCGATCTCGGCACCGACGACCAGGAACTGCTGGTGGAGCGCGGTCGGCGAGACGGCCGCGAGCGGGTCGACCATGTGGTTGCCGACGGTGATGACCAGGTCGGGCTCGGCGTCGACGGCGCGCAGGACCGCGGCGATCCGGTCGTCCGGACCCTTCGCCGAGACCGGGGTGACGGTGACGTCCTCGTCCGCGGCCCACGACTCGACGGCGTCGAGCAGGGTCCGGGTCGGAGCGTCGGCGGCGTCACCCGCGTCGGAGAGCAGCACGACGTCGTAGCCGGCGGGGGCGTGCACCCCGGACCACGAACCGGGCTCGGGGTGGATGGTGGCCTCGGGGGCCGGCGGCTGGTCGGGGTCGGAGAACCCGGTGCCCAGGACCCCGGCCGAGGCGTGCGCCGACGCGCTCGCCGTCGGGCCGGTGCCGGTGCCGCCGGTGGGGCCGTTCGACGCCCCGGAGCAGCCGGCCAGCAGAGCGGTGCCGGCCACGGCGAGGGCGACGGCGGTCAACAGGGAGGTCGGCCGGGTGGCGGGGCGGATCACGGCACCATGCAAGCACGCCCGACGGCCGCTCCGGGCCGGTCCGGGGACCTGTCCAACCGCCGTCCCGTTGCTGGTCACCGGTTGTTCACCTGCCGGTCGTCTGCGGGCCGGATCGTCTGCGCGTGCCCTCCGGAACCACCGCCGCGCTCCTGCGCGCCCGCCCTGCCCGCTCCCTCCCCCTGTTCGCGCTCGTCGCACGGGTCGTCGCCGCGCTCGTGCTGCTCGGGGTGGTCGTGATCGGCGTGCTGGCGGGCGCGGCGCCGGCGTCGGCGCACGGCTTCAGCTCGGTGGTCTACGCCGACGTCACGTCCACGAAGCCGACCGTCGTGCAGGCGAAGCTCGGGCTCGAGTACGACCTGATGCTCGTCTCGGTGGCCACGAGCGAGCACGACGACGCGCTGCACGAGCAGGGGCAGCGGGCGTGGGACGACGGTGACTTCCCCGGCATGGTCTCGGCTGCCGAAGCGCACACCGACGCGATCGGGAAGTACGTCTTCGACCGGTTCCGGGTCACCGGAGCCGGCGGGCAGGCCTGCACGGGCACGCTCGACGACACCGTCACCGTCGACCTGCAGGACGAGGTGCCGTACGCCCACGTGACCGCGGACTTCACCTGCCCGGAACCGTCCGAGACGCAGTCCGGGCACGTGGTGTCGTCGGAGCTCTTCCCCGACGACGAGACCTTCGTGCGCGACACCAAGACGATCGTCACCTACGACGTCGACGACCGGACGGGTTCGGCCACCCTCGACGCCTCGCAGCGCACGTTCTCGACCGAGCAGTCGGCGGGTGAGCGCTTCTGGGAGTTCTTCCGGCTCGGCGCCGAGCACCTGCTCACCGGGATCGACCACATCCTGTTCCTCGTGGCGCTCATCGCCGGTTCGCGTCGTCTGCGCGAGGTCGTCTACACGGCGTCCGCGTTCACGATCGCCCACTCGATCACGTTCATCCTCGCCGCCCTCGGTGTGGTCAGCCCGCCCGCGATCGTCGTCGAGCCGCTCATCGCCCTGTCGATCGCCGCGGTCGCCGGCTGGTACCTGTGGCGGCTCTGGCGTCGTCGATCGCGGGCCGACGAACTGGTGGTCGGCGAGCACGGACACTTCTCGCTCGACCGCGCCGGGTGGACCCGCCTGGCCGTCGTCTTCGCCTTCGGGCTCATCCACGGGCTCGGGTTCGCCGGGGCCCTCGGGATCCACGAGGCGTTCTCGTGGCAGCTGCTCGTCTCGCTCCTCATCTTCAACGTCGGGATCGAGGCCGTGCAGCTCGCGATCATCGTCATCGTCTTCCCGCCGCTCTCGCTGCTGCGGCGGAAGGCGCACCGGGTGTCGCTGTGGGTGACGGGCGCGGTGACCGCCGGCGTGTTCGTGATGGGGATGATCTGGTTCGTCGAGCGGCTCGCGGCGGGCTGACGATCGCCACGGACCTGCTGACGAGTCGCGTTCGTTCCTGAACAGCGACGAACCGTCACTCAGCGTTTACCAAGACGTTTTGCAGTGCATGCAGAGTCTTCCGTGCTGCACCATCCCACGTCTGAGAAACGGACCCACATGAGTCTCCTGTCCGGCGCCACTACCCGGCGCAGAACCACCACCCTCCGCGTCTGCGGAGCCGTCCTCGGGGCCGCGCTCATCGCCGGTGCCTCGATGGTCGGCACGAACGCCGCCACCGCTGCGACGAACACCCCCACCACCAACATCTCGACCGGTGGCCCGATCCACATCCTGCTCGGCGTCGGCGCGACCGAGAGCCAGCGCATCGCGTCGTGGTACTTCCCCACGAACGTCGCGCAGTCGCTCGAGATCCAGAAGACCGCGTCCATGACGGACGGTGTCTTCACCGACGCCAAGAAGACGATCGACGCCTCGGAGGCCGCGAACACCGCCGCCGACACGAGCACGACCGACTCGAACACCAAGAGCATCCCCGGCATCGCCGCCGAGTCGGGCTACATCAACGCGCACGCGACGATCTCGGATCTCGAGCCGAACACCTCGTACACGTACCACGTCGGTGCTGCGGACGGCTCGGCCTGGTCCGCGTCGTACACCTTCACCACGAAGAGCTTCTCCGGCGACTTCGACTTCCTGTTCTTCGGTGACCCGCAGATCGGTTCGTCGGGCTTCACCGACGACGACGGCGCCGGCTGGGCGGACACGCTCAAGTACGCCACGTCGACCGAGCCGGACGCCGAGCTCCTGGTCTCCGGCGGCGACCAGATCGAGCACGCCAACAACGAGTACGAGTGGGGCGCGTTCGCGGACAGCAGCGACGTGCTGAAGCGCTACCCGTGGGCCTCGACCATCGGCAACCACGACGTGGGCGGCAAGGCCTACGAGCAGCACAACCAGGTGCCGAACTCCCTCAAGGTGCCGGACTTCTACCCGGGTGGCAACACGACCGCGAACTCGGGTGGCGACTACTGGTACATGTACAAGGGCGTCCTGTTCATCGACATCAACTCGAACGCCTACGCGGCCGGTTCGGACGCTGCCCACGTGAACTACGTGCGCGACGTCATCAACCGCTCCGGCGACGACGCGAAGTGGACGACGCTGGTCTACCACCACTCGATCTACTCGCCGGCCGACCACGCGAACGACAAGGACAACCAGCAGCGCCGGTTCGACTTCACGCGTTCGTTCTCGGACATGGGTGTCGACCTGGTCCTGCAGGGCCACGACCACTCCTACTCGCGCAGCTACGCGATCAAGAACGGCAAGAAGGCCAACGTCAACGAGCAGCCCGCTGCTCCCGACGTCTTCTCCGGCCCCGGCGGCGTCATCTACATGACGGCGAACTCGGCCTCCGGCTCGAAGTACTACGACCTCACCACCCCGGACGCCACGCAGAGCGGCTACGGAGCGGACCCGCTCGACCCCAAGGGTGAGCGTCACTGGGCCAACTCGGTCGAGAACCAGGAGCACGTCCGCACCTTCGTGAAGGTCTCGGTCACCGACGACAAGCTCGCCGTCGAGAACATCCGCGCCAGCGACTGCACCACGCTCAACTCGGCGGTGCAGCACGGCAAGGTGGACAGCTGCGGTGTGACCCTCCAGCCGACGGCCACGGCCGACCCGGCTGCGATCGGTTCGACGGTCGACAAGTTCAACCTGCACGCCACGCTGCCGACGACGACCACCACGCTCACCGCGTCGGCCGCCGAGCAGACCTACGGCACCGCCAAGCCGGCCACGGTCACCGCGACCATCGCCGGTGGCATCGGTACCCAGCAGGGCACCGTGACGTTCAAGGACGGCAGCAAGGTCCTCGGCACCGCCCCGGTCAAGGACGGCGCGGCCAGCATGACGCTGCCGAAGACGCTCGCCATCGGCAAGCACGCGGTCACGGCCTCGTTCGTCAACGCGGACCCGGTGTACTCGGGAACGAACTCGAAGACGGCGAAGGCCATGACGGTCACCGTCGAGAAGGCCCCGTCCCGCACCGCCATCAAGTACAGCGGTGGCAAGGCGACCGTCCAGGTGAAGGCCACCGGCTTCAGCGTCGACGGCACCGCCCGGATCTACCAGGGCTCGAAGCGCCTCGCCACCGTCACGGTGGAGAACGGCGTGGTCACCTCGAAGCTCGCGCTGAAGAAGGGCGCGCACAACCTGCACGCCGTCTTCGCGGGAACGTCGGAGCTCACCACGAGCACCAGCCCGACCATCACGGTCGTCATCAAGTAGCACCCGGTACCAGCAAGGGCCCCGCGATCCCGATCGCGGGGCCCTTCGCCGTGTGGTCCGGGGGTGGGCGACCGGTCCTACCCGGGACCGGCGCCGCACCGGCTGACGGGAGACCCGAACTCCCTACCCGTCCGCTGGTGAGAGCGGCCGGTCAACCTGTGGTGAGCATGCGCTCACGGGCCGGGATCGCCTAGGCAGCCAGGCCAACTGCCAGGCTTTGAGCGAATGTTCAGACATTCCTAGGTAATCGCTGTGGAGAAGCGCATACTTCGAGCCACCGAGAATGCGCGCTCGTCGCCGACGTCACCCCGCCTCTCCTTGCAGGAAGCGGTCGGACCGTGCAGGCTCGCCATCTCAGACGCAGTTCCCTCCTCGTCATCTCGGCGGCTGCCGTCGCCGCGCTGGTCACCCTCGGAACCGGTGGCGGAGCATCCGCCGCCACGGTCATCGACGGTCGGGTCAACCTCGGAACCGCATCGACCTACGGCGTCCTCGGCGCGAGCGCGGTCACGAACACCGGCCCCTCCGTGATCAACGGCGACCTCGGGTTGTCGCCGGGCACGTCCATCACCGGCTTCGGCGGCGCACCGAACGGCGTCGTCAACGGCACCACGCACCAGACCGACGCCGCGGCCGCACAGGCCCAGCGCGACACCACCACCGCGTACAACGTCGCCGCGTCGCTCTCCCCGACCCAGACCGGTCTGACCGAGCTGAACGGCCTCTCGCTCTCACCCGGCGTGTACTCCGGCGGCGCCCTCGCCCTGGCCAACAACGGTGCGCTGACCCTGGCCGGCAGCGCGAACTCCGTCTGGGTGTTCCAGGCCGCGTCGACCCTGACCATCGGGTCCGCCAGCCAGATCGTGATCACCGGCGGCGCCAGCTCGTGCAACGTGTTCTGGCAGGTCGGCAGCTCCGCCACCGTCGGCACCGGCGCCCAGTTCCAGGGCACCGTCCTGGCGCAGCAGTCCGTGACCGCCACCACCGGCGCGACCGTGCAGGGCCGACTGCTGGCACGCACCGGCGCCGTCACCCTCGACACCAACACGATCACGGCCTCCAACGGCTGCCCCGCACCGGGCACGCCGTCCGAGTCGCCGACCATCACCTCGGGCACCCCGTCCGACGGCACCGTTGACGTGCCCTACTCGTCCACCGTCACCGCGACCGGCACCCCGAACCCGACCTTCACCGCCACGGGCCTGCCCGACGGCCTGACGATCGACAGCACCACCGGCGTCATCTCCGGCACCCCGACCACCCCGGGCACCTCGACCGTGACGATCACCGCGTCGAACGGCACCAGCCCGGACGACACCCAGACGGTCACCATCACGGTCCGCGCCCCGGCACCGGTGCCCACCGCGACACCCACCCCGACGGCACCCGCAGTGGTGCCCACCGCCACCCCGAGCGGCCCCGCAGGCGCCGGCGGCGGCGGTGGCGGCGGAACCGACCAGCCCACCGGTGAGCTCGCGTTCACCGGCTCGGACCCGACCGTCCCGCTGAGCATCGCCGCGGCACTGCTCGCCGCGGGTGCAACGCTCATGGTCCTGCTGCGTCGTCGTCGCCGCACCGTCGGCCGCATCTGATCCACCCGTACCATCGACGGCCCCGCGACCCTGGTCGCGGGGCCGTCTGCGTGCCGTCACCGGCCTTGCGGTCGGTCCACGTGCCCGATTGCATGGGGGCATGTCGACCGATTGTGCCTTCGACGCCGTGCCACGGGCCTCCCGGCTCGTCGAGGACGACCTGGTCGTCGCGCTGCTGGACGTGAACCCGGTCTCGCCCGGGCACAGCCTGGTCGTCCCGAAGCGCCACGTGGTGTCGTGGTTCGAGGCCACCGCGGACGAAGTGGCCGCGATGACGCGGCTCGTCCGCGCACTCAAGCTGGTGCTCGACGACCGGTACCGACCGGACGGGTACAACGTCGGGTTCAACGACGGCGCGGCAGCCGGGCAGACGGTGTTCCACGCCCACCTGCACGTGATCCCGCGGTACGGCGGCGATGTGCCGGACCTGGCCGGCGGCATCCGGCACACGGTGCCGGGCCGGGGGTACTACTCGCCCGGCACCCGGCCGTCGCACCCGTGAGGACCCTCAGGGACCGAACCGTCACCTCATCCTCCAGGACGATCCGCGGTGAGCAGCGCGCTCCCTACTGTTGGCGACGGAGCGTGCGGTGGCGCATGCCCGTCGCACCAGGGGAGATCCGACGTGAACCGTTCGCCGAGACGCCGTTCCACCATCGCGCTGCAGATCGCGTGTTCGACACTCATCGCCGGGGCGCTCGCCGTCTCCGGCACGATCGCGGCGTTGCCGGCCACGGCGGCACCGGGTGACGGGTCCACCGCCGCGACGGGGACGACCACGATCACGACGCCGGGCACGCCCGTCGCGCAGGGTGACGACTGGACGGTCACGCTGACCGACGGCGGGTACACCGTCGTCCTGACCCTCGCCGACCCCCTGCCGCTCCGTGCGGCGGCCCCCGTCCTGCTCGTGGACGGCACCGACATCGGCGTCGCGCAGACGAGCCTCGACCAGCGGCAGCTGACGGTCACCACGACCGACCCCGCGGTCGCCGATGCCCGCAGCGTCGAGCTCGGCTGGACGGGCGAGACCGACCTGCAGGGCAACCGGCAGGCAGCCACCGCGCCGCAGACGGTCGCGCCGAGCGAAGCCCCGGCGCCCCTGACCGACGACCCGGCGGCCGCGGGCCAGTACGCGGTCACCCGGGCCGACTACGACCTGGGCAACGAAGCCGAGACGATCAAGGGCTTCGGGCGCAAGGGCGAGATGCGTGCCGCGGTCTTCGTGCCGAAGGACGCCCCGGGCAAGCGTCCGGTCGTGGTGTTCCTGCACGGCCGCCACGAGGCCTGCTACGGCGGCACGTACAACCCGAAGGCGTGGCCGTGTGGGAAGGGACAGACCGACATCCCGAGCTACCTCGGCTACAACGCAGCAGCGACCGCGCTGGCGAGCCACGGCAACGTCGTCGTGTCGATCTCCGCGAACGCGATCAACGCCCTCGACGGCAGCTACTCGGACGACGGCGGAGCGGTGGCCCGCGGGCAGCTCGTCCTCGACCACCTCAGCCTGCTGCAGCGCGCGGACGCCGGACAGGAGCCCCAGCTCTCGCCGCTGCTCACCGGCAAGCTCGACCTGCAGGACGTCGGCCTCATGGGCCACTCACGCGGCGGTGACGGTGTGGTCCGCGCGGCCCTGCTCAACACGCAGCGCACGAACCCCTTCGGCATCCGTGCCGTCCTGCCCCTGGCACCGACCGACTTCGGGCGCATGACCCTGCCGGACACCAACACGGCGGTCGTCCTGCCGTACTGCGACGGCGACGTGTCCGACCTGCAGGGACAGCACTTCTACGACGACTCCCGCACCGCCTTCGGGGACGACGTGCTGCGCTCCTCGGTGCTGGTGATGGGTGCGAACCACAACTTCTTCAACACGACGTGGACGCCCGGCAAGTACGCGAAGGCGTCGTCGGACGACTGGTACGACGAGTCCGACGCGGTCTGCGGGGCGAAGGCGAAGCACACCACGCGGCTGTCGTCCGACCAGCAGTACGCCGTCGGCACGAGCCTGATCAGTGGCTTCTTCCGCCTGACGCTCGACCGTGAGCAGCAGTTCCTGCCGATGTTCGACGGCACCAACCGCCAGCCCGCCGCCCTGGGTGCGGCTGACATACGGGTGAGCGCTTCCCAGCCCGGCGCGAGCCGCCGTGACCTCGCCCTGTTCGACACCGCGAACCCGGCGATCACCACGACCGGGGCCCTGACGGCGAAGACCTGCGCGAGCTCCGACAGCCTGCCCGCAAAGCAGGTCCTGCCGGCGTGCGTCTCGATCTCGTCCAACGCCCCGGACTACACACCGGCCTACCTGGCGTCCTCGGTGCCGGCCACCCCCGCCCTGCACGTCTCGCCCACCAAGGTGGCGACCGGCGGCCAGGTGCACGTCCCGGTGGCTCCGGCGGCCGGTGACTTCACGGGGCTCCAGGCGCTGTCGCTCCGCCTCACCCCGGACGACACCGCGACGACGAACGCGAACGTCTCGATCACCCTCCGCGACGCGACCGGTGCCGTGGCGACCCGACGCCTGTCCGACACCAGCCGTGCCGGACAGCTGCTCCCCGGTACCCGGATGGCCCCGCGCAAGACGATCCTGCAGCAGGCGCGCATCCCCCTCGACACGTTCACCGGCATCGACCTGACGTCGGTGCGCGAGGTGACCATCGACTTCCCGCAGAAGAACAGCGGGGTCCTGCTGAGCGACCTGTCGCTCGTGCCTGCTGCGACCCTCGGCACCCCGGTGGTCACGAAGCGTCCCGCCGCACGCATCGCTGACCGGTTCGTCGACGAGGGCCGCACGCGCACGGTGGTCCGGGCAGCGGTCGTGCTCTCCCGACCGGCCGAGCAGGCCACCACCGTGTACTTCGACCTCGACCAGGCGTACGACGGGCGCATCCGCCCGGCGGTCCAGCCCGTCACGTTCCAGCCCGGTGAGGTCTGCCGCACGGTCGCGGTCTCGGTGAACGGTGACCGCACCCCGTCGTTCTCGCGGACGTCGGACTACGCGATGACCCTCAGCAACACCCAGGGCGGATCGGTGATCGGTGACTCGGTCGGCACGATGCGCATCCGCGAGGACGACGGCGTGCGCAGCGTGAACGGACGGCCGACCGCGTCCGCTCCGGCGGTCGGGACCCCGGGTGACGCGTGTGCCGAGGCACAGGCGACCAGCACGGCCATCGCCGTGACGCCGACGAGCAGCCGGAAGGGTGCCAAGGTCGCGATCTCGGCGACGGGGTTCCGCGCCGGCGAGTCGGTCACCGTCAGCATCGACGGCGGTCGGGCCACCCGCACGACGGCCAACGCCGACGGCAGGGTCCGCCTGAAGATCACGAAGGCCGTGGCGGCGCTGGCACCGGGCGCGCACGTGGTGCGTGCCCGCGGGTACGGATCGGACCAGCGGGCCCGGGGCACCTTCACGACGACGAAGTAGTCGCGCGACCTCGGCAGCACCGCTCAGCCGGTGCTGCCGAGGTCGGCGCCCCGGTGCACGACGTCCTCCGCCATGGCCCGGATCCCGCGGCCCGCACCGGCAGCAGCATGCCGCAGGATCTGGAACGCCTCGTCCATCCGGATGCCCCGGCGGTACGCGAGTGCACCCTTGGCCTGTTCGAGGAGCTCCCGGGCCTCGAGCGCGTCCTCGACCTGTTCCTCGATCGTGGTCGACACCCCGCGGTCGCGCTGTCGGATCAGGGCAGCCGAAGCCGCGTCGGCGAGCAGCTGGAGCAGCACGACGTCCTGGTCGCTGTGCCCGCGGGTGTGGTCGGCGAAGACGCACAGGGAGCCGATGGTCCGGTCCCGCAGACGGATCGGCTCGGCGAACGTGCCCTGCAGCCCGCGTTCGCGCATCGTCGCCGCGAACGTCGGCCACTCCGACTCGTGCGTCGACACGTCGGGCACGTCGATCGTCTCGCCGGTCCGGTAGCAGTCGAGACACGAGCCCTCGTTCGTCCCGAGCTGCGCTTCCTCGGCCTCACTGCTGCGCTCGCTCGTCGAGGCGATGACCTGCAACGCACCGGACCGGTCCGCGAGCACGACCCCCGCCTCCGTCGCCGAGGTCCCCTCCACGCACGCCGCGATGACACGGTCCATGGCGTCGAGCACCTCGAGGTCGGGGTCCAGGGCCGGATTCAACCGATCCGGCAGGTTGATCGCGTCACTGGTCGTCATGCTTCGACGCTACGACCAGACCGATGGCGCACGGC
The DNA here is from genome assembly GCF_001864975.1 of Curtobacterium sp. MMLR14_002. Taxonomy (NCBI): domain Bacteria; kingdom Bacillati; phylum Actinomycetota; class Actinomycetes; order Micrococcales; family Microbacteriaceae; genus Curtobacterium; species Curtobacterium sp. MMLR14_002. The sequence continues at coordinate 78,445 of NZ_MJGT01000050.1, forward strand.
TCAGCCAGTTCGCGTACCGGATCACGGCGTTCGAGTGGCAAGCAGCCGCGTCCGTCGAAGTGCGGACTGGTGCGACCCCTGGACAGGGGGTCAGGATGACGCATCAGTTGCACAGAGCAACTGGCAGGTGCTTCACCGACAGAGGAGTCGTCATGAAGAAGTCCATCGCAGCCGCGTTCGCCGCGGTCGCCGTCATCACCGCCGGCGTGTTCGCCGCTTCGCCCGCCTCCGCGCTGCCCGTCAGCACGAAGGTCGTCGGCGGCGAGAAGGCCCCCACCACCTCGTGGGCGGTGCAGCTCGAAGCCTCCGGCGGCTCCATCCCCTCCGGCTACGTCAGCAACTGCACCGGCGAGCAGCTCAACGCCTCGTGGATCCTCACCGCCCGGCACTGCATCGACGGCATCGGTGCGATGAACGTCTACCACTCCAACTCCACCGTCAACCGCGGTACGGCCGTCGCCGTCGACCGCGTCAGCGCCTCGCCGGCGGGTGACATCGCGCTCGTGCACCTGCGGACCGCCTACTCGCTGTCCACCTACGCACCCCTCGACCTCACCGCGACGGCCAAGTCGAGCGGCACCGGCACCATCCAGGGCTACGGCCTGCGTGCGAACGCGACCCAGTCCGACGGCCTGTACCAGGCCACGGTCTCGCTCACCGGCGCGAGCACCGACGCCTTCAGCGGTCGTGCCCAGCACCTCACCGGCGTGACCGGCGCATCGAACCACGGCGACTCGGGCGGCCCGCTGCTCGTCAACGGCAAGGTCGTCGCCGTCTGCTCCACCGGCGACAGCGCCGACCCCGGCGCGAACACCAAGGCCGGCTCGAACTACGCCCTGCTGTCGCAGGCCTCGTCCTGGATCCGGACCACGGCCGGCGTCTGAACCACCTGACGGACTGGAGGCGCGGTTTCAGCTGGCACCGCGCCTCCAGTCCGTCCCCACCCGTCTCCAGAACCGGGGTCGCCTGCTCGGCGTCCGTCACCCACCAGCTGAGCGCCCGTGCGGGCGCTGCGACGACAGTGGGGCCATGAGCCAGTACGAGAAGCGCGATCCGAACACCCTCTACCCGGCACCGCCGTACCCGAAGCAGGAGCAGTCGCTGCCGGGCGCCGCGTGGAAGATGGACCCGAAGCCCGACCACGGCGAGGAGAGCTACGTCGGGCTCGGACGGCTGAAGGGGTACCGCGGCATCGTCACCGGTGCTGATTCCGGCATCGGCCGTGCCGCCGCCATCGCCCTGTCGCGCGAAGGCGCGGACCTGGTGCTCTCGTACCTGCCGAACGAGCAGGAGGACGCGGAACAGGTCCGCGACCTGCTCGAGTCCGAGGGTCGTCGGGCCGTGCTGTTCCCCGGGGACATCTCCGACGAGCAGTACTGCACGGACCTGGTGCAGAAGGGCGTCGACGAGTTCGGCGGCCTCGACACCCTGGTCATGGTCGCCGGGCGCATGGAGAGCAACGAGGACATCCTCACGCTCGACACCTCGATGTTCGACTCCACCTTCAAGACCAACATCTACTCGCTGTTCTGGTTGACCAAGGCCGCCGTGCCGCACCTCGAGCCCGGGTCGACCATCGTGACGACCGGTTCGATCCAGGCGTCCACGCCCTCGCCGGACAAGATCGACTACGCCGTGTCGAAGGGCGCGATCAAGCTCTTCACCGAGGCCGTCGCGCAGCAGCTCGCCCCGAAGGGCATCCGTGTGAACTCCGTCGCGCCGGGGCCGGTGTGGACGCCGCTGCAGCCGGGTTCCGACGACGCCGAGACGGTGTCGCACTTCGGTGAGAGCTCGCCGTTCGGCCGTCCCGGGCAGCCCGCCGAGCTCGGTGCCGCCTACGTGCACCTGGTCAGCCCGGAGTCGAGCTACCAGTCCGGGTCCACGATCACGATCGCGGGCGGGACGCCGGCGTTCTGATCTGCCGTTCTGGGCTTTTGGCGTTTTCGCGTTCTTGCGTTCGAGGAAGGGGACCACGTGTCCGGAGTGACGCACACCGTGCTGGTCGAGTGGGACAGGGAGGACCGGTCGTCCGAGGCCACGGCCCTGTCGCGTGGGCACCTGCCACGGATCGAGGGGGTCGAGTCGGTGCAGTCCGGCACGAGCGTGAGTACCGAGGGGCTGGAGGGCGGGTTCCACTGGATGCTCGTCGTCCGGTTCCGCGATCGTGCCGCGCTCGCCGGGTACCTGCCGCACCCGGAGCACCGGCCGGTGGCCGAGTTCATCGGTGCGGCGAGTGCGCGGGTCGTCGTGTTCGACGTCGAGGACGCCGACTGACCGCTGCGCCGGAAGCTGTGTAACGCTCTGGTTGCGATGGCGGACGAGGGGTTCCGTTTCTCGTGGAGGCTCGACGTACGGTGGATCGGCCATCGCAACGGCGCGGGGGTCATCGGCCGGCGCTGCGGCTCTCCGGAGCCCGCGCCGGTCGGGTCCCCGCCTGCGGGCGGGGACCCTTCGACATCCGCCGACGGAGGGAAACAGACGATGCCCGGCAACCCGAACCCGTTCGTCCACGACGGCGCGAAGATCCTGCTCGGCGAGGCGGGAGCGGCGCACTGCGACGAGTGCGGTGACGCCGTCCGGCTCGACCCGCGGATCGGCAGCTGGAGGACCGTGCAGCAACCCGGCCCCCAGCTCCCACCGGATCGGCAGCGGCGCAGTGCGGCGGGGGCCGCGTGAACGGCACCGCCCGGACCGCCGGGGTGGCCCTCGGGCTCATCGCAGCGATGGCGCTGACCGCCTGTTCCGGCACACCGGCCGCGACGCCGACCCGGACCGTGACCGCGACTGCCACCGCGACCCCGGAGGCGCCGGCTGACCCCGACACTCCGACCCCAATTGCGACCCCGACCGCGACGGACACGGCCTTCAGCCTGTCGGACCCCGCGACGTGGACCATCTCGACCGAGGAGGTCGGACCGATCGCCCTCGGTGGTCCGGTGCAGGGCGAGATCGACGACCTGGCAGCCGCCTACACCCGGAGTACGGATGCGTGTCCGGCCAGCCCGGAGACGACCTTCTGGGAGCGGTCCGACGCTCCCGGCCTCATCGTCATCCCCCGCGACGGCAAGGTCGCCGGGGTGACCATCGGCGGGGTGGGGTCGGACCGGGTGACGACGAACTCGCCCGAGACCGACGCCGGGATCGGCATCGGAGCGACCCTGACCGAGGTGCGCTCCGCGTACTCGGACCTGCAGTACACCGGCACCTACGGTGAGGACCAGGGGCCGTACTCGATGTGGAGCGTGCAGGCCGACGGGCGCTACATGACGTTCCAGCTGGGGACGGACGGCACCACCGTGGGGGCGATCTGGGTGGGGTCGGTCGCGATGTTGCCGTACGAGTACTGCGCCTGACGCTGCGCTACCTGCTGACGGGTTCGGCTCCGAGCACACCGAGCAGGGCCAGGGCGTCGGCGTCGGGTGAACCGACCGGGGCCGTGTAGAGCACCAGGTGCTGGTCGCGGTCGGTGAGCGCGAGGCTGTCGCAGTCGACCGTGACCGATCCGACCGACGGGTGCCGGAAGGTCTTGGTGAGCACGGGCGTCATCTGCACGTCGTGCTGGTCCCAGAGCCGCCCGAACTCGCTGTCGCCCGCACCGAGTTCCGCGATCAGGTCGCCCACGGCGGGGTCGTCCGGGTACCGGGTCCGGGCCGCTCGGAGCTGCATGACGACGTGGCGCCGGAACTCGGCGCCGTCGGAGATCCCGTACGGCGGGGGAGTCTCCGGCCCGGGGTGTGCGGGGAACGCCCGCCGGGCCAGGTTCCGCTCGGCCGGGTCGAGCACCGAGAAGTCCTCCATGAGCGCTGCGGCGAGGGGGTTCCACGCGAGCACGTCGAAGGTGGCGGACAGGACGATCGCCGCGGTCTGCGGCAGCCGGTCCACGAGCGCGAGGATGCTCGGCCGGACGTCGCGGCGCACCCGGCCCAGCTGCAGTGCGGCCGTGCCGGCCAGTGCGTGCAGGTGGTCGGACTCCGCCGAGGTGAGCAGGAGCGCCCCGGCGATGCCCGCGAGGACCTCGGCGGAGGGTCGGGGTGCGCGACCCTGCTCGAGCCGGACGTAGTACTCGGTGGAGATGTGGGCGAGGACCGCTACTTCCTCACGACGGAGCCCGGGCGTCCGGCGTCGTGGACCCGACGGCAACCCGACGTCCTCGGGGCGCAGGCGCTCGCGTCGAGAGCGGAGGAACGCGGCGAGTTCCGGCTTGTCCATGGCACGAGTCTCCACCGGTTCGGCGCCCGGATCCTGGTACCGCTCGTACCTGTATCCGGTCGGTCGTCCGGCGTGACGCTGATCCCGTGAACAACGACACCACCACCAGTCCCATCGGCCTCCTGTCCGACAAGGTCGTCCTCATCACCGGCGCGAGCCGCGGCATCGGTGCGGCGGCCGCCCGACTCTTCGCTCGGGAGGGCGCCCGGGTCGTCCTGGCCGCCCGCAGCACCGACGCACTCGACACCGTCGTCGCCGACGTCCGAGCGGCTGGAGGCACGGCCGATGCCGTCGCACTCGACCTCGCCGACCCCGCCAGCATCCGTGCAGCGGTAGCCCGCGTCGACGAGCTACACGGTCGGCTCGACGGGGCCTTCAACAACGGCGCGACCATCCAGCAGCCCGGGCCGCTCGACACCACCAGCGACGAGGACATCGACACCCAGTTCGCGGTGAACTTCCGCGGACACTGGGTGGCGATGAACGCCGAAGCCGAACTGATGCGTCGCAGCGCAGGCGGCGCCATCGTCAACACCTCGAGCATCGGCAGCCGCCGGGCCAACCCGGCGTTGCCCGCCTACGGCGCGATGAAGCGTGCGCTGAACAGCATCACCGAGACCGCGGCCGTCACCTGGGCGCCGGCGCACATCCGGGTGAACGGCATCACCCCCGGCGGCACCGCGACCGAGATGATCGACGCCTGGGAGACCGCGACACCGGGCATCATCGACCAGATCAACGCCACGGTGCCGCTCGGTCGGATGGCCGAGCCCGAGGAGGTCGCCGAGGTCGCCGCGTGGCTGCTCAGCGATCGCGCGTCGATGGTCACCGGGGCGATCGTCCCCGTGGACGGCGGCGCCGGAGCTTGACGCCGAACGCTCCGGGCCTCCCTGGCAGGATGACGGGCATGGCCAGCGCAGTCCGTCTCATCCGGTCCGACGTCCTGAGCGACGCGGCGCAGTACGCCTACGCGTCCACCGTGCCGGCCGGGACCCGGCTCGTGTTCCTCGCCGGGGCCTGCCCGCTCGAACCGGATGGGTCCACGGCGGCGGTGGGGGACTACGCGGGCCAGGCTGCCCGGTGCATCGAGACGATGCAGGAGGCGCTGCGTGCCGCAGGTGCGTCCATCGAGGACGTCGTGAGCACCCGGGTGCTCGTGGCGTCCTCGCGGCAGGCCGACCTCGTCACCGCATGGCACGTGGTGCGCAATGCCTTCGGCGCGCACGACGTGCCGAGCACCCTGCTCGGGGTCACGGTGCTCGGCTACGACGACCAGCTGGTCGAGATCGAAGCGGTCGCGGCCGTCGCCGACGGTCAGCCCACGTGACGGCGCGAGGCGTCGAGGTTCCCGCGCTCCCGCGCTCCCGCGCACGCTCGCCTCAGAAGCCGGGACCCGCTTTGACCAGCGCGATGCCGAGACCGACGAACGCGAGGACGAGACCGGCCACGAACGTCCGCGGGGACGGGTTCTCGCCGCGGAGCCTGGCCACGACGGGCCCGAGGAGGGCGAGCCGGACCACGAGGTACGCGATCGCGATGATCTCGGCCGCGAGCCCGGACGTGCCGGTCAGCCAGGCGTAGGCGAGGACGGCAGCCGGCAGGAAACCGGAGGTGAGGATGGGCAGCGAATCTCGCAGCTCGGCGCGGACGGTCTCCCCGGTGAGGCGGTGGTCGCTCCGCGCACGTCGTCCGACCGATTCGGCGAAGGTGTGTGCGAGGAAGGTCGAGAACGCGGTGGCGAGGACGTACCAGAGCCCCCGACCGCTCTCGGCGGTGTCCGGGAGCATGGGTGCGATCGTGCCGAGGATCACGATGTTGCCGTACACGAACGCGGTGATGCGGCTCGAGGCGTCCTCACGCGACAGGCGCTGCCGGCCCACGGAAGTCCTCTCGTGCGGGCTCAGTAGTACTCACCCTGCCGGTAGTCCCAGCTCGTGAACGTGTCCGCGAGCAGCCCCATGATCCGGTCGACGTCGAGCCCCTTGCGGATCAGCGTCGGTGCGGGGACGACCGATCGGCGTCCGTCCTGCAGCGGGATCAGGGTCCCCGTGCTGTCGACCATCGACACCATGACGCCCTGCTCGTAGCGGGTCTCGGCACTCTGCTCCGGCTGGATGGACGCGACGTAGTCGTCCGCCTCGACGATCACGTCGGCGCGCTCGGCGATGCGCTCGCCGATGCCGTCGACCACGCCACGGTTGCCGGTGCCCGACGGGTTTGCCGAGCTCGCGAAGGCGAACTTGCCGTGCTCAGTCCAGAGTTCGCGGGCGGCGAGCTCACCGGGGACGCCGAACTTGATGACGAAGCAGGACGTGCCACGGGTGTCCATGATGAGTTCGTCGGAGCCGTCCGCCGGCAGTGCCGCTCGGCCCTCGTCACTCCAGGGCAGGATGCACCCGAGCAGGATGTCCTCGTCCCAGCACCGCTGGTACAGGGCGTCGATCTCGGGGGTGAGCTGCGCGATGCTCCGGAGCATCTCGAGCGAGCTCACGAGCACGACGCCCGGCTTGTTGCGGTTGCGTTCCTTCGCGTCGAACTTCCGCTCCAGACCCGCGCGGTCCGAGGTCATCAGGATGTAGCCGACCTTCGTCGGGACCACCGCCAGCCCGCCGTCGTGCAGCAGCGCGTCCACCGCACTGCGCGGCACGCCACCGTCCCAGTGCACCCGGTTCATGCTGACCTGCGTGTCGTCGTTCATGCCCGTCCTCGTCCCGTTCTGGAGTCAGACGATCGTCTGACAGCGGGAGCCTATGGACGACGTCCGAGCCGGACAAGGGCGAAGGGCGCGACCTGTGGGCCTTCTCCGAAGGGTTCAGGCGGGCTCGCAGCGAACGACCGAGGGGCCCAGCACGCGCTGGGCCCCTCGGTCGTTCATCGGTGGTGGGTCAGGATCGCTTCCGACGACGGGCCTGCAGCGCGATCACGCCGACGCCGGTCAGCGCGAGTCCCGCAGCCCACGGCAGCAGGTGCATCGCGTCGCTCCCGGTGTAGGCCAGCTGGCCGGTCGGGACGGCGGCGGAGACCGCGCTCGTCGGAGCGACAGGGGTCGCCACCGTCGAAGCGGTCGGACGGACGTCCACCGTGAACGCCGTCGCAAAGCTGCTCGACGCCACGGTCAGGGCGTGGGTCGACGCGTGCGGGAACGTCACTTCGGCACCTGCCCATGGGTCGGTGTTCGGGACGATGACGTCTGAGGTGTGGTCGGACGTCACCGTGAACGGTGCCGGGTAGCCGTCGGCGCCGTCGACCTCGTTGCCGAAACGGTCGACGAGGCTCCCGCCGACCAGGAGCGTGCCGCCCTGGTCGATGGTCGGCTGCCCACCTTCGAAGCCCACGCCCAAGGTGCTGTAACCGCCGTCGGGCTCGGGCGTGGTCTCGTTCTGGAAGGTCCAGACGGTGCCGTCGCGTTCGATGACCCAGCTCGTGGAATGAGCGGTGAGGAACGTGTCCTTGTCCTCGGCCGTCACCCGCACGCCGAGCGGTGTCGAGGCGTCCGTCGTGAGGTTCACGTACTGCGATGCGGTCGTCGTGCCGCTGGTCGCGACGATGCGGAAGGCGTACGTGCCCGAGTAGTCAGAGGTGCCGGACAGCACCCCGGTGGAGTGGTCGAGCGACAGACCGTAGGGGAGGTAACCGGATTCGTCTTGATCGGCTTCGTCGGCGTACGGGTCGTCGAGCGAGAAGTACTCCACCGAGTACGTCGGCTTCGGGAACCCGTCCGCGGCGAACGTGTGGGTGAACCGTTCCCCGGCCGTCGTGGACAGCATGACCGGCTCGTCCTCGGTGGTCGCCTCGGGGAACGAGGCGGCCTGTGTCACCGCAGCGGTCGACGCCGTTGCTGTCTGGTCGTCGTCGCCCGTGATCGTGACGGCGATGACCTTGCCGGCGTCCGAAGGGAGGACGAGGTAGGACTCGGTCGTGACGGGGAGCGTGGTGCCGTCACCCGTCCACACGTAGGAGAGCGTGCCGGTGAAGCCCGTCCCCGTCGCGGTGAGGGTGCTGCCCACGGTCGCATCCCCGGCGATGGTCGCGGTGGGGTCGGCGACGGCGGGAGCAGACGTCGCCGGGGCGGCCGGAGCGCTGCTGGGCGCGGTGGTCTCGTCCGCGGGCACCTCCGTGTTCTCGGCGGCCGGAACCGGGACGACAGGAGTCGTCGCGTCGGGCGACGCTGCTGCGGTCTCCTCATCGGTGCCGGTGCCGGTGCCGGTGCCGGTGCCGGTGTCGGGGTCCGTGCCGGTTCCGGGCGCGGTGTCCTCGGTGGGGGGCGCGGTCGAACTTGCCGACGCGCTCGCCGGTGCTGCTTCCGGCAGTTCTGCCGCCGAGGCAGACAGCGCCCCGAAGCCGGTGCTCAGGCCGATGACGGCGATCGTCGCGCCGATCGCGCATGCGCGTCGGAGTGTTGCGGTGCTGTGTGGCACGGGTTGTCCCCTCGGGTGTGCCGTCCGACTACGGCCGGACGAGTGCGATCGCCGGAAGCCGGCGCCCTCGGATCGTAGCCAACCTGTGAAGCGTCTTTGAGCCCGAGGGCGGGCATCACCCGCGAAGTGGGGGAGCGGCATCGCGCCGCAGTCGTCGCAGCGCTCATCTGGAGAGGTGGAAATATTCCCATTCCGGGCATATGGTCTCCCCATGCGAACAGCAGAGTTGCGAGAGCCGGCGTTCTGGGTCATGACCACCCTCGCCCGGGGACGGCTCCACGGGTACGGCATCATCCAGGCCGTCACCGAGCTCACGGAGGGCGACGTCAGCCTGCCGGTGACGACGCTGTACAAGACACTGGAACGTCTCGAACAGGACGGACTGGTGACCGGCGCCGGAGACGAAGTCGTTGGGGGGCGTCTCCGGCGCTACTTCGCCCTCACCACCCAGGGTGAACAGCGGCTCGCGCTGGAGACCGAGCGACTCGAGGTCAGGCTGCGCGCGGTGCGTGCCCGTCTGCCGCGCACGTCGAGCATCTCCGGAAAGGTGGCCGGAGCATGAGCGCCGAACTCGAAGCTCGGTACCGGCGACTGCTCGCCTGGTACCCGGCTGCGTGGCGGTCCGCGAACGCCGACGCGCTCGTCGGGACGCTCCTCGACGTCGCCGAGGGCGAAGGCCGAGAGCGTCCGACCCGCCAGGAACGTCGGGCCATCGCCGAGCACGGCGTGGGCCTGCGGCTCGACGGGCTCGTGGTGGCCGATGTGCGGAACCCCGCGAGCACGGTGGCCCTGACCCTCGGCACCGGGCTTGCTCTCGCCGAGTTCCTGTTCTCGAGTTGGGCGCCGTGGATCACCGGCAACCCGGCTCCGGGATCGATGGTGCAGGTCGGACCCTTCCGCGACACGGGCTTCGTGTTCGCGGCGCTCTGGGTGATCGCCCTCGTCACTGCGCTCTCCGGCCGGTGGAACGTCGGGCGCGTCGTCCTGCTGGTGTCCGTGCTGCTCGGGACCGTGTCGCCGTACCTCCTGAACCGGTACCCGGGCGTCTGGAGTGTCGACCGGGCGACCTTGCTCCTGCTCAGCGCGTGTGCGGTCGTCGCGGTCCTCGGGCGCCCGCACCGCTCCCAGCACACCGCGGCAGCAGCCGTCGGATGGTTCCTGCTCGGCGCCCTCAGCTACTGCAGCGTCAGTGATCCCGGACAGTGGCAGTACAGCCGGTCCCTGTGGGACGGGAACCTCTACGCCTGGTACGGGACGGCAGTGCTCGAGATCAGCGCCGTCGTTCTCGCGATCATGCGGTGGTGGCGGACAGCGTTCACGATCGTCCTGAGTCTCGTCCCGTACGTCGGGGCGCTCGCGGTCAAGGAAGTCCGCGCGATGGACGTCGGGAGCGGGTCCGTCGAGTTGGTGGCACTCCCGGTGGCCCTCGGGCTGGTCCTGCTCGTCCTCCACAGTCGTGGTTCCCTTGCGCTCCCACCGCGGAGAACTGTGCGGCCCGCTCGCTAGTCCGGCCGCGTCGGAGTCGGGGCACACCGAAATCGAACCCCCGCCTCACTCCACCAACGACTGCGTCCCCACCACGATCGCCAGGGCCAGCCGCTCCGCGTCCACCGACCCGGGTTCGGCCGTGTACGCCAGGATCCGCAGGTCCTCCGGACCGACGACCAGGGTGTCGCAGTCGAGCGTGATCAGCCCGACGTCCGGGTGGTCGATCACCTTCCGGCGGGCGGTCTCGCCGAGCGCGGTCGAGCCCGAGTCCCACAGCTCGACGAACCGCGGGCTCGCCGCCCGCAGGTCCCGCACGAGCTGCTGCAGCTGGCGGTCGAGCGGGTAGCGCGCCGCGGTCATCCGGAGTCCAGCCACCAGGTTCGCCTCGAACGCCGCCTGCTCCTCGGGCGTGTGCACGGCGCGGCTGCCGGACCCCACCAGGTGCCGCCACGCGGTGTTCCGGTCGTTCCCGCGGAGTGCCCCGATCGGCCCCATCAGTGCGTCGTACGGGGCGTTGGCGACGAGCAGGTTCCCCGCGGCGTCGAGCACCGCGACCGGGGTGTCCGCCAGGCGGTCGAGCAGTCGCTGCACGCTCGGTGGGATCCTCGACGGCACCACGTCGGCGCCGGGGACCGCGTGCCCGGCGAGCCGGTAGAGCAGCTCGCGGTCGGCATCGGCGACCCGCAGCGCCCGCGCGAGCGCCTCGACGACCTGGGCGGACGGCGAGGTCGCCCGCCCCTGCTCGAGCCGGGTCAGGTAGTCGGCGGAGATCCCCGCCAGCCCGGCCAGCTCCTCACGCCGCAGACCCGCCGCACGCCGACGCGACCCGACGACCACTCCCGCTGCCTCGGGGGAGACGTGGTCGCGCAGTCGCCGCAGGGTGTGCCCGAAGTCCGTGTCCGCCATGTCCCCAGTCTGCGCGCCACGGGCGACCGGGTCCTGGCCCTGCTGGTCCCACCGATGGGAGGATCAGCAGCGTCTCCCGCCGCCCGAACACCCGAGGTCAGCACCGTGAAGTCGTACACGATCGGTCCGAGCCCGTTCGGGCCCGGCGAGGACGCCGTGCTGCGGGGTCCGTGGGACCCGAAGATCGGCAAGCTCGTCCGGTCCGGCAAGGTGCAGGGGCTCCGCATCGGCGCGGGGTTCCCCGACACGCACATCGAGTTCGTCCGGGACCTCCCGCTCCGGCGCTTCTTCATGATCGCTCGGCACGTGGACGACGTCTCGGCGCTCGGGACGCTGCACGACCTGGAGTTCCTCCACTTGCACGCCGGGTTGAAGGTGCGGATCGACCTCGCGGCGTTCCCGCGGCTGCGCCGTCTCGCCGTCGCCTTCTGGAAGTACCTGGACGGCGGGGTCACGAACGCGGCGCCGCTCGACGACCTGTACGCGGGGCACTACTCGGCGGACGACCTGCAGCCGCTCTCCGCGATGACGTCGCTCCGCAAGCTCCGTCTCGACGACTGGCCGAGCCTCCGGTCGTTGCACGGGGTGGAATCACTGACCGGGTTGGACGACCTGACCGTGGCCGTCGCCCGACGACTCACCGACGTCAGCGGAGTCCGCGGGCTCGCGGCGAACCTGCGGAGGTTGGACCTCGGGAGCAACCGGAAGATCCCGGACCTGGACCCCGTGGCCGGTCTGACACGGCTCCGTCATCTCAATGCTGGGAACTGCGGTGACTTCCCGACCCTGGACCCACTCCGGGGATTGACCGCTCTCGAGACGCTGCACCTGTACGAGTCGACTCGGATCGTCGACGGCGACCTGCGCGTGCTGCTCGAACTGCCCGCACTGCGGGACGTCCGGATCTCCAACCGCCGCCACTACGTCCCCACGGTCAGAGCGGTGCACGAGGCGCTCGACGCTCGGCAGTCTGCCTGACCCTGACCCTGGCCCTGCCGGTCCTACGACAACCGGTCGACTCCCTGCGGTCGTCGCCGAGCGTGACGCTGGACCCATGACAACGACACTCATCACCGGGGCCACCCGCGGCCTCGGCAAGGAAACCGCCCGCCAGCTCGTCGAGGCGGGCCACACCGTCTGGATCGGCGCCCGCGACGCCGACCAGGGCGCCGCGGTCGCCGCCGAGATCGGCGCCCGTTCCGTCCAGCTCGACGTCCGCGACGACGACTCGGTCGCCGCGGCCTTCGCCCACGTCGACGCGAACGGCGGACTCGACGTGCTGGTCAACAACGCCGGCATCGCCGTGTGGGGGCAGAGCGGCCCGGACGCACTCGCCGTCTTCGACACGAACGCCGTCGGCACGATCCGCGCGACCGAGGCCGCGCTGCCGCTCCTGCGTCGCTCCGCGAACCCGATCGTGGTGAACCTGTCGAGCGCGCTCGGCTCCTTCACCGCCACCCACGACCCGTCGAAGCCGGCGTTCAGCGTGCCGGCCGTGGTCTACGGCGCGTCGAAGGCCGCCGTCTCGATGCTGACGGTGCAGTACGCACGCGTCGTGCCCGAGGTGCACTTCGTCGCGATCGAGCCCGGCTACACGGCCACCGAGTTCGGTGGCATGCCGAACCCGCACGGTCGCCCCGTCGAGGTCAGCGCCGCGACGATCGCGGCCGCCGCGAGCGCGGGCCCGGAGGGCCCCACCGGCGTGTTCCTGGAGGACGGCCAGACGCTCGGGTGGTGACGTCGTGACGGCCTGGAGGCCCGTGGCGGCGCCGCCACGGGCCTCCAGGCCGTCGTCCGGTCGCGTCTACAGCAGCTGGCGCGCGTTGGTGGACGCGAGGTCCAGCAGCTCGTCGCCGCGACCCGACAGCACCGTGCGGATGGCGTAGAGCGTGAAGCCCTTTGCCTGCTCGAGCGTGACCGCCGGGGGCATGGAGAGCTCCTGGCGGTTCGCGCGGACCGACACGAGTGCGGGGCCGTCGTGCGCGAGCGCGGCGGCCATCGCGTCCTCGAAGTCGTCGGACACGTCGACGTGGAACCCCTTGATGCCGATCGCCTCGGCGACGGCGGCGAAGTCGGGGTTCTGCAGCTCGGTGCCGTAGTTCACGAAGCCGGCGGCCTTCATCTCGAGCTCGACGAAGTTGAGCGACGAGTTGTCGAACACGACGATCTTCACCGGCAGCTTGTTCTGCACGATCGTGATGAGCTCACCGAGGAGCATCGTCAGCCCGCCGTCACCGGCCAGGGCGATCACCTGCCGGTCCGGGAACGCGGTCTGCGCACCGATCGCCTGCGGGACGGCGTTCGCCATCGTGCCGTGCACGAACGAGCCGATCAGCCGGCGCTTGCCGTTCATGGTGAGGTAGCGCGAGGCCCAGACGACGGGGGAGCCGACGTCGGGGATGAAGACGGCGTCCTCCGCGGCGAGCCGGTCGAGCACCCGGGCGACGTACTGCGGGTGCAGCGGCTTCTTCCGGCCAGCGGGCACGGCCAGGTCGTCGAGCTTCTCGCGGGTCTTGCGGTAGTGCTTGAGCGAGTCCTCGAGGTGCTTCGTCGGGTGCGAGCCGGTCAGCAGCGGGATGAGCGCGAGGGCGGTGTCCTTGACGGTGCCGACCAGCCCGATGTCGACGGGGTGCCGCCGGCCGAGCTGTGAACCGCGGATGTCGACCTGCACGTGCTTCGCCTTGGCGGGGAAGAACTGCTGGTACGGGAAGTCCGTGCCGAGCATGAGCACGACGTCGGCGTCCTCCATCGCGCGGTACCCGGAGGCGAAGCCGAGCAGGCCCGTCATGCCGACGTCGTAGGGGTTGTCGAACTCGATGTACTCCTTGCCGCGCAGCGCGTGCACGATCGGGGCCTGCAGTCGCTCGGCCAGGGCGACGACCTCGTCGTGGGCGTCCGCGACGCCGGCTCCGGCCAGGATCGTGATCCGGTCGGCACCGTTCAGCAGGTCGGCGGTGCGCTGCAGCTCGGCCTCGCTCGGCACGATGCGCGGGGTGGCCCGCTCGATGCGGGTGGTGCGGTCGTCCTTCGCCTCGGCGAGCAGCACGTCGCCCGGGATCACGAGCACGGCGACGCCGCGCTTCTCGATCGCCTCGCGCATCGCGATCTCGAGCAGGCGGGGCATCTGGACGGGGTCGGCGACGTACTCGACGTAGACGGAGCACTCGCGGAACAGCTCCTGCGGGTGCGTCTCCTGGAAGTAACCGGAGCCGATCTCGGCCGTGGGGATGTGGGCGGCGATCGCCAGCACCGGCACCCGCGAACGGTTCGCGTCGTACAGGCCGTTGATCAGGTGCAGGTTGCCGGGCCCGCAGCTGCCGGCGCAGACGGTCAGGTCACCGGTCAGGGCGGCCTCGGCAGAGGCGGCGAACGCGGCCGCCTCCTCGTGCCGGACGTGCTCCCACCGCATCGTGCCGTCCTTGCGCAGGGCGTCGGTGAAGCCGTTCAGGGAGTCCCCGGGCAGGCCGTAGACCCGGTGGATGTCGTTGGCGCGGAGGGTGGCGACGATGTTCTCGGCAACGGTTGGCATGGGCCCTGTCTACTCGCGACCGCTGCGCTGAACGCTTTCGGAGTTTTGTGAGGCTCACTCGCCCTGGGATGCCGGGGTCGTGCTGCGACGATGGCGGGATGACCGACGACGCGCCGCTCCTCCGTCCCCGCCGACGGGAGCCCGCCGCGTACGGGATCCTCGAGCGCTCGCCGTACCCGCTCGTCTCGGTGGCGATCGCCGTCATCGCGGTCGTCGTCATCACCATCGTCGGGTTCACCCTCGGCACCGTGGACCTGGGGCTGTCCAAGGCCCTCAACGCGCTGCACACCGGGTTCATCGGTGCGTTCAGCACGGCGGTTTACCACGTGATCAGTCCGGCACCGGCGATCGGGATCACGGTCGTCGTCGTCGCCGTGATCTGGTGGCGCACGCGCGACCTGCGCCCGGCCCTGGCGTTCGGCGGCACCATCGCGATCACGTGGGTGCCGTCCGCGATCGTGAAGGAGATCGTGCACCGCGCCCGGCCCGACGTCGCCGTGCTGCCGCACCCGTTCCCCGTGCAGCCCGACCCCGGGTACCCGAGCGGGCACACGGTCTACATCACGGCGTTCGTCATCGCCCTGATCTGGCTGCTCCGCGAGACGCGGTGGCACCGGCTCGCCCTGACGCTCGGGGTCGTGGCCATCGTGATCGTGTTCTTCGCGGTGTCGATCGACGCGGTGCACTACCCGACCGACGCCGCTGCCTCGATCCTTTGGGCACTGGCCGTGGCGCCGGGGGTGCGGGTGGTGTGGGTCGACTGGCTCATGCCGCGGGTGCCGTTCCTGCGGCCGGGGCGGGGCTGACGCCGGGCGGGTTGGGGCCGGGGGCGGTCTGGTCGACGCGGAACGACACTGTCGATGTCGGGCGACGTCGACAGTGTCGTTCCACGTCAGCGGCGGGTGTCGTTCCGGATCAGCGGCCGGTGTCCTTTCGGGTCAGCTGAGCGTGCTGGTCGTGCTGGTCCGGCCCCGCGCCGCGAGCAGCGCCACGACGGCCACCACGGCGGCGGCGAGCATCACGATCGCCAGCGGCGCCGCGGTGTCCGAGCCGCCGATGCTGACGAGCGGGGACACGAGCGCCGCGAGCCCGAACTGCAGGGCACCGAGCACGGCCGAGGCGCTGCCGGCGGCCGAGGGCACGGCACCGAGGGCGAGTGCGGTGGCGTTGCCGAGCACCAGACCGAGCGAGCCGACCGCGGTGAACAGCGGCACGGCGAGCCAGATGACCGGCGCCCCGGAGACGACGAGCAGCGCGAACGCCACGGTCGACGCGAGCACCAGCACGATGCCGAGCGACAGCACGCCCGTGACCGAACGGGTCGCGGTGAGCTTGGCGGACAGGATGCTGACGCCCATCAGTGCCAGGGCGTTCAGCCCGAAGGCCAGGCCGTAGCCGACCGTGCCGAAGCCGATCATGTCCTGGTACAGGAACGGCGACGCGGAGATGTAGGCCATCATCACGGCGAACGCGAAGCCGAACACGGCGGTGTAGCCGAGGAACGTGCGGGAGCGCAGGGCACGCAGGGCCGAGCCCGAGCCACGGCGTTCCTCGCGCAGGGCGTCGCGGTGTTCCTTCAGGTGGGTCTCGCGGATCACGGCGAGGACCGCGATGAGCATGACGACCGACAGGCCGAGCACGATCGAGAGCAGGCCGCGCCAGCCGATCGGACCGGTGAGCAGGCCGCCGAGCAGCGGTGCGACGACCGGGGCGACCCCGCCGACGATCATCATGAGCGAGAACGCGCGGGCGGCGGACTTGCCGGTCGCCAGGTCGGAGATGACCGCACGGCTGATCACCATGCCGGCTGCACCGCCGAGGCCCTGCAGCAGGCGGGCAGCGATGAGCACGCCGATGTTCGGCGCGAGCACCGCGGCGATGCTCGCGAGCACGCACACCGCGGCACCGGCGATGAGCGGCGGCACGCGGCCGAACCGGTCGGACAGCGGACCGAACACGAGCTGGCCCGCGGTCACGCCCACCAGGAACGCGGTCAGGGTGAGCTGGACGGCGGTGGCGCTTGCCCCGAGCTCGGTGGTCATCTGCGGGAACGCCGGCAGGTACAGGTCGGTGGCGAAGGGGGCGACGGCACTGAGCAGGCCGAGCACCAGGAGCAGCGCGGTCGTGATGCCCTGCTGCTTGGTCGTGGGTGTCGCGATCGTCGCGCGGATGGTTCCGGTGTCCGTGGTCATTGTTATGAAAGCATAACTCATTGCCGTAGATCGGTACAGTACGGTCATGCACTCCGCCGTGTCCGACCACGTCCTCGCCGAGTTCGCGGACGTCCTGCTCCGGATCGCGCGTGACATCGATCCACACGGCTCCGAGACCCTCGACATCGTGCCGCTGACCGGCACCGAAGCGCTCGTGATGCGCTGGATCAACCGCAACCCCGGCACCTCGCCCAGTGCCACCGCCGAGGCGACCGCCCTGCAGCGCAGCAACCTCAGCGTCGCACTCCGGTCGCTCGTGGCGAAGGGCATGGTCGAGCGGCGCCAGGACCCGGCGGACGCCCGGACCGTGCAGCTGCACTCGACCGCCCTGGCCCAGGAGAGCGTGGACCGGCTCTACCGGCACTGGTCCGGCAAGCTCCGGACGGCCCTCGGCGGCGACGAACGGGGTGCGGTCGAGGCGCTGGAGCTGCTGCAGCGGATCGACGACGGACTGCGCGCGGGCTAGGCGACAGCGGCGTCGGCGGCAGCAGCTGCGTCGTCGTCGGCAGCGGCGTCGGCATCGTCGGCCGCATCGTCCTGGATCGGCAGCAGACGACGCGCACCGTGCCCCTCGTCGCCCAGGGCATCACCGGGGTTGACGACCGAACACGCCCCGAGCGAGACGCAGCCGCAGCCGATGCACTGCGTCATCTCCTGCTGCAGCCGCTCGAGCTCGAGCTGGCGGGCCCGCAGTCGTGCGCGCCACCGCTCGTTCAACCGGTTCCAGTCGCGCAGCGAGGGCATGCGGTCGGCGGGCAGGGCCTCGAACTGCTCGGCGACCTCGCTGAGCGGGATACCGAGGCGTTTGGCCACCTGGATGATCGCGATCCGTCGTTCGACGTGCCGCGGGTACATCCGCGTCCCGCCGTCGGTGCGCTCCGGGTGGATCAGCCCCTTGCGCTCGTAGAAGTGCAGGGCCGAGGCGGCCACGCCCGTGCGGCGCACGATCTCGCCGATGGGCAGCAGGTCGGTGGGACGTGGCGGCTGGATCTCGACCATGGTCGAGATCTTACGGCGGCTCGGACTGGAGGCCCGTGGCGGGCCCGCCACGGGCCTCCAGTCCGTCCGTGGGTCGCGTCTACCGCTGCTGGAACGACTCCCAGAGCAGGAACCCGGTGAACAGCACGAACGGCGTGCAGGCGACCACGTTGAGCCAGCGGTGCTCGACGATCACCGCGGCGAACTCCCGCAGGAACGCACTCGGGACGTAGTACGCCGCCGTGCGCGCGCCGACGACCTGCGCCGGCAGGTCGAGGCGACGGGCCAGGGTCGCCGCCCGCAGCACGTGGTAGTTGTTCGTGACCACGACCATCTGGCCGTCCCGACCGGCGGCCGTCTGCACGTCCCGCGAGAACCGCAGGTTCTCGCGGGTGTTCCGCGACGCGGTCTCCGCGACGACGTCGTCCGCGTCGGCACCGTGCGCCACCAGGTACTCGGCCATCGCGGTCCCCTCGGGGCGGGGTTCGTCGTCGCCCTGTCCGCCGGACGGCACGAGGAGCGGTCGGCGTCCGGCTGCCCGTTCGGCCCGGTAGACGCCGAGCGCCCGGTCCAGCCGGCTCTGCAGCAGGGGCGGGACCTCGCCGTGCACGAGCCCGGAGCCGAGGACCACGATCGTGTCGGGGACGATGCCGTGCCGCGTCCGCCCGTAGACCACGGAGTACAGGGCGAACGCGACCAGCGACAGTGCGAAGTACCCGCAGACGAACACCATCAGCACGGCGATCGCGATCTTCGTGCCGTCCCACAGTGTGAAGCCCTCGCCGCTGCCCGAGACAAGCAGGGCGATGGCGATCGCCGGCAGCACGAACACCGCCACGCCGGCGGCGAGCGACAGCAGGTTGCCGACGCTGCGCCCCTCGGCCCGGAGCATCTGCAGACCGTTCGCGACCAGGGCGACGCCGAGCACCACCACGGCGAGCGGCACGAGCAGCAGCACCACGGCGACGAGCAGGCTGAACCCGGGGACCACCCTGGTCAGCACAGCCACGACCGTCGCGAGCCCGAACAGCACGGCCGCCGTCAGGAACACCCCGTTGCGGAGCATCCGCGGGTCCCGTCGCCGCCCCAGGACGTACAGCACCAGGAACAGCAGGGCGAAGACGGGAGCGGCGCCCAGCCCGAGCACCGTCAGCCGACCGCGCGACGGATCAGGTCGGCCACCCGTGCCTCGTCGGCCTCGGAGAACTCGGGGCTGATCGCCCACGACGTCGGCCAGAACGTGCCGTCGTCGAGCGCGGCCGAGTCCTGGAACCCGAGTGTCGCGTAGCGGGCCTTGAACTTGGCGGCGTCCTGGAAGAAGAACACCGCCTTGCCGTCCCGGGCGTAGGCGGGCATGCCGTACCAGAGCTTCGGCGCGAGCTCGGGCGCGACCTCGAGCGCGATGCGGTGGATGCGCTCCGCCAGCCCGCGGTCCGGCTGGGGCATCTCGGCGATCTTCGCTTCGACCGCAGCGGCGTCGGCCGCCGCCTTCTCGGCCTTGGTGCCCTTCGTGCCACGGGCGCGCTTGACCTCCGCGGCGTGCTCCTGCATCGCCGCGCGCTCCTCGTCGGTGAAGGTGGTCTCGGTCTTCGTCGTCCGTGCCATCGTCGTCTCCTCGTGGTCTCGTGCACCCATCATGGGTCCGCGAAGCGAAGCATGCGAGGCCAGGGCTCGAACGAGTGCCAGGCTCGTCCCATGACCTACATCGCCAGTGACGACCGCTACGACTCGATGACGTACCGCCGGACCGGCCGCTCGGGCCTCGACCTGCCGCTGCTCTCCCTGGGGTACTGGCACAACTTCGGGGACGACATGCCCTTCGAGAACCAGCGCGCCATCAGCCGCCGGGCGTTCGACCTCGGGATCACCCACCACGACCTCGCGAACAACTACGGCCCGCCGTACGGTGCTGCCGAGGTGAACTTCGGCCGCCTGATGCGCGAGGACTTCCGGCCCTACCGCGACGAGATGGTCGTCTCGACGAAGGCCGGCTGGGACATGTGGCCGGGGCCGTACGGGCAGGGCGGTGGCTCGCGCAAGTACGTGCTCGCCTCGCTCGACCAGTCGCTGCAGCGCACGGGCCTGGACTACGTCGACGTCTTCTACTCGCACCGTCTCGACGCCTCGACCCCGCTCGAGGAGACGATGGGCGCCCTGCACACCGCGGTCCAGCAAGGCAAGGCGCTGTACGTCGGCATCTCGTCGTACGACGCCGAGCGCAGTCGGCAGGCAGCGGAGATCCTCCGCGACCTCGGGACCCCGCTCCTGATCCACCAGCCCTCGTACTCGATGCTCAACCGCTGGATCGAGACCGAGGGGCTGCTCGACGCCGCCGGCGAGCTCGGCTTCGGCGTGATCGGCTTCACCGCGCTGGCGCAGGGGCTGCTGACCGGCAAGTACCTGAACGGCGTGCCCGAGGACTCCCGCGCGGCAGCGGGCAAGTCCCTCGACGCGTCGAGCATCACGCCCGAGGTCGTCGAGCACCTCCGTGCCCTGGACGACGTCGCGGCCGCCCGCGGACAGTCCCTCGCGCAGCTCGCCCTCGCCTGGGCGCTCCGCGACGAGCGGGTGACCTCGCTCGTCATCGGTGCGTCGCGGGTGTCGCAGCTCGAGGACAACGTCGCCGCGCTGTCGAACACCTCGTTCACCGACGAGGAGCTCCGCGTCATCGACGAGCACTCGGTCGGCATCACGGATGTCGACCTGTGGGCGGGAGCCCGCGCGGGCGAGGTCTCCTGACCCGAGCGCCACGCCGCAGCAGTCCCTCGGCCGGTCGCATCTCGTCGCTCGGCGGATCCCGCCGGCTGGTCACGACACGTCGCGGGTCGCCCGCCGAGCGGTCACGATCTGTCGGCTGGCGGCGCCGCAGGCTACGGTCTGCGACCGCACCGCGGACGACCGACGGGGTGTCGTGACCGCTGCGGTGCCCTGGGCGCGCGGCGCGGCGGCCGGGAGGCGCTGGGCACCCCGCCACGCGCCTCCCGGCCGTCGTCCGGTCGCGTCGCGTCGCGTGGCCGGCCCCGCCGGCTGGTCACGACACGTCGCGGGTCGCCCGCCGACTGGTCACGAACTGTCGGCTGGCGGCGCCGCAGGCGACGGTCTGCGACCGCACCGCGGCTGACCGCCGGGACGGCGCCCGGAGCGAACTCCTCCGGGGCGCGGCGGCCGGTTGGTACCATCGACAGCGTTCGACAACACGCAGTGTGTATCTACCGGCCGCCGGCATCCCGGCGGACAACGGCGGCACCCGATGGGTCCGCCGCCACCGAACCGGGCGGGCCGAGAAGGCACAACCCCGATGCTCCAGACCCGTTCCACCGACGCCCCGCCCGCTCCGGACCGCTCACTCGTCTCCCTCGCCGGACGCTGGTACTTCCCCGTGGCGTTCATCGCCCGGCTCCCGTTCGCGATGATGGTGGTCGGCGTCCTGACCCTCGTCGTCGCCGCCCGTGACTCCGTCGCCCTCGGCGGCATCAACTCCGCCGCCGTCGGCATCGGCTCCGCGATCTTCGGCCCGATGGTCGGCGCCGCCGCAGACCGCTACGGCCAGCGGGCGGTGCTCGTCCCCGTCGGCCTGGTGAACGCGGCGCTGCTCGGGTTCTTCCCGTTCGTCGTCAGCGGCACCGCGCCCGACCTCGCCGTCCTCGCGGTCGCGTTCTGCATCGGTGCCTCGGCCCCGCAGGTCGCCCCGATGTCCCGCACCCGGCTCGTCGCGATCATCCGGCAGCGCATGGCCCCGGCGCGGCGCGAGAAGACCCTCAGCGGCACGATGGCCTACGAGTCCGCCGCCGACGAGACCGTGTTCATCATCGGTCCGTTCCTGGTCGGCATCCTCGCCAGCGCGATCGCCCCGTGGGTGGCCGTCGCCGGCGCCTCGGTCCTGACGTTCGTGTTCGTCACGGCGTTCGCGCTGCACCCGACCGGCAAGCTCGTGGTCGGCCAGCACGCGGAGTCGACGCAGGCACCCGCCCGGCAGCTCCTGCGCCCGCGGCTCGTCGTCGTGGTCGTCGGCATCCTCGGCATCGGCCTGTTCTTCGGCTCGACGCTCACCTCGCTGACGGCCTTCATGGAGACCCACGGCGAAGCCTCGCAGGCCGGCCTGCTCTACGGCCTGATGGGCATCGGTTCCGCCGGGTTGGCGCTCGGGTCGGCAGCGTTCCCCCGGGCCTTCGGCCTCGGCTGGCGCTGGCTCGTGTTCGGCGTCGTGCTCCTCGCCGGTGCGATCGCGTTCGCCAGCGCCGACTCCGTCGTCGCCGCGGGCGTCATCCTCGCGATCATGGGCATCGGGATCGGGCCGACCCTGGTCGCCCAGTACAGCCTCGGTTCCGACCGCTCACCGGTCGGCCGGTCCGCGACCACGATGACGATCCTCGGGTCCGCCGTCATCGTCGGCCAGTCGATCGCCTCCGCGATCACCGGGGACGTCGCCGAGCACCACGGCACCGCCGCAGCGATGCTGCTGCCGGCGGTCTCCGCCGCGATCGTCGTGGTCGCCGCGGTCGGCAACCTGCTGCTCCCGCGCCGGGTCAAGCACCGGCCCCGCGGCGGGGGCGCCGCCGCACTTCCGGGATGACGAGCTCCGGTACCGCCCGCAGCATGAACTGGTCGAAGTCCGGCACAGTGAAGGCGGCGAACCCGTGTTCCGGTGTGTACAGCAGGCCCATGTCGATGAGTTCTGCGCGCGTCGGCCCGAGCTGGGTGGATTCTCGGTGCAGCACCCTTGCGACGTCAGAAGCCTTGTGGGCATCCGGTCCGAGTTCGGCCATCGCGCGGAGGTACGCGGTCTGCAGCCCCGTGGCCCGATCGAGTCGCACACGGAAGAACGACCTATCGAGCTTCGTGAGGTAGCCCTCGCGGGCTGCATCGATGTCGTCGAGGGTGATGACCGGCCCGGCCGCGATCTCCCAGGCCTGGTACCCGAGCTCCTGGATGAAGTAGGGGTAGCCCTTGGTGATCTCCAGTGCGAGATCGACCGCGTCGGGATCGTAGGACGCGTCCTCGAGCTCCGCGGGGCGGATGAGCGCCTCTCGTGCGTCGTCTTCGCCGAGCGAATCGATCTCGGGGAACCGGAAGAGCCGCTCTGCGTAGGACTTCGCATCCCCGGCGAGTTCTGCGATCTGGGGGAGTCCAGCCCCGACGAAGGTGATCGGGAGCTTCCGCTGCACGGTCTTGTGCAGGGCTTGGATCAGCGCTTCGAGTTGCGCGGACCGCAGGAACTGCACCTCGTCGACGAGGATCGCGACACCGCGTCCGTGCTCCTGTGCGGCTTCGCCCAGCGCGACGAGGACGTCGGTCAGGTCCAAGGCGAGATCGCCGTGGTCAGCGAGCCCTTCAGCTGGCTCGACGTCCCAGGTCATGGACCAGGTGCCGTCCGGGGCGACGGACATCCCGAACGCGGTGAGGACTTCGGCTGCTCGACGTGCGCGGTCCGTCCACCGTTTCCGTGGAGAGATCTGGAGCAGGGCTGATCGGAGCAGTGAGGCGATCGTCTGCCGGAACTGGCCGTCGTCGTGTTTGCTCGCTTCCAGCTCCACGACCTCCCACTTCGCGGTCCGAGCAAGGTCGGCGAACTCGTTGAGGAGCACCGTCTTGCCGACGCCGCGGAGACCGGTCATGATGAGCGACTGGTCGGTGCGTCCTCGGGAGAGGCGTTGCAGGAGTACCTCGAAGGCCCGCGTGTGCTCGACGCGGCCGGCCACGATCTCCGGAGTGGCGCCTGCATTGGGCGTGTAGGGATTCCTGACGCTGTCCACGGCGGGAGCTTATCGAGTTTATCCTGCTTTAGTCATCGCACATAAAATGAGATAACGCTCGTAAAGGATCAGGACTCCGTGTCGTCGACCAGCAGGTCCTCGTGCCGGTAGTCGTCGGCACGCAGGCCGGCGCGCGCGATCATGTGCGTCGACACCGGCACCAGGAACAGCTGGAACACCATGATCGGCAGCACGACCCAGAACGCCGTCCACGTCCACACCGCGACCACGATGGCGGCCAGGGCGAGTGCGAGCCCGAGCACCTGGGGCTTCGCCATCGCGTGCAGGCGGACGAGCGGGTCCGGGAACCGGACGATGCCGACCCCGGCGCCGAGCGACAGCAGCGACCCGACGAGCAGCAGCCCGATGGCGATCCAGGCCCGGATGCCGGCGTCGTCGACGAACGACTCGATGATCTCGATCACGACTGGTCCTCCTCGGCGCGCTCGGGGGTGGTGACGGTCAGCCCCTCGTCGGACGGGTCGGCCGAGGGCGTGACCGCCCGGGCCACGGCGACCGTGGCGAAGACGCTCGTCGCCGAGATCACCACGAGCACGGGGATGCCGGTCAGGTCCTGGCGGATGACCATCGCGGCGGCGATCACCACGAGCACGGTGGTCAGCACCATGTCGGAGCCGATCATGCGGTCGAGGATGGTCGGGCCGCGCACGATGCGGAACACCGCGAGGGCGAACGTCGCCCCGAGGAGCGCGAGCACGAGCGCGACGGCGATGCCCATCACGACGACGGCGGGGCTCATCGGGTCACCTCCGGCAGGGGCTCGGACAGCTCAGAGACGTCCTGCTTGGACCCCAGTGCGCGGATGACCATGGCCTCGATCCGGAGTGCGACGCGGCGTTCGTCCTCGACCTGCTCGAGGCGCTCGGTGTCGAGCACGTGGAGCAGCAGGCGACGGCGCCGCAGGTCCACGTCGGCGACGTACGAGCCGGGCACGAGCGAGATCGCGAGGGTGGCCAGGGTGAAGGTCATCTCTGACGTCGAGTGCAGCTGCACGAGCGTGATCGAGCTCCGCCGCACACCGCGGGGTCGGAACGCGACCCAGGCGACCCGGAAGGACGCCACGACGACGAGCCCGGACCACACCACCAGGAACCGCAGCACGTGCACGATCGAGAACCGTGCGGACAGGGGGACCGGCGGGAGCGGCAACGCCTGGGTGACGATGAGCGCCACGACGATGCCGCACAGCAGCGTCAGCGGGGTCCACGACCCCCAGAGCAGCGCCCACAGCACGGTGAGTCCCGCGACGAGGGGCACGTCGTAGCGCCACGCCAGCGCGATCCGCCTGGCGTTGGAGATGCGGCGGACGTCGGTCATCGCTCACCTCCGAGCACGGCCTGCACGTAGCGGTCGGGCGACTCCAGCGACTCCGCTGCGCGGGTCGCGTAGCCGTAGAGCGGGCCGGCGACGACGGTCAGCGCGACGGACCCGAGCACCGCGATCGTCGTCACCCCGACGAGCATGCGCGGCAGGCGCACCTTCTCGGGAGCCTCGCCGACCGCCTCGGTCGCGCCGGTGGTCGGACTGGAGGCGGTGGCTGCGTGCGGTGCGTCGGTGACCGTCACCGAGCCTCCCGGGCGGTAGGTCTCGCCCGTCTCCTCGGAGACGGTGAGCGGCGCCGGTTCCGGCGACCGCAGGTGGGCGTGCGGTTCGGCACTCGTCGCGTGCGGGGCGGCGGCCTCGGCCGCCGGCTTCGGCCGCCAGAAGGCGGCGTCCCAGACCCGCATGAGCGCGTACAGGGTGAGCAGCGAGGTGACGACGCCGGCGCCGATGGTGACGTACGCCATCGGGGAACCGTCCTCGGCGGCGGCGCGGAACAGGCCGAGCTTGCCGATGAAGCCGGAGAACGGCGGGATCCCGCCCAGGTTGAACGCGGGGATCAGGTACAGGGCGGCCAGCAGCGGTGCGGCCTTCAGCAGTCCGCCGAGCGACCGGGTCGAGGTCGTCCCGCCGACGCGCTCCATCAGACCGGACACCAGGAACAGCGTGGTCTGCACGACGATGTGGTGCACCGTGTAGAACACCGCTGCCGCCGTCCCCGCGACGGTGCCGAGTCCGACGCCCATCACCATGAAGCCGATGTGGCTGATCAGCGTGAAGGACAGCAGCCGTTTCACGTCGGTCTGCGACACCGCGCCGAGCACCCCGACCACCATCGTCAGTGCGGCGACGACGAGCAGCACCTCGTTGAGTTGTGGTCGCGGGAAGATCACCGTCTCGAGCCGGATGATCGCGTAGATACCGACCTTGGTCAGCAGGCCCGCGAACACCGCGGTGACCGGCGCCGGGGCGGTTGGGTACGAGTCCGGCAGCCAGAACGCCAGCGGGAACACGGCCGCCTTGATGCCGAACCCGATCAGCAGCATCGTGTGCAGGAGCAGCTGGACGTGCTCCGGCAGGTCGGCGACGCGCTCGCTGATCTGGGCGATGTTCACCGTGCCGGTGGCGCCGTAGACCAGCCCGATGGCGGCGAGGAAGATCGCTGACGCGATCAGGCTCGTGACGATGTACGTCGTGCCGGCCCGGACGCGCTGTTCGCTGCCGCCCAGCGTGATGAGCACGTAGCTCGCCACCAGCAGCATCTCGAACGCGACGTACAGGTTGAACAGGTCACCGGCGATGAACGAGTCGAGCACACCGGCGGCGAGCACCAGGTACGTCGGGTAGAAGATCGTGACCGGGGCGTCCTCGTCGTCGGCGGCCAGACCCTGCCCGATCGAGAAGAGCAGGACGAGCAGCAGGACGCTCGCACTGACGGTGAGCAGCAGGGCGCTCAGCCGGTCGACGACGAGCGAGATGCCGTACGGGGCGTCCCACCCGCCGACCTGCACCACGATCGTGCCGTGCCGGTCGACCAGGACCATGAGCGTGGCGGCGACGGCCAGGGCGACGACGAGCACCACGACGGTGATCGCACGCTGGAGCTTCTGGTGCCGGAGGAGTCCGAGCGCGACCGCGGCACCGAGCAGCGGGACGAGGACGAGGAGCGGGACGAGCCAGGTCATCGGGTCGCCTCCTGTTCTGCGTCGGTGGTGGTCTCCGGGTCCTCGTCGGCCGGCTCGTCGCGGTCACGGCCGATCGCGGCGTCGGCCTCGTCGACCTCGACCTCGTCGGCGCGGGACAGCTGCCACGACCGGTGGATCAGGGCCAGCAGGAACGCGCTCACGGCGAAGGTGATCACGATCGCGGTCAGTGCGAACGCCTGGGGGAGCGGGTCGGTGATGCCCTCGGCGCTCTTGCCGATCGGCGGGTCGCCCGCGGCGCCGGACATCACCAGCAGCAGCAGGTTGAGCGAGTTGCCGAGCAGCAGGAAGCCGAGGAGCATCCGGGTCAGGGAGCGTTCGAGCAGCAGGTAGACGCCGCACGAGAACAGCACCGCCATGGCGATCACGAGGACGAGGGTGACGGTCACGTGGCGCTCCCTTCCGGGGTGGGGGCATCGAGGGCGTCGCTGACGGACCCCTCGGTGGTGTCGCGGGTCGGGGTCGAGGCGTCCTCGAGGCGCTGCCGGTCGACCTCGGCACCGAGGCTGCGGAGGACGTCGAGCACCAGGCCGACGACGACCAGGTAGACGCCGATGTCGAAGAACGTGGCGGTGACGAACTCGACGTGCCCGAGGATCGGGACGGTGGCCTCGAAGAACTCGGAGTACAGGGCTTCACGGCCGAAGAACAGCGGCACGATCGCGGTGATCGCTGCCGTCGCGACACCGAGCCCGAGCAGTCGACCGGCACGCACCGGGGCCGCTGCACCGAGTTCGGCCGGGCCGCCGGCTAGGTAGCGGGCCGCGAGGGCGATACCGGCGACCAGCCCACCGGCGAACCCGCCACCGGCCGAGTTGTGCCCGGCGAACAGCAGGTACACCGACAGCACGATGAGGCCGTGGAACAGCAGGCGGACGACCACGTCGAGCAGTGCCGAACGGCCGGTCGGGATCGCGGCGCTCGTCGGCAGCCAGGCGCGGGGCTCGCCGTCGGTGCGCTCGCCGTTCGCGGTCAGGGTCTCCGGCAGGTCGCGCAGCCGGGGCAGGGTGTCCTCACGCGAGTTCACGAAGATCAGGCTCGCGACGCCGGTGGCCGCGGCGACCACGACGGTGAGCTCACCGAGCGTGTCCCAGCCGCGCAGGTCGACGAGGGCGACGTTCACGACGTTCAGACCGTGCCCGAACGAGCTCGTCAGCGCGGGCAGGTCGGGCCAGAGGGGGCGTGCCGTCCGGGCCGAGGCAGCAACGACGACGACGATCGCCAGCGTCAGCCCCGCCAGCCCGGCGAAGAGCGCCCGCACGACCCGGAACCGCGACGGGTTGGTCGTGGCGATGCGCGGGGGCAGCCGTCGGAGCACCAGGACGAAGGCGATCAGGGTGACCGTCTCGACCACGAGCTGCGTCAGGGCGAGGTCGACGGCGCCGTGCAGGACGAACAGCACCGAGAGGCCGTAGCCGGTGACGCCGACCAGGACCGCGGCGGCGAACCGGGTCTTCGCCGTGAGCACCGCGATGCCCGCGATCGACATCACGATCATCACCGGGATCTGGCCCCACGAGTCGGCGAACCGGACGTGGAACTCCCACGGCCCGCCGAGCACCAGGTTGGCGAGCGCCCCGGCGACGAAGACCGACAGGATCACCGTCAGGTAGTAGGGGAGCGAGCCGCGCTGCAGGCTCGCGGTGAGTCCGGTCGCCCCACGGTCGAGCAGTCGCATGCCGTGCCGGTACGTGCCCGCAGCGCTCGGGAACCCCGCGAGCCGGTGCTGGAGCGCTTCGACCGGACGGCGCAGGGCGAACAGTGCGAGGCCGCCGACCAGGGTGATCGCGGACAGGCCGAGTGCGGGTTCGAGGCCGTGCCAGAGCGCGAGGTGCGGGACCTCCTCGCCGCCGAGTGCGGCGGTCGTGGCAGCGGGCTCGATGCCGTGCGCGACCAACGGGGTGAGCAGGCCGAGTGCGAGCCCGGCCAGCGCGAGCACCGAGGGCACGACGGCGAGGCCGTGCAGGGCGTGCGGCTCGGTGGTCGCGACGCCGGGCTTGCGGGCGAAGGCGCCCCACAGGAACCGCAGCGAGTAGGCCACGGTGAGCACCGAACCGACGGTCACGCCGATCAGGGCGAACCAGGCCCAGCCGGCGTCGGGGCCGTGCAGGGACTCGGTGAACCCGGTCAGCACGGCTTCCTTCGCGACGAAGCCGATCGTCGGCGGGATGCCGGCCATCGACAGCAGCGCGAGCACCGCGACGACTGCCAGCCACGGGCGGGCGCGGCCGAGCCCGCTGAGTCGACCGAGGTCACGCGTGCCGGTGACGTGGTCGATCGCGCCGACGACCAGGAAGAGCGTCGACTTGAAGGCAGCGTGGGCCACGAGGAGCGCGACCCCGCCCAGGGCGACCGCGGGGGCACCCCAGCCGGCGGCGAGCACGAGGAACCCGAGCTGGGCCACAGTGCCGTAGGCGAGCAGGAGCTTGAGGTCGGTCTGCCGCAGGGCCCGGTACCCGCCGACGAGCATCCCGGCGACGCCGAGCAGCGTGATCGTCTCGCGCCAGCCGTCGAGCAGCGCGAACGCGGGGGCGAGCCGGGCTACCAGGTAGATGCCGGCCTTCACCATCGCCGCGGCGTGCAGGTACGCGCTGACCGGGGTGGGTGCGGCCATCGCGGCGGGGAGCCAGAAGTGGAACGGCACGATCGCCGACTTCGTGAGCGCCCCGAGCAGCACGAGGACCACCGACACCGAGACGACCGTGCCGCTCGGGGGATCGGCGACGATCGCGGACAGCGAGGTCGTGCCCGCCGTGACCGAGAGCATCACGAGGCCCGCGAGCATCGCCAGACCACCCGCGGTGGTGACCACGAGGGCCTGCATGGCGGCGGCGCGACTGGCACGCTTCGCGGCGTCGTGCCCGATGAGCAGGTAGGAGAAGACCGTCGTGGCCTCCCACAGGACGAACAGCACGATGACGTCGTCGGCGATCACGAGCCCGTACATCGAGCCGGCGAAGGCGGTCAGGACCCCGGCGAACCGACCGAGCCCGGGTTCGTCCCGCGCGAAGTACGAGGCGCAGTAGACCAGCACCAACGCGCCGACGACCGACACCACGAGGGCGAGCACCCACGACAGGGCGTCCATCCGCAGCGTGATCTCGAGGTCGAGCTGCGGGACCCACCGGTGCCGTTCGACGACGCTGCCGTGCAGGGCCGCGTCCGTCTGCAGCACCGTCAGCACGGCGGCGGCTGCGGGCGCGAGGGCGGCCACGGTGAACACGCGGCGGCCGAGGACGGGGGTCAGGGCGGGGACGATCAGGGCGACGATCGCGAACGCGACGAGGACGAGGACCATCGGGCACCTCCTCGGGGTCGGGCTGCAGTCCGGCTCACTGGGCCCTCACAGCCTACGAAGAGTGGGATGTGGAAAACCTGTGCGACCGGACAGCCTGCCCGCGCTCGGTTCACACTGTGAACACCACTCTGCCCGTGCTCCCGGCGGGCTGTCCGGCCCACGTCGCCTCGACGTCCGCCAACCGCACGGCCGTCGCGTCCACCCGGACGGTGCCGTCCGCGATCGCACCGACGATGCCTGGGAGCTCGGCGACGAACCCGGCGCGGCCGACCGAGCCCTGCCCACTGCCGACGATCGTCAGGCCCGAGGCGCGCAGAGCAGCGGACGGGATCGTCGCCTCGTGTCCCGCGGTGGAGCCGATCGCGATCCAGTCGAATCGTCGGCCCGGGTCGGTGCGGGCGGTGACGACGGCGCGCATCACGTCCGCCGCGGGCTGGCCCCAGACGTAGTCGATGACGACGTCCACGTCGGCTGCCGCTGCACCGAGGGCGTCGACGTCGGCCAACGGCAGCACGACGTCGGCGCCGAGGGCGGTGAGCGCCGCCAGCCGCTCCGGGTTGCGCCCGCTCGCGACGACGTGTGCGGCACCGAGGTGCTTCGCCACCTGCACCGCCGCGGTACCCGAGGCCCCGGTCGCGCCGAGCACGAGGACGCGGCTGCCCGGGGCGAAGTCGATCCGCCGGCGCAGGGCCGCCCATGACGACAGCACCGGGTTCACGCCGGCGGCCACGGTGACCGGGTCGGCACCGTCGGGCAGGACGACGCTCGCCCGCGGGTCGACCGCGACGCGCTCGGCCATGGTGCCGCGGGTGTCGCTCGCGACGGCGACGTAGCGGAGCGTGCCGTCGGGGAACCGGGCGACGCCGTCGACGCCGGGGACCAGGGGGAGCGCGCCCTCGCTGGTGTAGTGCGAACCGTCGGCCTGCGAGCGGACCCGAGGGTGGAGACCGGCCGCGACGACGTCGACGACGACCTCGCCGGGTCCGGGAGTCGGTTCGTCGAACTCCTGCCAGGTCGGGACGTGGCCGAACTCGGTGACGACTGCTGCGTGCATGGTGTCCTCCATTTGCTTCGTGTTACGAACAACGTAGTTCGCATCACGAAGTTCGTCAACTAGGCTGGAGCGGTGCAGGAGATGACCGAGGACCAGCAGCTCGTCGATGCCCTGGGCGAGGCTGCGTTCCGGACGATGGGCCCGCTGACCGGGCTCGCGGCCGATGCGGGGCTGTCGCTGACGCAGCTGCGGGTCCTCGCGATCCTGCGGGACCGTCGTCTGCGGATCGGTGACCTGGCGCAGTACCTGGGGCTCGAGAAGTCGACGATGACCGGGTTGGTGGCGCGCGCGGAGAAGAAGGGGTTGCTCGCACGGCAGCCGAACGCGGACGACGCCCGGGCGGTGGACGTCGTGATCACCGACGCCGGTCTCGAGGTGGCGCGCTCGCTCGAGGGCGCGATCCGCGATGCACTGCTGCCGCTCACCGCTCGGTTGCCGGAGCGGGACCGGCGGCAGCTGCGCGCGCTCCTGGAGCGGATGCTCCGCTGAACCCTCAGCGGCCGTGTGCGCGTGCCGGGATCTGCGTCGCGAGCTTGCCGCCGGAGACGTCGAGCAGGGTGCCGGTGATGTAGCCCGAGGCGTCGCTCGCCACGAAGACGAGCAGGTCGGCGACGTCGTCCGGCGTCTCCCACCGGCGGAGCGACAGCGTGTCGAGCAGGCGGTCCTGCGCCTCGGCCGGCATCGTCGCGAAGCCGTTCATCGCCGTCGGCACCATCCCCGGTGCGTAGGCGTTCACGGTGATCCCCCACGGGCCGAGCTCCGACGCCAGGACCCGGGTGAACGAGACGACGGCTGCCTTCGACGCCGCGTAGGCCGCGCTCCCGACGCTGGGCACGATCGCCGCGAACGATGCGGCGTTGATGATCCGACCGCGCCCGGCCGCCTGCATCACCGGAGCCACGGCCTGGCTCATCAGGAACGTGCCGCCGAGGTTGACGTCCATGCAGCGGCGCCAGGCGTCCCACTCCAGCTCGGCGACCGTGCCCGTGACGTTGATGCCGGCGTTGTTGACCAGCACGTCGATCGTGCCGTGCCGCCGGACGACCTCGTCCACGGCGTCGCGCACCGACTGCGGGTCGGCGACGTTGCACACGACGTGGTCGAGCGGGAAGTCCGGCTCGAAGGCCAGGTCGAGGGCGACGACACGGCACCCCTCGCTGACGAAGCGGTCGGCGAGCGTGCGGCCGATCCCGCGCGCTGCGCCGGTCACGACCACCACGCGGTCGGTCAGGTCGAGGTGCATCGTTGCTCCCGTCGTCGGTGCCTTGAATAGGCATACTATTCGAGCATGACGGATCAGCGTGTGCTCTGGGTCACGGGTGGGGGCAGCGGCATGGGGGCCGCGAGCGCCGAGGCGGCGGCGCGGGACGGCTGGACCGTGGTCCTCAGCGGGCGCCGTGCCGAGCGGCTCGAGCAGGTCGCACGCACCATCCGCGACGCCGGGGGAACCGCGGACGTCCTGCCCCTCGACGCGAACGAGCCCGACGCCGTCGCAGCCGCGCGCGACACCGTGCTCGAGCGGCACGGGCGGCTCGACGGGCTCGTGCTGGCGGCCGGGCTCAACGCCCCGAGGCGCCGGTGGGACGACCAGTCGCTGACCGACTTCCGCGCGATCGTGGACACGAACCTCACCGCCGTCGTCTCGCTGGTGGACGCCGCGCTGCCGGCACTCCGCGCGGCCGGCGGCGTGGTCGTCGTCGTGTCGTCGTACGCCGGGTGGTCCTTCCAGCCCGGGGCGGGTGTCGCGTACTCGGCGAGCAAGTCCGCGCTCGCGTCGGTCGTCCGGACGCTCAACCAGCAGGAGGCCGAGCACGGCGTGCGTGCCACCCACCTGTGCCCGGGTGACGTCGCGACGGACTTCCTCGACCAACGGCCGGAGGTCCCCGACGCGGCCGCGCGGCAGCGCATGCTCCAACCGGAGGACATCGGGCGGACGGTCGCCTTCGTGCTCGGGTCGCCGGCACACGTGCGCATCGACGAGCTCGTGCTGTCGCCGGTCTCGCAGCGGTGACGAGCACCTTCGAACGGGTCCTCGACCAGGTCGGTGCCGCTGTCGTCTCCGGTGCGGTCGCCGTGGGCAGCCGCCGGAGCGTCGACGACCTGGTGACCTGGACGGGCGCCAGTCGCAGCATCGTCCGCGAGGCCGTCCGCGTCCTCGTCGCGCTCGGCCTGCTGACCGCGCGGCGCCGGGTCGGCGTGACCGTCCTCGACCTGCGGGAGTGGGACGTCCTGGACCCGCGCGTGGTGCGGTGGCGTCTGCGGGGCCCGGACGGCGACCGGGTCGCGGTCGAGCTCCGCGAGCTGCGCGCGGCGGTCGAACCCGCCGCCGCTGCCGCAGCAGCCCGGCGAGCGGCGCTCGACGCGTGCGCGGACCGACGGGAGGCCCTCCGCACCACCGCGGACGAGCTCGCCGCCGCCGCGACCCGCGACGACCGCCTCGACTTCGTGGCCGCGGACGTTCGGTTCCACGCGCTCGTGCTCGACCTGTCCGGCAACGCCCTGTACCGACGCCTGCACCAGGTCGTCGGCCAGGTGCTGCGCGAACGCGGGAGCATCCGCCCGGACCGGCACGACGTCGGCCTCCACCTGGCACTCGCCGACGCCGTCCTCGACGGCCGGCCGGACGACGCGGCCGCGACGATGCGGGCGATCGTCGACCGCACGTGAGCGGAGCGCGCCGGACCTGCGAGGATGGACCCCGGCGCGCCCCTCCGGTGCCCGTGGAGGGTGAGTCGTGGACGCAGCACAGGACCTGGTCGTCCAGCTCGTCGGCACCCCGTGGGCGTTCTTCGTGGTCGGCCTCGTGCTCGCCGTGGGCAGCGTCGCCGTCTTCCTGCCCAGCCAGGCACTCGTCGTCGCGATCGGCACGCTCCTGGTGGGCGGTGACGGCGGTCTCCTGCCGGTCCTCTTCCTCGTCGTCGCGGCGTCGATCGGGATGGTCCTCGGCGACCTCGGGCTCTACCACCTGGCGCGGTCGGTCGACCTCGGCTCGAGGTCGTGGTTCGCGCGTCCGAAGGTCCGCGCGGCCCGGGACGCCATCGACGGCCGCTACCGTGCCGCTCCCGGACGCATCGCGGTGCTCGGACGCTTCATCCCGATGGGCCGGTTGACGACGAACCTGGTCGGCGCGGACAGCGGGCTCGACCTCCGGCGGTTCCTGCTCAGCTGCGTGCTCGCCGACGTCGTGTGGGCCGCGTACTGCGTCGGCATCGCCTCGGCCACCGGGCGCTGGAGCCGCGAGCAGCCCTTCCTCGTCACGACCCTCGCGGTCGTGGCGTCGATCCTGCTCGGCCTCGCGATCTCCGCGATCGAGAAGGCCGTGCGACGACGGAGCGAGGCTGCGGCCGCGGCCTGACGAACGTAGGCTGAGCACCCCGTTCGAAGGAGAACCCGTGCTGCTCGACGACCTCGTACCGGACCCCGACGCGCTCGAGCGCATCGCCACCGGCAGCACCTGGGCCGAGGGGCCCTGCTGGATCCCGTCGACGCGCACGCTGCGGTGGTCCGACATCCCGGGCGACCGGATCCTGCAGTGGCACGCGGACTCGGGGGAGACCTCGGTGTACGCGGATGCTGTCGAGTTCACCAACGGCCGCACGCTCGACCGGGATGGCAGCGTCGTGCAGTGCTCGCACGGGCTGCGTCGGGTCGAGCGGGACCGCGACGGCGTTGTCACGCTGATCGTCGACGTGGGACGGCGGTCGGTTCAACTCCCCGAACGACGTGGTGGTCGCGCGGGACGGCGGCGTCTGGTTCACCGACCCCGCCTACGGCATCACCCAGCCGCGTGAGGGACACCCGGGCGTGCGTGAGTACGGCGACCACTGGGTGTTCCGGTGCGGGCCGGCGGGCGAGGACCTGCGACCAGTGGCGACCGACCTGGACGAGCCGAACGGCCTGGCCTTCGACCCGGACGAGCGGGTGCTGTACATCGCGAGTTCGTCGGGCGACGAGCCGGTCATCCGCGCCTACGACCGACGTGGCGACCTGCTGAAGAACGGTCGGGTGTTCGCGCGGCTCGAGCCCGGAGAGGGTGCGCCGGACGGCATCCGGGTCGACGTGCACGGCAACGTCTGGTCGTCCTCGCACCGCGGCGTCGTCGTGTTCGACCCGACGGGTGCCCGGATCGGTGCGGTCGCCGTGCCGGAGGTCACGTCGAACCTGTGCTTCGGCGGCGACGACGGCACGACGCTCTTCCTGACCGCGACGACGTCGGTGTACCGGATCGCCACGACGACGCGGGACGCTGCCGTATCCTGACTCGGCCATGCAGTGCGACTACTTCGACCGCGGGGTGTGCCGGTCGTGCACGCTCATGGGCCAGCCCTACGCCGACCAGGTCCTCGACAAGGAACTCCGCACGCGCGAGCTCCTGCACGACGCGGTCGAGGCTGCCGGAGGCCCCGGAGCGGTCTCCTGGTCGCCCGCGATCACGAGCCCGGAGTCGGGGTACCGGAACAAGGCGAAGATGGTCGTGGGCGGGACCGTCCAGCACCCCACCGTCGGCATCCTCGACCACCGGCAGCGCGGGGTCGACCTGCGGCACTGCGGGATCTGCACGCCCGGCATCCGGCACGCGTTGCCCGTGCTGGCCGAGTTCGTCTCGACCGCCGGGCTGATCCCGTACGACGTCGCGGCGCGCCGGGGTGAGCTCAAGTACGTCCTGGTCACCGAGTCGCCCGACGGCGAGTTGATGATCCGGTTCGTGCTGCGTTCCGAGGGGCAGCTCCCGCGGCTCCGCCAGCACCTCGACGCCCTGCGTGCCGCACTGCCGAACGCGGTCGTGGTGACCGCCAACCTGCTGCCCGAGCACAAGGCCGTCACCGAGGGCGACCGCGAGATCGTGCTGACCGCGCAGGAGACCCTGCCGATGCGGCTCGGCGGGATCACGATGCACCTGCGGCCGCAGAGCTTCTTCCAGACGAACACCGGCGTCGCGACCGAGCTGTACGCGCAGGCGACGGCCTGGATCGACGAGCTCGACCCCGCGTCGATGTGGGACCTGTACTGCGGCGTCGGCGGGTTCGCGCTGCATGCTGCCCGTCCAGGCCGCGTGGTGACCGGTATCGAGACGAGCGCCGAGGCGATCCGCTCCGCGAAGCAGTCCGCTCGTGAGGCCTGCCTCGAAGGCCTCCGGTTCGCTGCCGACGACGCGACCGAGCACGCCCTCCGGGCTCGTCCGGACGCGGTGCCCGAGCTCGTCGTCGTGAACCCTCCGCGTCGCGGGATCGGGGAGCGGTTGTCGACCTGGCTCGAGGAGTCGGACGTCCAGCACGTCGTCTACTCGAGCTGCAACCCGGTGACGCTGGCGAAGGACCTGGCACGCATGCCGTCGTTCCGGCTGCGTCGGGCCAGGGTGCTCGACATGTTCCCGCAGACCGGTCACCTCGAGGCCGTGACCCTGCTCACGCGCGCCTGATCCCGACCGCCGATCGGCATTGCCAGGGAATTGCCAAGGACACGTACCCGGGTACGCCTCGATCACCATGGCCATGGGCATCGAGCCGTTCAGGTTCTGGGGCGGGGTACATAGCATGCACGGGTAGAACCGTTTGTCTCGGTTTGATAACGGTCAAGAGTTTCCTATGGTTGCCGACCGAGGTGCCGCCGGCCCGATGACCACTGCCCCCGGTGGCGCACCCCCACAACTGACCGCGATCGGTCGGGGTGGGCAGTGGATCCCGCAACAGTTGCGGCTCGTGACCCCGGTGGAGCAATCACATGAAGAAGCTTTCCCGTACCCGCACCATCGTCGGCGGCCTGGCGTTCGCCGGCATCGCCGCGACCGGTGTCGGCCTCGCGGCAGCCCCCGCGAACGCAGCGTCCGGTTCGACCTGGGACCAGCTCGCGCAGTGCGAGTCCGGCGGCAACTGGGCCATCAACACCGGCAACGGCTACTACGGCGGCCTGCAGTTCAACCTCGGTACCTGGCAGGCGAACGGTGGCGCGGGCAACCCCGCCTCCGCCAGCCGCGAAGCCCAGATCGCCGTCGCCGAGCGTGTCCTCGCCTCGCAGGGCTGGGGTGCATGGCCCGCCTGCTCCGCCCAGCTCGGGCTGAGCGGCACCAGCGGCGCAGCCCCGGCCGCGGCCGCTCCGGCCCCCGCACCGGCTCCGGCGCCCGCACAGCAGGCCGCCCCGCAGCCCGCTGCTCCGGCACCGGCTCCCGCCGAGCAGGCCGCCCCGCAGCCGGCCGCGCCGAGCACGACCGAGTCGACGCCCGCCCCGGCAGCGACGACGCCGAGCAAGCCGGCCCCGGTCAAGACGAGCGGCAAGACCTACACGATCGCCTCGGGTGACACGCTCGACACGATCTCGACGAAGCTCGGGATCGACGGCGGCTGGAAGCAGCTCTGGGCCGCGAACACGTCGACCATCGACGACGCGAACCTGATCTACGCCGGCCAGGAGCTCCAGCTCCCCGCCTGATCTCTCCGCAGACCGAACACGACGACGCCCCACGACTTCGAGTCGTGGGGCGTCGTCGTGCGTGCGGTGCCGGGCTACTGC
This sequence comes from Curtobacterium sp. MMLR14_002, assembly GCF_001864975.1. Classification (NCBI taxonomy): domain Bacteria; kingdom Bacillati; phylum Actinomycetota; class Actinomycetes; order Micrococcales; family Microbacteriaceae; genus Curtobacterium; species Curtobacterium sp. MMLR14_002. Next base: position 115,842 of record NZ_MJGT01000050.1, read on the forward strand.
GGGTTGTCGGCGAGCCAACCGGCGACGTCGTCGGACCGGAGCGCCTGGGACAGCGAGGTGACCTCGAGTCCGTTCAACGTGACGATCGACTGCCCGTCCGGTGACGTCCCGGAGCCCGCCGTCGGGACGGTGAAGGTCACCAGGTCGTCGGCCCGTGCGGCCCGGAGCGACCAACCCAGCTCGACGAGCCGTGAGAACGACAGCCCCGCGTCGACCGCTAGGTGATCGCTCGTCGCGGAGACGAAGTCCTGGATGCGCGCGGGGTTGGTGACGGTGCCGCGGGACAGCAGCCCGTCCACGACACCGCGCATGAACGCCTGCTGGTTGCGGACCCGCGTGTGGTCGGCGTCGGCGAAGGCGTAGCGCTCCCGGACGAAGGCGAGCGCGGCGGCGCCGTCGAGCCGGTTCGCCCCCGCCGTGAAGTCGTGGCCCCGTGCCGAGAACGCCCGGGGGGAGTCGACCGTGACCCCGCCCAGGGCGTCGGTCATGTCCGCGAACCCCGCGAAGTCGATCTCGGCGACGTGGTCGACCCGGACGTCCAGGAGCTGCTCGACGGTCTGCGTGGTGAGGGCCACCCCACCCCAAGAGTAGGCGGCGTTGATCTTCGCGCGACCGTGTCCGGGCACCTCGACCCACGAGTCCCGCATGATCGACATGAGGTAGACGTGCTGCCGGTCGGCGGGCACGTGCACGAGCATCAGGGTGTCCGAGCGCCCGCCGAGCTCGGGCCGCGCACCTTCCGGTCCCCCCTGCGCGCGGGCGTCGGACCCGATGAGCAGGATGTTCTCACCGCCGGAGGCACTCGGCCGCGCACCGTTCGGGAACGGGTCGGCGATGGTGTCGCGCCCGGCGTCGAAGCTCCGGGCGAGCCCGCCGACGAACACACTCGCCACGACGGCGACGACCAGGGCGACACCGACGAGCGAGCCGAGCGTCGCGATGAGGGCGACCAGGAACGGTCGCCGTCGCCGGGTGCTGCGACGGGGTGCGCGGCGGGTGTGGGTTGCGGCCGCCCGGGCGGCTCGGCGTTCGGACATGCGGGGCTCCTGTGGTCAGGTCGGCACGGACCGACCACAGGATCTTATCGCATGTGGTATTTCATGAACAGTGTTTCACTCGGACTGCGGCTTGGCGAGCAGTTCGCCCAGCGCCGTCCGGAGTGCGGGGTCCTCCGGCAGGACCTCGCGCTCGATGTGCCGCGCGGTCTCCCAGGCGGACCGGCCGGCGGACGTCACGCTCACCACGCGGCGCCGACGATCGGCGGGGTGCGGGGTGCGCTCGACCAGGCCGTCCCGCTCCATCCGCTCGAGCGTGCGGGACATCGTCTGCGGCTGGACCCGAGCGGTGCGGGCGATGGTGTCCGCTCCGGTCGGACCGGTCCGGATGAGGATGTCGATCGCGACGACCGCGGCGTGCGAGAGCCCGATGGCGCGGAGTCGTTCGTCCCAGTCCCGTTCGACGGACCGTGCAGCCGCGGACAGCAGGCGCCCGAGGGGCCACTGCTCGCTCGTGTCCTGCATGCCGTGATTCTATGGTCGTCAGGAGCGCTCGACGGTCAAGTAATCAGCATGCTGATGATCGGTGTACGCTCACCGACGTGTCCCGCTTCCTCCGCATCGTCCTCCCCGCGCTCGTCATCGTGGTCTGGCTCGGCATCGCCTCGGTCGGCGGTCCCTTCTTCGGCAAGATCTCCGAGGTCTCCACCAACGACCAGACCTCGTTCCTGCCCGCCTCGGCCGACGCCACGAAGGTGCAGGAGCGGTCCTCCGAGTTCCGCGACGAGTCCGGAGCGCCCGCGATCATCGTCCTCGAGCGCGACGGCGGCCTGACGTCGACCGACCTCGCCGACGCGAAGGCACTCGCCACGACGCTGTCGGACCGCGCCGACGTCGATGCCGTCAGCCCGGTGATCCCGAGCGAGGACGGTGACGCGGTCGAGATCGTCGCCACGCTCACGCAGGACGCCGAGACCGGGGATGCGGTCGAAGCCATCCGGGCCGACGTCGACGACGCACTGCCGTCCGGTGTCAGCGGCTACGTCACCGGCCCGGCCGGGTTCACCGCGGACCTGACCGAGGCCTTCGCCGGCATCGACGGGCTGCTGCTCGGGGTGGCGCTCGCCGCGGTGTTCGTGATCCTGATCATCGTCTACCGATCACCCCTGCTGCCCGTCCTCGTGCTCGGGACCGCCACGTTCGCCCTGTGCGCCTCGATCCTCGTGGTCTGGTGGCTCGCCAAGGCCGACGTCGTGACGGTCAACGGGCAGGTGCAGGGCATCCTGTCGATCCTGGTGATCGGCGCGGCGACGGACTACGCGCTCCTGTACACCTCGCGCTTCCGGGAGGCGCTGCGCGACCACCGCACCGGCTGGGACGCGACGAAGGCCGCCCTGCGGGGGAGCCTCGAGCCGATCCTGGCCTCGGGCGGCACCGTGATCGTCGGGGTGCTCTGCCTGCTGCTCTCCGACCTCAACTCGAACAAGGCGCTCGGCCCCGTCGCGGCCATCGGCATCGCGTTCAGCCTGCTCGCCGCCCTGACGCTGCTGCCCGCGCTGCTGCTCGCGTTCCGCCGCGCGGCGTTCTGGCCGCTGCGTCCCGCGTTCGGCAGCGCCCACCCCGTGCTCACCGGTCCGGACGCCCGCGGCATCTGGGCGCGCGTCGGCCGGCTCGTCGCCCGGCGGTCGCGGGTGGTGTGGATCGTCTGCACGGTCGGCCTGCTCGCGATGGGTGCCGGCCTGTTCGGACTCAAGGCGGACGGGGTGCCGCAGAGCGACCTGATCATCGGGTCGTCGCAGGCCCGTGACGGCCAGGACGTGCTGGCCGACCACTTCCCGGGCGGCTCGGGCAGCCCCGCGCAGGTCATCGGAGCGGAGCGCGACCTCGACCAGCTCGTCGACGCGATCACCGCGGTGGACGGGGTCGACGGTGTCGTCGCCGCAGCGAAGGACAATCCCGCCGGGACCGTCCCGGTGACCGGGGACGCCGCCGGCAGCGGCACGCCGACGGTCTCCCGCGGTGACGTCCTGCTCGAGGCGACGCTGTCCGACGCCGCCGACTCGGACGCCGCCGAGCAGACCGTCCGCGACCTCCGCACCGCCGTCGAACGGGTCGACCCGGGAGCGATCGTCGGTGGCGTCACCGCGACGGCGGTCGACACGAACGACACCGGCATCCGTGACCGCACGTTGATCATCCCCGTGGTGCTCGTCGTGATCCTGCTGATCCTGATGCTCCTGCTCCGCAGCATCGTCGCGCCGCTCGTGCTGATCGGCAGCGTGATCGTGTCCTTCGCGGCGGCCCTGGGTGTCGGAGCGCTCGTGTTCGACCACGTGTTCCACTTCCCGGGCGCGGACCCGAGCGTGCCGCTGTACTCGTTCGTGTTCCTGGTGGCACTCGGCGTCGACTACAACATCTTCCTCATGACACGAGTGCGTGAGGAGGCGCTGCGGCACGGTCCACGCGAGGGCGTCCTGCGCGGACTCGGCGTGACCGGCGGGGTGATCACGTCGGCGGGCGTCGTGCTCGCCGCCACGTTCGCCGCCCTCGGCGTGATCCCGATCCTGTTCCTCGTGCAGATCGCGTTCGTCGTCGCGTTCGGTGTCCTGCTCGACACGATCGTGGTCCGCTCGCTGCTCGTGCCGGCGCTGGCCTACGACCTCGGGCACCGGGCCTGGTGGCCGTCGCGCCTCTCGCGCACGAACCCTGACATGTGACACGCTGGACCCATGCCAGTTCCCTCGACGCAGCCCGCTGCCGAGCGCAAGCTCCTCCGTGACACGGTGCAGGACAAGATCCGCGACGCCATCATGGACGGCACGCTCGAGCCCGGGGAACGACTCAACGACGACGACCTGATCGCCTGGCTCGGGGTCTCCCGCACCCCGATCCGTGAGGCCCTCGCCGAGCTCGCCCGGGCCGGGCTGATCGAGATGGCGCCGAACCGCTACACCCGCGTCGCGGCGCCGACGAAGGAGGAACTCCTCGACGCGTACCGCACCCTCGGCGTGATCTACGGCGGCGTCGTGCGGCTCGCGGTACCCCGGTTCACGGACGCGCAGCGCAAGAAGATCGTGAAGATGCTCGACGACGTGCACGCGCGGGTGAGCGCTGACGAGCAGGACCAGGTCGCGCGCGACGGAGCCGGCATCTACTCGATGTGGGCGGACGCGTGCGGCAACCCGTCGCTCGTGCAGCTCTGCAACTCGACCACGGACGGGCTCTCCTTCAAGCTCCGCGTACCGGAGCTCGCCGAGCTCCTGCCGGCCGACGTGATCCTGCCCGAGCTGACGAAGCTCAAGGACGCCGTCGTCGCGAAGGACCCCATCGCTGCCGAACTCGCCATGGAGGCGATCCACCTGCTCCCGTCGCGCGACTAGCGCGCCGAGCGCGCCGAGCGCGACCAGGAGACGGACTGGAGGCCCGTGGGGACGCCGCCACGGGCCTCCAGTCCGTCACGGGGTGACGGCGAGTACGGGGTGACCTTCCAGGCGCATCCCATGTCCGTTCCCCGCGTGGCGGTTATGGTTTCCCGGTGAGCAACGAACCCGAGCAGACGACCGAGCCCGCACACCGCGGTGCTGCGACGCCGCGCCACGGGCGCCAGAAGCGACGCGCCGGCGTCGTGTTCCCGGCCGTCGCGGGGGTGCTCACGATGGCCCTCCTGCTGGGCGTCGGGTACGCCGGGTACGCGTACAACCAGCTGTCCGACGGCGTCACGATCGTCAACGCGATCACCGGCAAGAAGGACACGAAGGACGACGTCGACGGCAAGGCGCAGAACATCCTGCTCGTCGGCGACGACCACCGGCCGGAGAACGCCACCCCCGAGCAGATGGCGGAACTCAGCACGACGTCGGACGGTGGTGCGACGAACACCGACACGATGATCGTGCTGCACATCAACGCCGACGGCAGCCAGGCGACGATGATCTCGTTCCCCCGTGACTCGTACGTCGACATCCCGGACGTCGGCAAGGGCAAGCTCAACAGCGCCTTCTACTACGGCACGCTCAACGGCGGTGGTGACACCGGCGGTGCGAAGATGCTCATCAAGACGATCGAGAACCTGAGCGGCCTGCAGATCGACCACTACGTCCGCGTCTCGCTGCTCGGCTTCTACCAGGTCGTCAAGGAACTCGGCCCGGTGCAGGTCTGCCTCAACCAGGCGACCAGCGACCCGTACTCCGGCGTCGACCTGCCGGCGGGCAAGTCCTCGCTCAATGCGAAGGAGGCGCTGTCCTTCGTGCGACAGCGCCACGGCCTGCCGAACGGCGACCTCGACCGTAACGTCCGCCAGCAGTACTTCCTGTCGCAGGAGGCCCGGAAGGTCACGTCGGCGGGGACGCTGCTCAACCCGGTGAAGATGGGGAACATCCTCAAGGCCGTCGGCGGATCGATCCAGACCGACACCGACCTCATCGACCTGGCGTCACAGATGCGCAACCTGCGGCCCGGCAACATCCAGTCCGCCACGATCCCGACGCTCGGCACGCCGACCATCTACGTGAACGGGTCCGCCCTGTCGATCGTCGAGGTCGACACCGTCGGCCTGCCCGCGTTCGTGCAGGGCCTGGTCGGCGAACCCGAGGCCTACACGAAAGCCGGCCGCGCACAGCCGGCGAACACCTCGGTCACGGTGCTGAACGGCAGCGGGGTCGAGGGTGCCGCGACGGCTGCGGGGCAGGTCCTGACCGCCCGCGGCTTCCAGGTCGCCCCGGCCGGTTCGTCCGCGACGACGAAGACCACCCAGGTGCAGTACCCCGCCGGTCAGGAGTCGCAGGCCAAGGCCATCGCGTCCGTGGTGCCCGGTGCCGTCGCCGTCCGCACCAGTGCGGTCACCGGTGTCACGCTCGTGCTCGGCACCGACGGCAAGACCGCGAAGCCGATCGCGACCGAGCCGAGCGCCGGGGCCTCGACGCCGTCGACCGGCGGTTCGAGCACCGGCTCGAAGCCGACGAAGAAGCCCGCGAAGGAGCCGACGGCCAAGTCGACCGACGTGCACAACTACGGCACCGAGGGCACCTGCATCAACTGATGGGAACCCGCCGGGCAACCGGTCGGTAGGTTCTCGGTGTGACCAGCGCCGCACGCCCGATCGTCCTGATGACCTACAACATCAAGAACCCGGACCCCGCGCACGACTGGCCGGCCCGCCTGCCGGTCGTGCTCGACCTGATCCGCCGGCACGACCCCGACCTGCTGTGCGTGCAGGAGGCCTTCGCGCACCAGATGGACGACCTGCGTGCCGGCCTGCCGGACCACGCCGACGTCGGACAGGGGCGCGAGGGCGGTGACGCCGGCGAACACGCGTCCGTCTTCTACCGCCGCGACCGGTTCCGGCCGTCCGACGAGGGGTCGTTCTGGCTGTCGGACACCCCGGACGAGCCCGTCTCGAACACCTGGGGCAGCCTGTACCCGCGGATCGCGAACCACGCCCGGTTCCTCGACGCCGAGGGGCCCGCGTTCACGCTGCTCACCACGCACCTGGACCACGAGCCCGGTGCGCACGGTGACGAGGTCCGCGGCCGGAGTGCCGCGCTCATCGCCGAACGACTGGCGGGCACCACCGGCCCGGTCGTGTTCGCGGGGGACTGCAACGAACCCGCGGGCAGCGGGACGGCCTCGCGGGTGTTCGCCGAGGCCGGGTTCGCCGACGCCTGGCTCGCCGCGGGGGACCCCGCCGACCGCACCGCCACGTTCAACGACTGGCAACCGCCGGTCGACTCGGGCGAGCGGATCGACTGGGTGCTGACCCGCGACGTCAGCGCCGTGGACCGCGTCGTGATCGACCACGACGGTCCCGAGACCTGGTTCGCCAGCGACCACTTCCCGGTGGTCGCGACACTGCGGGTCTGAGTCGCTTCAGCAGCTGCGCTGCGCGTGGACGGGCATCGGTGAACCGAGCACCGTGACGGTCGTCTCGTTCGTCAGGGCGGAGACCCCGTTCGTGCCGGCGTCGCCGGAGTGCTCGCTCGACTCGTCGTCGTCGTCGTGCCGGTCCGCCCAGCCCTCGCGGAGCAGGAGCTGCCAGGCGCGCGAGTCGTCCGAGCCGTAGGACACCCGCTCCGAACCGGGAGCGTCGGCGATCTCGTCCGCGATGTCGTCGCCCACCTGGACACCGCCGGGGCCGGTCAGCTCGATCTGCCGGCCGAGCACGCTGCGGACCGAGTCGCGCAGCACCCGGATCTCGACGGCGTTGCCGGCCGCCGCGTCGGTCGTCAGGGCTGCGACGCGGATGGCGCCGCCCCAGGTGTAGGTGGTGCCCGCGGGGAAGCACGCCCCGCCGTCACCCTCGGCCGTCTGCGTGCGGGACGGTGTGCCGAGCAGACGGTTCAGGACGCTCACGGTCAGACCGGAGTCGCGCATCGAGGACTCGACCACGGTGTCGTCGCCGTCCCGGAGCACCAGGGCCTCGGCGTCGAGCTCGATCGAGTCGACCCGTCGGAGTTCCGCCTTCGTCACGTGCACCGGAGCGGCGTCGTGCGAGGTCTCGGCGGCCACGGCCACGTCTGCCCCGAGCCCGGCGGTGCCGTCGAACGCGAGCGCACCGGCCGAGAAGGCCAGCACGGCGGCGCCGAGCGCCAGCAGGGTTCGAGGAGTCACCGTTCGACGGTAGGGCCTCGATCGGAACAGAACGACAGGTGTTACCGAATCGGAGCCTGCCCGTCACCGGACCGTGACAAACGAGGATCACGCACCTGCGGCCCTGGAGCGGCGCGGTCGACGGCCGCAGGCCGCTCCGCGCAACGGGGGACAGCCTCCTGGACGGCCCGCAGCGACCCCCTGCGTACCGTCGGCGGCATGACGGACCAGCAGAACGACCAGACCGGGCCTGACCAGTACGTGATGCAGGACCCCACGAAGATGTACGCCGACAAGAAGCCCGACGAGCAGTACCTCGAGGGTGCCGGCACCGACGCAGAGATGGCGCAGAACGTCCCCGCCGACCACGGTGAGGACACCTACCGCGGCTCGGGTCGTCTGACCGGCCGCAAGGCGCTCGTCACCGGCGGCGACTCCGGCATCGGCGCCGCGGTGGCCATCGCTTACGCCCGCGAGGGTGCGGACGTCGCGATCTCGTACCTGCCCGAGGAGCAGGAGGACGCCGACCGCATCGTCGGGCTCATCGAGGCCGCCGGACGCAAGGCCGTCGCACTGCCGGGCGACATCACCTCGCTCGAGGTCTGCGAGCAGCTCGTCGCCGACGCGGTCGAGCAGCTCGGTGGCCTCGACATCCTGGTGAACAACGCCGGGAAGCAGCAGAACATCGACGACATCACCAAGATCTCCGACGAGGAGTTCGACGAGACCTTCAAGACGAACGCCTACGCGACGTTCCGGATCACGAAGGCCGCCGTGCCGCACCTGCAGCCCGGCTCCACGATCATCAACACGACGTCGATCCAGGCGTACGCCCCGTCGCCGCACCTGGTGCACTACGCGGCCACGAAGGCGACCGTGAACAACATGGCGAAGGGCCTGGCCGCGCAGCTCGCGCCGAAGGGGATCCGCGTCAACGCGGTCGCTCCTGGCCCGATCTGGACGCCGCTGCAGCCGGCCGGCGGTCAGCCGCCGGAGGCGCTGCCGAGCGCGGGCGAGCAGACCTACCTGGGCCGCTGGGGCCAGCCGGCCGAGCTCGCGCCGGCCTACGTGTTCCTGGCGAGCGGTGAGTCGTCGTACGTCGTGGGCGAGACGCTGCACGTCGACGGTGGGATGCCGACGCCGTAGGGCGCCTGCTCCTGACGGGGCTCTGACGGGAGGCGCGGTGCCGGTGGGCACCGCGCCTCCCGTCGTCCGTGTGGTCGGGTCCAGGGCGCCTGGTCGCGTCAGCAGCTGACGGAGCGCGCCATCCGCTCGAGGAGCTCGCGCGCCGACATCGCGGCGGCCAGCTCGACCTCGACGGGGTTGATGCCGATCGCCTGCTCGAACGCGCGACGGCGGGCCTGGTCGGCGATCGGCACCTCGGGGCGCTGGGGCAGCACGGCGATGGCTCGAGCCGCCGCCTCGAACGCACCGGCAGGGCGTCCGAGCTGTTCCCACATGGCCCGGACGTCGTGCGCCACCTGGTCGGGGTCGCCGCCGAACTCGAAGCCGGTCGAGGCCATGGTCGCGAGTCCCTGGGCAGTGGGGTCGTTCGGGGTCATGCCCGCATGGTCGCACGGACGGCCGCGAACCGGCTCGACGTCGGGGTCTGTCCCCCCTTGTGCCGACACCCGTACCGGGGATTCTGGTGTCCCCCGTTCTGCGTTTGGATGGAGGTACCCCGGATCCGGGGTGACACGGACAGGACGTCCGGGGACGACGGAGGGCACGATGCTCGAACACACCAGCGCCGACACGCAGGCCGCTGCGGCCGCGGCGGCCACGCTGCACCTGCGGATCACGATCGTGGGTGCCACCGTCGACCTGCTCCGGGACGTCCCCTTCCACGAAGCCCGGCCCGTGCAGGTCGCCGAGCGGATGGGCATCAGCGTCGCCGAGCTGGAGCAGCACTTCCCGTCGTGGGACGGCCTGGTCCTCGCCGCACTGGACCGCTGGAACGGTGCCCGGATGGACGAGGTCACGCACGAGGTCGGTGACGGCTCGACCGTGGACCTGCTCCGCGCCATCGTCGCCTCGAACGCCGAGGACCCGGCCCTGATGCGCCTGCTCGTCGCCCTGCTGTCCGTCGCGGGCAACCCTGCGCACCCGATGGCGACCTACCTGCGGTCGCGGTACCAGCTCTTCTTCGCGCAGATCAAGCGCGGCCTGGAGCACGACGTCGCGATCGGCCGTGCCCCGCACACGATGGACCCGCGCCGCGGTGCCGAGCAGCTCATCGCCCTGTACGAGGGGCTGCAGCTGCAGGCCCTGCTGCGCGCCGAGCTCGACCTGGTGGCGGCGTTCGACCGCGCGGTCGCCCGGCTCGAGCGCGGCTGGATGGAGCGGTACGAGCCGCAGGCCGCCCGCCGTCTGGCGATGTGGGACGACGACGACTCGGGCAGCTGGGAGATCTGACCGGCGGTTCGTCCGCGGAGCGCGTTCCTTGCGCCGTCGTGCAGCGCCCCGCGGGTACTCCGGGAGTCGCAACCTGACGGAAGGAACCGACATGGCAGCACCGAACCCCATCCAGGTCCAGAAGTACCTGAGCGGCATCGACTACCCGGCGTCCAAGGACGACGTGGTCTCGACGGCCGAGCAGGAGGGCGCCCCGGACGACGTCCTCGAGGCACTCCGCGCGATCCCGGACGGCGAGTACGACGCCCCGACCGCGGTGTCGAGCGCGGTGTCCGACGCCGGCTGAGCGCGGCGGACTCACTCGGTGAGCAGAAGAGGTCGGGTGCGTGCGTCGTACCCGACCTCTTCTGCTCACGAAGCGCCTGACGGAGCGGTGCCGGCCGCGCAGCTCACGAAGCGCCGTTCGAGCGCGACCCGCGCGGCACCGACCCGTCGCCGGGGTCGTAGCCGCTGTCACGGATGACGCGCAGCGCCGTGGTGTCGTTGTGGACCGAGTGCACGACGACCCGACGCGTCCGGCGCAGCGCTCGACGGGCACCGGGCGTCGCGAAGAGCCCGCCGAGCACCAGGCCCGCGCCGATCCCGAGTGCCACGGAGACAGCCGCCACGAAGTCGAGCGCGGCGCTCGACGACCCGGACATGAAGTTCAGCAGGGCGTTCGACACGGCGACACCGGGCAGCAGCGCCCCGCAGAACGCCGGCACCGCGATCGCCGCCACGGCCGTGCGCATCCGGACGGCCGCGTAGGTCGAGAGCACCCCGAGCAGCACCGCCGCCAGGAACGTCGCCCCGAGGAGCGGCAGCCCGGCCTGCCGCAGCGCCCACAGCGCGGCACCGGCGGCGACCGAGAACACCACGGCGACCGGGATCACCCGGGCGCTGGCCTGCTGCACGAAGCAGTTCGCGCCCGCCGACACCACGGTCAGTGACAGCGACGCCCAGAGCGGCAGGGTCTGCGTCACGATGCCGGACGGGTCGACCTCGATCCGCAGCCAGTGCGTCATCGCGATCCCGGCCGGCACCCCGACCACGATCGCCGCGATGACCAGCCCGATGTAGAACGCCCGGGCCACGGCCATCGCCCGGAACCCCGAGATGGCGTCCTGCGCCCAGGTCACTAGGGACGGGTGCGGCAGCAGGAGCACCACGAGCGCCGCCACCATCGTCGCGGCGCCGTTCGCGTTGAGCACGCCGGCCCAGATGGCCAGCGTGCCGATCGCCGACGCCACCGCGCCCTGCGCCCCGGACACGAAGAACTGCGGGTACCCCCGGTCGGTCAGCCAGCGCCCGGAGACGATGATCCCGAGCATCAGCACGAACGCCCCGAGTCCCGCACGCCACCCGCCGCCGGCCTGCACGGCGATCGAGATGCCGAGGATCGACAGGCCGACGTCGGACAGCCACATCGGCCACCGCGGCGGGAGTCGCAGGACGGCGACCAGGGCGCTCACCGCCGAGGTCATGTCGCGGTCGTCGTGGACCAGGTCGTCGACGATCTGGTTCGCCCGCGCGAGCTTGTCGAGGTCGGAGCCGTCCGACCGCACGGTACGGACCTTGACGAGCGGCGGGACGTCCGCCGGGGCGTACTGGATCGTCACCGAGCTGCCCGAGAAGTCGAGGTCGAGCGGCGCGAGGTTCCACTTCGTCGAGACGGCGACGACGGCCGTCTCGACGCTGCGGGTGTCGGCACCGGAGGCGAGCATGACCTCGGCCAGGTCGAGGCAGAAGTCGACGATCTGGGTCGCCGTGTACTGGTCGCGCCCCTTGGCGTCGGGCTCGACGTGCTCGTAGATCGTCCCGCGCAGGCGGGCTCGTGCGTCGCGCAGGTCGTGCTGCGCGAGGCTGCGGCGGCGTGGCCGGGGCGGGCGGCCCGGCTTGTGCGGGCCCGGGGGGTGCTGCTCGGCCATCACGCCATGGTGCCAGTCGACGGCGGCCGAGTCCGGACGTCCGCTGGACGCCTTCGGATCAGCCCCGGCGGCGCGTGCTCAGACGACCGAGGGCGAACGCCGCGACGACCGCGCCCACCAGCACGAGGACCGGTCCGGCGGTCAGCTGCCACGGTCGGCCATTGGCGACGAACGCGTAGTCGGACAGCGGGGCGAAGGCGACGAAGCCGAACGTGAACGTCGGAGCCGTCAGCACGAACACGATCCCGACGACGACGGCCAGCAGGCCGAGCCAGAGGGCGACGAGGGTCGGGGTGGCGAGGAAGCGGGGCACGGCACCCAGCGTAGGTGGACGACGGACGGGAGGCCCGTGGCGGGGGTCGCCACGGGCCTCCCGTCCGTCAGGTGGTGACGCTCCTACGTCCCGCGCCTACTGCGCTGCGTTCGCTACTGCTCGAAGGTCGCGTGCAGCGTGATCTCGACGCCGGTCAGTGCCTTGCTGACGGGGCAGGTCGCCTTGGCGTCCTCGGCGGCCTTGAGGAAGGCCGCCTCGTCGATGCCGGAGACCTCGCCGCTGACGGTCAGGACGATGCCGGTGAGGCGGAAGCCGCCGGCCGGGTCCGGGCCGAGCGAGACGTCGGCCTTGACGTCGAGGGCCTCGACCGTGCCGCCGGCCTCGCCGAGGACCGCGGAGAACTGCATGGCGTAGCAGGCCGAGTGTGCGGCGGCGATGAGCTCCTCGGGGCTCGTGGTGCCGCCGGCGTCCTCGGCGGTGCGCTTCGGGAACGAGACGTCGTACGTGCCGACCTTCGAGCTCGAGAGTTCGACCTGGCCGGAACCGTCCTCGAGGCCGCCGTTCCAGGCGGTGCGTGCGGTGCGAGTGGGCATGCCCGCTCCTTTCGTGTGGGGGAGCGGCCCCGAACGGGACCACCGCTCCTGAGTCAATCGGAGAACGAGCGTTCTCGCAACGGGCTCACGGCGAAGACGCAGGTCTGCCCTACGATCTGGCACATGGGGGACAGCGACATGAGAGGTTTCCGCGAGTCCGTGCTCGAGAAGGGTCCGGCCGACGTGACGAACCCGGTGGTCGCCTGGCTCCGGTTCTGGACGCAGGGGTGGCGGTTCCACGGGCGGGCGAGTCGCTCGGAGTTCTGGTGGGTGATCGCGCTCGAGCTCGCGCTGGTCGGGGTCGCGCTCTGGGTCGTCGGCGTGCACGGGACCGGAGGGCGGTGGGAGATGTACGTCGACCCGTTCGGGGTCGTCCCGTCACCGCGGGTCTCGTTCCACCTGATCGACCGTGGGCAGGGGGCGTGGTTCGGCTGGGGCAGCGGCGAGCGGGACGTCTGGCCGGACGCGTGGGACCTGGCGATCCTCGTCCCGACGATCCTGACCATCGTGCCCCGGTGGTCGCTGCTCGTGCGGCGACTGCACGACCGGGACCACAGCGGCCTGTGGATCCTGCTCCTCGTGTTCACGGGACCGCTCGGTGCGGTCGTGCTGGGTGTCATGGTGGCGCGGTCGTCGCGTCCTGGTGGGGCACGGTTCGACCGCGGACTGTTCGCGGGAGGGTGTGGTCCCGAGGCAACTGGGCGACACATGTCGGCCTCGACGACAGGTGTAGCGTGAAGGGCGATCAAAGGAGAACCCCATGCGCGCCGTCGTGTTCGAGCAGTACCAGACCTTCCCGTCCCTGACCGAGGTCCCGAAGCCCACACCCGGGCCCGGTGAGGTCCTGCTCAAGGTCGCCGGCGCCGGTGCCTGCCACTCGGACGTCGCCGTGTACCGCGAGTTCCAGCAGGGGCAGCCGGGAGCCCAGGCGCCCGCGTTCGTGCTCGGCCACGAGAACTCCGGCTGGGTCGAGGCCGTCGGTGACGGGGTCACCGGCTTCGCCGAGGGCGACGCCTACCTGGTCTACGGGCCGGTCGGCTGTGGGCACTGCTCGTACTGCTCGAAGGGGCAGGACACCTACTGCGAGAACGCCGCGACGAACCCGTACATGGGGATCGGCCTCGGGCGCGACGGCGGCATGGCGGAGTACGTGAGCGTCCCGGCGCGGAACCTCGTGCCGCTCGGCGACGCCGACCCGGTCGCCGCCGCACCGCTGAGCGACGCCGCGCTCACGCCGTACCACGCGATCAAGAACTCCCTGCCGAACCTGGCTGGTGGCGGTCGCTTCGCGCTCGTCGTCGGGCTCGGTGGCCTCGGGCAGATCGCCGTGCAGATCCTCACGGCGCTCACCGGTGCCACGGTCATCGCGACCGACATGAAGCAGGACGCGATGGACCGCGCCGCCGCCCGGGGCGCGATCACCGTCCCCGGCGGCCCGGACCAGGCCGAGCGCATCCGCGAGATCACCGGCGGACGCGGCGTCGACGCTGCCTTCGACTTCGTCGGTGCCACCCCCACGATCAAGGTCGCGCAGGCCTCGATGGCGGTCGGCGGGCGGTTCACCGTCGTCGGGATCGGCGGCGGCACCACCGAGTGGAACTTCTTCGCGACGCCGTACGAGTCGACGATCACGAACACCTACTGGGGCACCATCGAGGACCTGCACGAGGTCGTCGCGATGTACCGCGCCGGGCAGATCGTCCCCGACGTCGAGCGCTACGCGCTGTCCGACGCACTCGAGGCGTACCGGAAGCTCGAGGCCGGGGAGCTCTCGGGTCGCGCAGTGGTCGTCCCGACGCTCTGAACCGGGCGTGCCCGGTCGAATCGGGCGTACCTGGTGGAATCGGGCGTACCTGGTCGATTCGGGCGTACCTGGTCGGAAGTTCTGACCAGGTACGCCCGATTCCACTTTCCAGTGCGGGTGTTCTGGGAAGGAACGGGCGTCGGTCAGCGTCCCGCGGCGTAGCCCTGCGCGCCGCGGGGGTTCGCGGCGGCACCGAGGATCCCGGTGTCCGGGTCACGGGTGACGCACGACAGTCGGCCCAGGCTCCAGTCACCGCCGCGGGTCACGACGTGTCCGCGGGCCTCGAGCGCCGCGATGACCTCGTCCCCCAGGCGGTCCTCGACGACCAGTCCGGCGGGCTCCCACGTGCGCGGCCAGAACGACCCCGGGAACGACGTGGTGTGCAGCGCCGGTGCGTCGATGGCCTGCTGCGGGGAGTAGCCGCCGACGATCCAGCGCAGCAGGAACAGCAGCTGCCACTGGTCCTGCTGGTCACCGCCGGGGGAACCGAGCGCGGCGACCGGCTGCCCGTCGCGGAGCACCAGGGTCGGGGTCAGCGTCGTGCGGGGGCGCTCGCCGGGCCGCAGTGTCGAGGCCGTGCCCGGTTCGAGCCACGTCATCTGCAGGCGGGTGCCGAGGCAGAACCCGAGCTCGGGGATCGTCGGCGACGACTGCAGCCACCCGCCGGACGGGGTCGCGCTGACGATGTTGCCCCAGCGGTCCACGACGTCGATGTGGCACGTGTCGCCGCGAGTCTCGCCGTCGGGGGTGACGAACGGCTCGCCGCGGTCCTCGAGCGGAGCGGCGGGCGGGAGCTCGGTGTCGGCTTCGGCCGCGCGGGCGACCTGCACGGTCGGTTCGCCCACCCCGACCGAACCCGCGGAGTCGTACGAGGTCCGGACCGGCGGCAGCGCGTGCTCGACCCCGGCGATCGTGCCGGGTCGAAGCTCCGCCGAGGCCCGCTCGCCGATCAGTGCGCGACGCTCGTCGGCGTAGGCGTCGGAGAGCAGGACGTCCATCGGGACCTCGCCGTCGCCGTAGAACGCCTCGCGGTCGGCGAGGGCGAGCTTCTGCGCCTCGACGATCGTGTGCGCGCCGAGCTCGGTCGACGGGTCGAGCAGGGCGTCGTCGAGCGGTTCGAGCAGCCGCAGCGTCTGGAGGAGCGCCGGACCCTGGCCCCACGGTCCGGTCTTGGCGATCGTGCAGCCACGGAACTCGGCGGTCGTCGCGGGTTCGTACGACGCCCTGAACGCCGCCAGGTCGGACGCCCGGATGACCCCGGCGTGGTCGGTGCCCGACGCGTGCCGGTGCGGTTCGCGGACGAACCGGTCGATCGCCTCGGCGACGAACCCCTCCGCCCACTCGGACCGAGCCGCATCGATGCGGCCGGTCCGGCTGCCGGCACCGGCGCCGGCCTCGACCAGCCGGTCGAGCACTGCAGCGAGTGCCTCGTTGCGCACCAGGTCCCCGGGGACCGGCACCGCGCCTCCCGGCAGCCACTGCGAGGCGGAGGTGGGCCAGTGCTGCTCGAACAGGCCGCGCACGGCGGTGATCGTCCGGACCACCGCAGGTGCGACCGGGTGGCCGTCGCGGGCGTACCCGACCGCGGGGGCGAGGACGTCGGCCAGTTCCCACGTGCCGTGGTCGCGGAGCAGGAGCAGCCAGGCGTCGACCGCGCCGGGGACGGTCGCGGCCAGCGCGCCGGAGCCGGGGACCAGGTCGAGGCCCTCGGCGCGGTAGTGCTCCGGGGTCGCGCCCTCGGGCGCGGGACCCTGACCGACCAGCACCGTCGGCACGGGGTTGGCCGCCGTCGCAAAGACCGCCGTCAGGTCGCCCCCGGGGCCGTTCAGGTGGGGCTCCACGACCTGCAGGACGAAGGCCCCGGCCACGGCCGCGTCGAACGCGTTGCCGCCGCGCTCGAGCACCGACTGGGCGGTCGCCGTCGCGATCCAGTGCGTCGACGCCGCCATCCCGAACGTGCCCCGCAGGTCCGGACGGGTGGTCTGCGCAGCGGGCGGGACGAAGGCGGGGTTCGGCGTCGACATGGTCCCATCCTGTCCCGCGGCGATCGGCTCCGTGCTGTACACCCCCCGTCCAAGGGGTTGTGCACCCCGCGCAGAAAAGCGAACATCGTTCGGCGACTCGTGCAGGGCGAGCGCCGAACGACCGCGCGCTCGCACGGTCGGTTCCAGGGCAGGGGATCCATGACCACCACTCCGTCGACCGTCGCACGTGCGCGCCGACTCCCACGCATCGCCGGCGCCGTGACGGCACTGGCCCTGGCGGCGGGGGCGCTCGTGGCGACAGCCGAACCGGCAGCGGCCTCTGCGGTCTGGGTCGGGTCGGCCCCGGCCGGCACCAAGATCCTGCCCGGCGACCAGGTCACGTCGCCGAACGGCCAGTTCAAGCTCATCATGCAGGGCGACGGCAACCTGGTCGAGTACGGCATCGGCAACCGTGTGCTGTGGGCGTCGAACACCGCCGGCAACTCCGGCGCGATCGCCGTGGTCGGCAAGAACCGCGCCCTCGACATCACCAAGAACGGCAAGCGTGTGGCCCGTTGGGCCTCGGCCGGCACCGTGAACTCGACCGCACTGAAGGTGCGAGCCGACGGCACGATGGCGCTGCTCGCCGGCAACACCGTCGTCGTGAGCTGGAACGGCTACCAGGACCGGGTCCCGTCGGGGAACACCATCCTGGGCGGCACCGTGCTGCGATCCGACACCTCGAACACGCGCATCCTCAACATGCGCACCGACGGCAACCTGGTGCAGAAGGTCAGCGGTCGGGTCGTCTGGCAGTCGCGCACCGGCGGACACCCGGGCGCCTGGGCGGAGCTGCAGGCCAAGGGCAACTTCGTCATCTGGACCCGTGACGCCTCGCGCAAGAAGGTCGCGCTCTGGAGCTCGCGCACCAGCACCGCCGGGTCCGGCAACCTGCTCGTCCAGGTCGACGGCAACGTCGTGCTCTACGGCGCGAAGGACACCCGGGTCTGGTCGAGCCGACCGGTCACCGGCCTGGCCTGGCCCGTCAACGGCACGAAGATCACCGGCCGGTACGGCGACGACCGCGGCGCCGGGCACGTCCCGCGCTACCACCAGGGCACCGACGCCCCGGTGCCGGTGGGGACGGCCGTGTACGGCTCCGGGACCGGGACGGTCACCAAGACCATCGCGAACGACGCGGCCTACGGCAACTACATCGTCGTCACGTACGGCATGACGGCGGTGCTGACGGCGCACCTCAGCAAGATCGAGGTGAAGCAGGGGCAGATCGTGAAGCTCGGCACCGAGATCGCGAAGTCCGGCAACACCGGGCAGTCGACGGGGCCGCACGTGCACGTCGAGACGCGGCGGAACGGCACCCTCGTCGACCCGCTGAAGAACATGCACTTCCGCTGAGGCAGGGCGGGGTCGCGGGGCGGTTCGTCGTTCGCTTCGTGAGCAGAAATGGTCGGGTCGCCTTCGGGCACCCGACCATTTCTGCACTCCAAGTGCGGGCCACCTCGCACGCACCTCGCACGGTGCGAGAGCTCGCCCGCGGCGCGGATAGCCTGGGCGGGATGAGGAAGCGCGGCGGAACGGTGCTCGTGTTGGTGGCGATCGGGGTCCTGACGGGCGTCCTTTCCGGGCTGTTCGGCGTCGGCGGTGGGGTCATCGTGGTGCCGGCGCTCATGGCCTTCGCGCAGATGGACCAGCGTCGGGCCTCGGCGACCTCGCTCGTGGCGATCGCCCCCGCAGCCGTCGTCGGTGCGGTCACCTACGCCGTGCAGGGCGAGGTGCACTGGCTCGCGGCCCTGACCCTGGCGGTCGGCAGCGTCATCGGCGCCCCGATCGGTGCCCGGCTCCTCCGTGCCCTGCCCCTCCGCGCGCTGCCGTGGATCTTCGTCGGGTTCATCGCCGTCGTGCTCGTGTCGCTGTTCACGACGGTGCCGACCCGCGGTGGCGAGGTGCGCTTCGGGATCGTCGAGGCGATCGTCCTGCTGCTGCTCGGGCTGCTGTCGGGGGTGCTGTCCGGGCTCGTCGGCGTCGGAGGCGGGGTCGTCATCGTGCCGGGGCTCGAGGTCGTGCTCGGTGCCGGCGACCTGCTGGCGAAGGGCACGTCGCTGCTCACGATGGTGCCGACGTCGGTGTCCGGGACGGTCGCGAACCTCCGGCGCCGTGCGGTCGACCTGCGGGTCGGGCTGACGGTCGGCATCACCGCCGCCGTGTGCTCGCCGGGTGGTGCCGTGCTGGCGCGCCTGGTGGATCCGCAGGTGGGCACCTGGCTGTTCGCGGCGTTCCTGGTGGTCGTCGCGGTCATCGTGCTCAGCCGCAGTCGTCGGAGGGCACCACAGAACGACGCGAGCGAGGGGGAGGTCGCGTGACGGGCCTCCAGGCGGGGCGCGACGCGGAGGCCGTGCTGGCGGCGTTCGCCCGCACCACCGGTGACGTCGCCGCGGCCCGCAGGGTCGCGCGGCAGTTCCACGACCTCGACGAGGGGGAGCGCTCGGCGCTGCTCTGGAGCGAGGACGACGGCGCGAAGCTCGTCGCCGTCCTGCTGCTCGTGCAGGCGATGCGGGCGCACCCGGATCCGAAACTCACCGACGAGTACCTGTCGGCGGCGAAGGCCGAACGGTTCGAGGACCCGGTGCTCGTCGACCTGGCGGCCGAGGAACTCGTCGGCGCACCGATGCTGGGCGCTTCGACCGGCCCGCTGTTCGCGCTGGCGAAGTCCGACGTGGCGATGGTCCGGCGGATCGCGGCCGTGGCGACCCTGGCGTTCGTGAAGCAGGGCGACGCCGAGGTGCCCCTCGGGATCGCCGGTCGCCTGGTGCGGGAGCGCAGCGAGACGGTGCAGTCGGCGCTCGGGTTGGTCCTGCGCGAGACGGGGAAGCGGGCGTCCGAGGCGGCGCTCGTGGCGTTCCTCGAGCAGAGTGGCCGGTTCCTCAGCCCGGCGGCTCGCCGGACGGCGACCGAGCACCTGCCGCCGGGGGAGCGTGACCGGCTGCGGGGCTGACCGAGCGGCGCTGTGCTGTGCTGTGCTGTGAACCGACTGTGCAGTCTGCCCAACCGACCAAATGGTCGGTTACGGTCGACCGATGACCACGACCAGCACCACCCCGACCCACCGCGCCTCCGTCCGTGAGTGGGCGTCCCTCGGCGTCCTCACCCTGGCCGTGGTGCTCCTGGCGATCGACGGCACCGTGCTGGCCCTGGCGGTGCCGTCCCTGACCGCCGACCTCGACCCGACCGCGACCCAGGTGCTCTGGATCGGCGACGTCTACTCGTTCGCACTCGCCGGGTTGCTCGTCACGATGGGCAACGTCGCCGATCGGATCGGTCGGAAGCGCCTGCTGCTCCTCGGCTCCGTCGCGTTCGCACTGGCATCGGCCGCTGCGGCCTTCGCCTCGAGCCCGGAGCTGCTCATCGCCGCACGGGCACTCCTCGGCGTCGCCGGCGCCACCCTGATGCCCTCGACGCTGTCGCTGGTGCGCACGATCTTCCGCGACCCGCGGCAGCGCACCACCGCCATCGCGGTGTGGTCCGCGGGCGCGACCGGTGGTGCCGCGGCCGGACCACTCGTCGGCGGGGCGCTGCTGGAACACTTCTGGTGGGGATCGGTGTTCCTCATCAACATCCCCGTCATCGCGGTGATCGTCGTCGCCGGGGCGTTCCTGCTGCCGGAGTCCCGCGGCGGCGCCCGGACCCCGATCGACCTGCTCTCCGCGATGCTCTCGGTGCTCGCGATCGTGCCGCTGGTCTACGCCGTGAAGCACGTCGCCGGGCACGGGTTCGACTGGACGGTGCCGGCGACCGCGTTGCTCGGGCTCGCGTCGGGCTGGTGGTTCGTCCGGCGGCAGAAACGCCTGACCACGCCGCTCATCGACCTGCAGCTGTTCCGGATCCCGGCGTTCTCCGGTGCGGTGGTCGCGAACTCGCTGTCCGTCTTCGCGCTGAGCGGTCTGCTGTTCTTCTTCTCGCAGTACCTGCAGCTGGTGCGCGGGTTCACCCCGCTGCTCGCCGGAGCCGCGGAGCTGCCGGCCACCCTGGCGTCCATCGCGGTCATCGCCGTGATCGGCCTGCTCTCCCGTCGCGTCGGCCCCGGTCGCTCCATCGGCCTCGGGCTGGCGGTCGCCGCGGTCGGCATGGCCGGACTCGCCTTCGCCGAGGGGCTGCCGACGTACTGGGGGATCGCCATCGCGCTCGCCGTGGTCGGCCTCGGCGTCGGGGTGTCGATGACGCTGGCGACGGACGCGGTCGTCGCCGCGGCTCCGCGGGAGCGTGCGGGCGCCGCCTCGGCGATCTCGGAGACCGGGTACGAGCTCGGCGTCGCGCTCGGCATCGCGGTGCTCGGGTCGCTGCAGACCGCGTTCTACCGGTCGAACCTCGACCTCACGGGCGACAGCCTGGGTGCGGGGGTCGCGGACCGGGTCCGGGAGTCGCTGGCGTCGGCGAGCCAGGTACTGCAACCGGGGTCGCCGGTGCTCGAGCACGCCCGCGAAGCGTTCACCGGTGGCATGCAACTCGCCTCCGTCTGCGCCGCGGTGCTGCTCGCGGTCGCCGCCGTGGTCGCGCTCCGGGTCATCCCGAACCGGCAGGATGGACCGCATGACCACTGACCGCAGCACGGGCCCCGGCACCGGCACCGACGGCTCCCGCGACCGCGAGCGCACGCGGCAGGCCGTGCTCGAGTCCGCACGCCGATTGCTCGCCGAGCGCGGTACGCGGGTGAGCGTCGCCGAGATCGCGACCGAAGCCGGCGTCTCGAAGAGCGGGCTGCTGCACCACTTCCCGTCGAAGGACGAACTCCTGCTCGCGGTCGTCGAGCACGGGTTGGCCGCGTTCACGGACGAGGTCATGCAGCACGTGGACCTCGCCGAGAACCGACCGGGCAAGGTCCTGCGCGCCTACGTCCGGACGCTCTGCGGCGGCAGCGAGCAGGCGATGGACCTGTTCGCACCGTCGTCGCACTGGCCCGGTCTGATGGCCGTCCCGGGGATCGCCGCGGCCGTCGCCGCCGACGCCGAGCACTGGCGGACGCTGTTCGCACGCGACGGCCTGCCCGAGGACCGCGCACTGGTGGTCCGGCACGCGGCCGAGGGCCTCGCGGCCGCGGTCGGCATGCCGCCCTACCTGGACGAGCGGGAGCTCGCGGTCGCGCGCGACGCCTTGCTCGCCCTGGCAGAACCCGCCTGAGGCGACGGCCGGGAGGTCCGGTGCGGGTCCGCCCCGCTGCTGGGCCCGGCGCGCACCGGCCCCACCGCCGTGCCGGGTCCGACGCCTAGGCTGCGGGCATGCACACCGAGGTGCCCCGGATCGACGCCGGACTCGTCGAACGACTCGTCGCGGAGCAGTTCCCCGACTGGGCCGACCTGCCCGTGCGCCAGGTCGACCACCAGGGCTGGGACAACCGCACCTACCGGCTCGGGGACGCCCTGTCGGTGCGACTGCCGAGCGCAGCCGGCTACGTGCCCGCAATCGAGAAGGAACAGGACGTCCTGCCGTACCTCGCCCGACGGCTGGACGTCGCCGTCCCGGAGCCCGTGGCGCTCGGGGAACCGAGCCAGGGGTACCCGTTCCCGTGGTCGGTGCGGCGGTGGCTCGACGGGGTGCCGGCCGTGCAGGTCGACGACCTCGACCACGAGCGCTTCGCGGCCGAGGTCGGTGCCGTGCTCCGGCAGCTCCGGAGCGTCCCGGCGACTGGCGGCCCCACCGCCGGCGCGCACTCGTTCCACCGCGGGGAGCACCCGTCCGTGTACGACGCCGAGGTGCGGGCGGCGCTCGACACGCTCGGCGGCGGCGGCAGCAGCAGCGGCAGGACCGGCGGTACCGTCGTCGACCGCGGCGCGTGCGAAGCGGTCTGGGCCGAGGCCCTCGCCAGCCGCTGGGACGGGCCGGCCGTCTGGTTCCACGGAGACGTCGCCCCGGGCAACCTGCTCGTCGACGACACCGGGCGGCTGTGCGCGGTGATCGACTTCGGCACGTGCGGCGTGGGCGACCCGGCGTGCGACCTCGTGCTCGCGTGGACGATGCTGGACGGCCCGGCGCGACGGGTGTTCCGGCAGGCGGTCGACCTGGACGACAACACATGGGCGCGCGCCCGGGGCTGGGCGCTGTGGAAGGCGCTCATCATGCTCGCCGGCAGTGCCGGACCGGGTGGTCGCGACGAACACGAGCGGGTCCTCGCAGCCGTCCTCGACTGAGGTCGCGACCACCGCTGCCCACCCGCGCCGACGTCCGCGAGGGGGACGCGGGGCTGGGAGCGTCCACGGGGCGGGCGCGTACCGAGGAGGCGAACGCGAGTCGTGCCTCCAGGCAGGCTCGAAGCGACCACGAGAGGAACGCAACGTGCGCGCACTGACCTACCAGGGCACCGAGAAGGTGTCCGTCGAGACCGTCCCCGACCCGACCATCCAGGAGCCGACCGACGCGATCGTGCGGATCACCTCCACGGCGATCTGCGGCTCCGACCTGCACCTGTACCGCGTGCTCGGCCCGTACATCGACCGCGGCGACGTCCTCGGCCACGAGCCGATGGGCATCGTGGAAGAGGTCGGATCCGGCGTCACGAACCTGAAGGTCGGCGACCGCGTCGTCATCCCCTTCAACATCTCCTGCGGCCACTGCTGGATGTGCCAGCACGGCCTGCAGTCGCAGTGCGAGACCACCCAGGTGACCGAGTACGGCACCGGTGCCTCGCTGTTCGGCTACACGAAGATGTACGGCCAGGTCCCGGGTGGCCAGGCCGAGTACCTGCGCGTGCCGCACGCCGACTACGGCCCCATCGTCGTGCCGGACGACGGCACCCCCGACGACCGCTGGCTGTTCCTGAGCGACATCCTGCCGACCGCGTGGCAGGCGGTGCAGTACGCCCAGGTGCCCGAGGGTGGCACGCTCGCCGTGCTCGGCCTCGGCCCGGTCGGCCAGTTCGCCGCCCGCATCGGCAAGCACCTCGGCTACCGCGTGCTCGCCGTCGACCCCGAGCAGGTCCGCCGTGACCTCGGGGCGAAGCACGGTGCCGAGGTGTTCGACCTGACGAAGGACCTGGTGCCCGAGCTCGTCGACCTGACCGACGGCCGTGGCCCCGACGGGGTCGTCGACGCCGTCGGCATGGAGGCCCACGGCAACCCGATGGCGGGCTTCGCCCAGCGCGCCGCCGGCCTGCTGCCCGACAAGCTCGCGCAGAAGGCGATCGAGACCGCGGGTGTCGACCGCCTGGCGGCCGTGCACGCGGCGATCGACCTGGTCCGTCGCGGCGGCACCGTCTCGCTGAGCGGTGTCTACGGCGGCATGGCCGACCCGATGCCGATGATGACGCTGTTCGACAAGCAGATCACCATCCGCGAGGGCCAGTGCAACGTGAAGCGCTGGATCGACGACATCATGCCGCTCGTCTCCGACCCGTCGGACCCGCTCGGCACGCTCGACCTGACCACCCACCGCGTCTCGCTCGAGGACGCCCCGCACATGTACGAGGTCTTCCAGAAGAAGCAGGACGACTGCGTCAAGGTCGTGCTCGACCCCGCGATGGCCGCGGCCTGATGCGCATCGTCGTCGTCGGCGC
Source organism: Curtobacterium sp. MMLR14_002 (assembly GCF_001864975.1). Classification (NCBI taxonomy): domain Bacteria; kingdom Bacillati; phylum Actinomycetota; class Actinomycetes; order Micrococcales; family Microbacteriaceae; genus Curtobacterium; species Curtobacterium sp. MMLR14_002. The sequence goes on from NZ_MJGT01000050.1 coordinate 139,940, forward strand.
GACCGGCAACGTGGGGACGGCGGTGCTCCGTCGGCTCGCGGCCGTGCGCGCCGACGGCGACGGTGAGGCCGGCCGTGACGGCGTCCAGATCGTCGGTGTCGCCCGGCGCCTGCCGGACCTGCGCGCGGAGCCGTATGCTGCTGCCGTCTGGCACGCCGTGGACGTCGGTGCCGCGGACGCCGTGGACCAGCTCACGGCCGTGTTCCAGGGCGCCGATGCCGTCATCCACCTGGCGTGGGCCCTCCAGCCGACACACGACATCCCCGCGCAGCTCCGCACGAACGTGACCGGGACGGCGAACGTCCTGGCGGCGGTCGCGCGGGCGGAGGTGCCCCAGGTCGTCGTCGCGTCGTCGGTCGGCGCCTACCGCGGAGTGGACGTCGACGGCAAGCACACCCCGGTGGACGAGAGCTGGCCGACGGACGGCATCCCGACGGCGACGTACTCGATCCACAAGGCCGCGAACGAAGCGGCGATGGACGCGTTCGAGGCCGACCACCCTTCCGTGACCGTCACCCGGCTCCGCCCGGGGCTGATCTTCCAGCGGGACGCCGCCGCCGAGATCCGCGGGCTGTTCCTCGGACACCTCGTGCCGATGTCGATCGTGCGGTGGATCCGCTGGCTCGTGCTGCCGCTGCCGTACCCGTTCGTGTTCCAGGCCGTGCACGCCGACGACGTCGCCGACGCCTACTGGCGCGCGGTCGACCGACGGGCAGCGGGGGCGTTCAACATCGCCGCGTCGCCCGTGCTCAACCCGCCGCGACTGGCTCGGGCCTTCGGCATGCTCGGTGCCGTCCGGATCCCGCTGCGGCTGCTGCGCGGGATCGTGACGGTGACGTGGCGGCTGCGGTTGCAGCCGACGGACGCCGGGTGGATCGACATCGCGGCCGGCGTGCCGATCATGCGGACCGACCGTGCCCGGTCCGTGCTCGGATGGGAGGCCCGACACACCTCCGAAGAAGCGTTGCGTGCACTCGTGGCCGGCTTCGCGGACGGTGCGAACGTTCCGGGGTCGGGGCCGCTGCGCGGCTGAGCGGGCTGGGGGTGGCCGGGGGTCGGTGGGAGTTGCGCTGGCTGGGGTTCGCGCTGCCTGGTCGAATCGGGCGTACCGGGTGATTTCGGGCGTACCGGGTCGGAACTTCTGACCAGGTACGCCCGTTTCCACATTCCATCGCGGGCGTTCTGGGAAGGAACGCCCGCTCGTGTTCCCCGTCTCGCGCTACGCTTCGCTCGTCGTTGTGAGAAGGGGGAGCGCGATGGTGCTCAGTTGGTCCGCGTTCAGTGAGCTCGAGGGTCCGGGGGAGTCGGGGATGCCCGACCTGTTCGACGGCTGGTTCGGCATCGCGTTCGGGGTCGTCGCCGCGTTGGCGATCCTCACGACCCTGACGATCGTCATCCTGGCGCTCTACCGCGGCAAGCGGATGGCCGACCGTGGTCAGAACCCGCTCACCATGCAGGAGGACATCGCGTACCAGGCGATGCAGAGCCGCACGTTCGCACCGGACAAGCCACTCGAACAGCGGCTCGCCGAACTCGACGACCTGCACGCCCGCGGCGTGATCTCCGACGAGGAGCACCGCAGCGCCCGAGCCGAAGCGCTGCGCGGACGATGATCGCCTCCGAAGAAGTGCAGAACCCCCTGATCCCGCCGGTCTACGACCTCGTCTGGACCCTGCTGATGGCGCTCATCGTCATCGCGGTCATCGTCGCCGTGTGCATCGCGGTCGTCCGCAGCCGGCGCCCGCACGGTGCCCGTCGGAGCTCGCCGGAGCAGCGGCTCCTCGAACTCGACGAGCTGCACGCCCGCGGGGTCATCACCGACGACGAGCGCCGAGCCGCGCGGGCCGAGGCCCTGCGCGGTTAGCCTGGTCGGGTGCTGCTGCCGACGGACCTGCTCGGGGTGTGGGACCTGCACCGCACCGTGCACGACCACCGCGCCGGTGCCACGGGGACCGTCACCGGGACGACCACCCTGACCCGGGTCGGTGACGACGAGGTGCGCTGGGACGAGTCGGGCGTGATGACCTTCGACGGTCGGACGACGCCCGTGTCCCGGACCCTCGTCCTGCGGCGGACGAGTACCGGCGTGGCGCACCGCGCCGCCGGCGGCTGGACCGTGCACTTCTCCGACGGTCGGGTGTTCCACGACTGGGTCTGGGGCACGAGCGTCGCCCACGCCTGCACCCCGGACGACTACACGGGGGCCTTCGACGGCGACGAAGACCGCTGGACGGTGCGGTGGGAAGCGCGCGGCCCGGCGAAGGACTACCGGCTGGACAGCGTCCTCACCCGACCCCGGTCGTGACCCGGGGTCGGCGGTCACCGCCAGACTGGGGGCATGGCACGCTCCTCCGGCACCGACGCCCCGCGCATCACCCTGACCGAACCGACGAACCTCGAGGACTGGGTGCCAGCACCCGGTGACGTCCTGACGGGTGACCGCATCGAGGGCAAGCGCATCGACGTCCTCGACCTGGCCGGCGAGCGACTGCCCGACCTGGAGATCGAGGAGTGCGTCATCGACACGTTCCGGGGCGACGACGCGGACTTCCGTGGGCTCCGGGTCCGTGACTCGATCATCGACTCGCTCGACGCCCCGATCCTGCGGGCGTCGAGCAGCACGTGGCGCGAGGTCCGGGTCTCCGGCGGGCGCGTCGGCTCGGCGGAGCTGTACGACTCCGGGCTGAACGGCGTCGAGTTCGTCGGCATGAAGTTCGGGTTCGTGAACCTGCGCGGCTCGACTATCACCGACGTGGTGTTCCGTGACTGCGTCATCGACGAGCTCGACATCGCCGACGCGAAGCTGCTGCGGGTGTCGTTCGACGGCAGCAGCATCCGCGCCGCCGAGGGGTCGAACACCCGCATCGACCACGTGGACCTGCGCGGAGCGGACCTCGATCGGGTCGAGCGGCTCGAGGGGTTCCGCGGGGCCACGATCGGCGCCGACCAGCTGTACACGCTCGCGCCGCTGCTGGCCGCGCAGGCGGGCTACCGCGTCGACTGACCCACGGCGAGTTTCGCGCTCACCGACACTCCACGCCCGCCCGGCCCCGCGAACTGTCGCTCAGCGCGAAACATCGGCCGCACCGACGCCCGCACCCGGGCCCACCCCGGCCAGCGCCGCCGCCAGGTCGGCCTGCACCAGGTCGCCGTGCACTGCCGCGCCCGTCTGGGTGCCAGCCGCCGCCGACGCGATGACCGTCGCCATCGGGGACGTCACGTTGCCGGCCGCGTAGACCCCGCGCACGGCGGTCTGCCCGGCGGCGTCCACGGTCAGCGCCGTCGCGAACCGGTGGTCGCCCATGAACTGGTCGGTGGCGTCGAGGCCGAGCCCGGACAGGAACCCCACCCGCGCCTCGGGCCGGCTCGCCGTGGCCAGGGCATCGAGCTCGACGAACGACCCGTCGGCGAGCCGGACCCCGGTCAGCCGGTCACCCTCGGAGACCACGGCGGCGACGGGGCCCTGAACCACCGAGACGCCGCGAGCGGCCAAACCGGCCAGAGTGGTGTCGTCCATCAGGGCCGGCTCGGTCAGGAACGCGGTCACCCGATCGCTCAGCGCCCGGAACATGAGCGCGTGGTGTGCGCCGTTCGGCGTCGTGACGAGGACCCCGATCCGCTGGTCGCGGATCTCCCACCCGTGGCAGAACGGGCAGTGCACGACACCGCGCCCCCACTGCTCGGCCAGGCCCGGGACCTCCGGCAGGACGTCCACGGCGCCGGAGGCGACGACCATCCTGCGCGCCGCGACGACCACGCCGGAGTCCAGCGTGACCGAGAAGCCGACCGGGTCGTGACCGCCACCGGTCGTGGCGGACGTGGCCACGATCCTCCCGGCCGTGACCTGGACGCCGTAGGCGGCGACCTCGTCGCGACCGATGCGGACCAGCTCGGCGGGCGCGACGCCCTCGTGGCCGAGGTAGTTGTGCGCGCCGGCCGCCGGGGCGTTGCGGTGCTCGCCGGAGTCGACGACGAGCACCGAGCGCCGCGAACGGCCGAGGATGAGGGCGGCGGAGAGGCCGGCGGCCGAGCCGCCGATGACGATGACGTCGAAGTGTTCAGGCATGCGCTGATCATGCGGCGGATCGAGCGAGAACAGCAACGAAGTTTGCCGCTGTGGCAAAATGCCCGCCATGGGACACGGCAACCAGGACACGACCGCCCCGCGCACGACGGCCGAGGTCGTCGACGGGGTCGGCCCCCGCCTGCGCGCGCTGCGTGCCCACCGCGACGTCACGCTCGCCGCGCTGTCCGAGCAGACGGGGGTCTCGGTGAGCACCCTGTCGCGGCTCGAGTCCGGCCAGCGGAAGCCCACGCTGGAACTGCTGCTGCCCCTCGCGCGGGCGTACCAGGTGCCCCTCGACGACCTGGTCGGCGCACCGCAGACCGGTGACCCGCGCGTGCACATGAAGCCCGAGGTGCACGGCGGCCGCGTCGTCGTCCCGCTGACGAAGCGAACCGGCGGGGTGCGCTCGTTCAAGCAGCTGTTCCCGCCGAACACCCCGGGTGGGGAACCGTCGCTCAAGACGCACGAGGGCTACGAGTGGCTCTACGTCTTGTCCGGACGGCTCCGGCTGGTGCTGGGGGAGCACGACCTCGACCTGGGTCCCGGTGAGGTCGCCGAGTTCGACACCCACACCCCGCACTGGATGGGCAACGTGACCGACTCCGTCACCGAGGTGCTGTGCCTGTACGGGCCGCAGGGTGAGCGGGCGCACGTGCGGTCTCGACCCGCCCGGTGACCCGCTGCCTCAACCCGTGAAGACGTTCGCCACGACGTCGTCGAGCAGATCGGTCGTCTCGATGTTCGACTGCTGGATGTGGATGCCGAGGTCATCCCGCGTGAAGTACGTGTCGCCGTCCGTGACCGGGTACTGCGAGTTCTTCGAGACCTTCTGGCACAGGGACCCGTCGGACTCGTCACCGCAGTCGTAGCCCTTCGCGCTGAGCTGCTCGAGCGCGTCGCGGGCTGCGCTCGGGTCGACGGTGTCGACCGCGATGGACAGGTACGAGATGTCGGCCTGCGGCTCCCGCCACACGCAGTACAGGCGCTTGCCGTCGCCCTGCAGCGCCGGGGTGAACGAGCTCTTCGGGATCGCGATCGGGTCGCCGACGACCGACGGGTCGTTGAGCGGTGCCGATGCGAACGCCTTGTCCCACTTGCCAGGGGTGATCAGGTCGGTGCAGCTGGCCGGGACGGTGACGGTCTCGTCGCTGGGGGCCCCGGTGTCGGTGGGGCTCGGAGCGGTCGTGGTGTCGGTCGGGCTCGGCGCCGTCGTCGGGTCGGCTGCGGTGGTCACGGTGTCGCTCGCCGGTCCGGCCGGTCCGGCCTGTGCGCAGCCGGTCAGGGCGAGGCCCGCCGCCAGCAGGGCAGCGAGCGTGATCGTGTGGCGCATGGTTCCCCTTCGTCCGGTCGCGTCAGGTCGTGACCGTCGCTCACGAACGTACCGACCGAGGGCCGCGGTGGCTGAGACCGTCACCGATTCGTTGTCCCCCGACCCCGTCGGTCAGCGGCTGCGCCACCACCGCCGCGACCGCGACTGCGATCGCAGCCGTCGCGCCCACCGGCGCACCGGGTTCGCCCGCCGGCCGTTCACGCGGAACGTGTGGAAGGCGCGTCGCGTCCGCACCCAGACGGACGGGAGGCCCGCCAACGGTCGCGCGGACACCTGCACGGTGAGCACGGGGTCGGCCACCACCCGCCAGGCCGGGTCGAGCTGCATGCTCAGGTCGACGTCGTCGTGCACCTCGGCGTCGTCGCGGTGCGCTCGCCCACCGACCGCGGCCCAGGTCGACCGGCGCATCGCCATGGCGGACCCGAACAGCGGCGGACGCCCGAGCGCGCTCCACATCAGGACGAAGTACGGGCCCATGTACACGGCGTTCCACAGTCGGCGCACCACGGCGCCACCGTTCCGCGGCCGGCCCGGACCGGTGACCGCGACGACCTCGGGGTCGGCGAGCAGCCGGACCGCGTCGGCGATCCACGTCGGCGGTGGGACGGAGTCGGCGTCGAGCCGCACGACGACGTCGCCGGACGCCCGGTCGTAGCCGCGCGCCGAGGCCCGGGCGATCCCGCGCACCGGCTCCGTGAGCACGACCGCACCGGCGTCCCGGGCGACCGCCGCGCTGTCGTCGGAGCTGCCGTTGTCGACCACGACGACCTCGTCGGCCGGCCGGGTCTGGGCCGCGAGGGCGGCGAGGCACCGGCGCAGGTGCACGGCGTCGTCCCGCACGGGGATCACGACCGAGACACGGGGCATCCGTCGATCCAACCGGCTTCCACCTGTGCGGATTGCCGGACCGCGTTTCCCGGTGATCCTGGGACCGGACCAAGAGGGCACGGCGCAAGTTCGTTGCGAAACGCCCCCGGTGCACGCCGGGGACGACGACAACCGGAAGGCCGACCATGACCACGAACCCACCCGGGAACGACTCCGGGACGCCCATCCACGACCGCACCGCAGCCTCCGAGGGCCACGAGGTCGCCCCCGGCGTGACCGTGCCGTCGTACGCCAGCGGTACCCCCGCTGCGCGACCCACCGACCCCGGTGCGCCGCAGACCTACGACCCGTACGGCGACAGCGCCGCCGAGGTGCCGTTCGACGCACCCCTCGACGCCGTCCCGGCCGACGAGCAGCTCCCCGCCGTCCCGTCCGCGGCATCGGCCGGCAGCATTGGTGGCTCCGGCAGCACCGGCAGCGCCAGCGGCTCCGGCAGTGACTCGGGCAGCGGCTCCGGCAAGGCCGACGCGGCCAAGGGTGCCGCGCAGGACGTCGCCGGCGACGCCAAGGAGCAGGCCGCGAACGTCGCGGGCACCGCCAAGGAGCAGGCGTCGAAGGTCGCCTCCGAGGCGACCGACCACGCCAAGCAGCTCTACGGCCAGGCGTCCGAGAACCTCAAGCAGCAGGCCGGCGAGCAGCAGCAGCGCGCTGCCGGCGGACTCCGCTCCCTCGGCGAGCAGCTCGGTCGCATGGCCGAGAACGACGACGAGCAGGGCGTCGCCTCGAAGGTCGTCCGCGACCTGTCGGGCCGCGCGACCTCGGCCGCCGGGTTCCTCGAGAACCGCGACCCGGGCTCGCTGCTCGACGAGGTGAAGACCTTCGCCGCGAAGCGCCCCGGCACCTTCATCGCGATCGCCGCCGGTGCTGGCCTGCTCGCCGGACGCCTGACCAAGGCGCTCGCGACCGAGGTCAAGCACGAGAAGGAGGCCGGCGACGGCACCACCGGATCGGGGAGTGGCGTATGAGCCAGTTCGTCCCCGGCGCGACACCCCTGGGCGAACCGACGCCCGAGGAGCGCGCTGCGACCACACCGCTCGGTGAGCTGCTGTCCGACGTGTCGCGTGACCTCTCCAGCCTGTTCCGGCAGGAGGTCGCCCTCGCGAAGGCCGAGCTGACCGACTCCGCGAAGAAGGCCGGCAAGGCGGGCGGGATGTTCGGCGGCGCCGGACTCACCGCCGTGTTCGCCCTGCTGTTCCTGTCGATCGCCGCGTGGTGGGGCCTCGGCTACCTGATCGGCAACGCCTGGTCCGCCCTGATCATCGCGGTCGTCTACGCGATCGTCGCCGCGATCCTGGCCGTCCGCGGGCGTAAGGAGATCAAGGAGATCAAGGGCGCCCCGCAGACGGTCGAGACCGCCAAGGAAGTCCCCGAGACACTCAAGCCCAACACCGGGAGGAAGCCATGAGCACCCCAGACGAGATCCGCGCCGACATCGAGCGCACCCGCGGCGAACTCGGCTCCGACGTCGACGCCCTCGCCGACAAGGTCAGCCCGTCGTCCATCGCCCACCGCCAGAGCGAGAAGGTGAAGGGCCGGTTCCAGGACGCCCGTGAGTCCGTGATGGGCGCGGCCCAGTCGGCCCGCTCGAGCGCCTCCGGTTCCGCCTCGGGCGCGACCGGCCAGGCGAAGGACGTCGCGCAGAAGGGCGTCGAGAAGGCGAAGGGCAACCCGCTGGCCGTCGGCCTCATCGCGTTCGGTGCCGGTTGGCTCGTGTCGTCGCTCCTGCCGACCACCGAGAAGGAAGAAGAGCTCGCCGGTGAGCTGAAGGACAAGGCTGCACCGCTCGTCGACGAGGTGAAGGAGCAGGCGAAGGACGTCGGCTCGCAGCTCGGCGACGTGGCGAAGGAGCACGCGCAGGACCTCAAGGGGACCGCGCAGGACGCCGCGCAGACGGTCAAGGGCGAGGCGCAGGGGGCCGCGTCCGACGTCAAGGACAACGCGCAGGGTGCGGCGGACGACGTCCGCAGCAGCTGAGCAGAACCCCGTGACGGACAGGAGGCGCGGTGCCAGCTGGCACCGCGCCTCCTGTCCGTGAAGCGGTAGCGTTCCGGGCATGGACCCGATCGACGAGCTCGCTGCGGAGCTCCGACAGTCCATCGGCCGGGTCGTGCGTGCCGCACGACGCGAGGCGGACGCGCTGCCGGCCACGCACACCACCACCCTCGGGTTCCTGCACCGCGAGGGCCCGATGACGATCGCGGAACTCGCGCGCCGCCGCGGGGTGAAGCACCAGGGGCAGTCCCGCACGGTCGGCGAACTGGCCGAGCTCGGGTACGTCGACCGGACGGCGTCGGACACCGACCGCCGAGCGTCGGTCATCCGGATCACGGACGCCGGCCGGGCCGCACTGCAGCGCGACATGGACGCCCGCACGGACTGGCTGGCCGACGCGATCCGCGAGGAGACCGACGCCGAGGAGCGTGCGCTGCTCCGCCGTCTGCCCGAGCTGTTCGAGCGGGTCGCGCGCCGGGCTGACTGAACGACTCCTCACCTTCTGGGCGATCGCAGAAGTACAACACGGCTGTACAGTTGTGCGCATGGAGTTGACGAAGTACAACCACGCCACCGTCGTCCTCGAGCAGGACGGCGTCACCCTCGTCATCGACCCCGGGGTGTTCACGCCCGAGGCCGTCGACCTCGTCCGCGGCGCCGCGGGCGTCCTCGTCACGCACGACCACCCCGACCACTTCGACATCGACGCCCTGCGCGCGGGGCTCGCCGCGAACCCGGACCTCGTCGTCCGCGGTCCGGAGACCGTCGTCGAGCAGCTCGGCGAACACCACGGCCGGGTCGCAGCGGTGCGCGCCGGCGACACGATCACCGTCGGACCGTTCTCCGTCCGGGTCTTCGGCGAGCAGCACGCGGTCATCCACCCCGACATCCCGTCCACCGCGAACGTCGGCTACCTGGTGGACGACGCGGTGTTCCACCCGGGCGACGCGTACCTCGAGCCCGGTGTCCCGGTGCCGACCCTGCTGCTGCCGACGAGCGGGCCGTGGACGAACACCGCCCAGGCCGTCGACTACGTGCGCGCCGTGGCGCCGGAGCGGGCCGTGCAGATCCACGAGGCGATGCTGAGCGAGCTCGGCCAGCAGTCCGCCGCGCGGTTCCTCGGGCCGGACGGTCTCGGACCGGTGCCCGTCCTGATCCTGCCGGCGGGGGAGACGATCACCGTCTGACGGACGCGGGCGGCCCCTGGGAGGCGATCCGGGCCTCCCGAGCAGCATGGTGGGATGGCCGACGCACCCACGACAGCAGTCCTCTTCGACATCGACGGCACCCTCGCCGACTCGAACTACGCGCACATCGACGCGTGGTGGCGGGCGTTCCTGGCGGCGGGGGAGTCCGTCGACGCCTGGCGGATCCACCGCGCGATCGGGATGGACTCGGCGAAGCTGCTCGAGACGCTGCTGCCGGACGCGTCCCAGGAGACCCGCGACACCGCGAAGCAGTTCCACACCGCCTACTACGCCGAGCAGATGCCGCGGCTCCGGCTGCTGCCGGGTGCACGCGAACTCCTGCAGGCCGTCGCCGAGGCCGGGCACGCCGTGGTCCTGGCGACCAGCGCGCCCGAGCACGAACTCGCCCGCCTGCGCGACCTGCTCGACGCGGGCGAGTGGGTCACCGCCGAGACCAGCTCCGAGGACGTCGAGCAGGCGAAGCCGGACCCCGGCATCATCCGGGTCGCGCTCGACAAGGCCGGGGTCTCCGCCGACGATGCCGTGATGGTCGGGGATGCCATGTGGGACGTCGAGTCCGCCGGCAAGGTGGGGGTACCGTGCGTCGGCGTGATGACCGGCGGCATCGGCGGCGACGAGCTCCGCGGTGCCGGGGCGGCAGAGGTGTACGACGACGCGGCGGCCGTGCTCGCGGCGTTCCGCGCCGGCGAGGGCCCGATCGCGGCACTCGGCCAGCGCGACTGACGGGCGGTGCCGGTCGCGCCCGACGGGCGGTGCCGGTCGCGCCTGACGGGCGTCGCCGGTCGCGCCCGACGGGCGCCTCGGTTTCCGCGTCGTCGGTCGCCCGTGCCAGGATCGACGTTCGTGATCACGATCGAACGCGTGTCCTGGGACGACCCCCGCAGCGTGGTGCTCCGCGCCCGCATGGACGACGAGATGCACGAGCGCTACGGGTCGGCGAACGCCGGCGAGGACCCGGCGGTCACCGCCGAGCGGAGTCGTGCGCTGAGCGTCGACCCGTCGACCGTCGTCACCTCGATCCTGGCTCTCGACGAGTCCGGCGAACCGGTCGGGCACATCGCCGTCCGACGTCTGGGCGACGAGGTCGAACTGAAGCGTCTCATCGTGCTGGCCTCCGCGCGTGGCAAGGGTGCGGCCACCGCGCTGCTCGACGAGTGCGAGCGCGTCGGCCGTGAACTCGGCGCCCCGCGGCTCATCCTGCAGACCGGCGACAAGCAGCCCGACGCCGTGGCGCTCTACCGCAAGACCGGCTGGGACCAGATCGACGTCTACGAGCCCTACGTCGCGACGATGCCGTGGTCGTTCTGCTTCGAGAAGGCCGTGTAGCCCGGCCCCGTCCTGTATTGCACTTTCAGCAGGAGAGTGCAATTCTTGCTCGGTGAGCACCACCGAACGCACCCGCGCACTGCGTCGACGCATGATCGTCGAGGCACGTCGGGCGACGGTCGAACACGGGCTGCACGGCTTCACGATCGAGCAGCTCTGCGAGACCGTCGGGGTGTCGCGCCGCACGTTCTTCAACCACTTCGGGTCGAAGGACGACGCCGTGCTCGGCATCGAGCTCAACGCCGACGTCGAGGCGATCGACGCCTACGCCGCGGGCGGGATCGTCCCCGGCGAGCTGGACCCCCTCGGGTCGATCGTCGCGCTGGCGATCGACCAGTTCCACCGGGTCGGCATCGCCCGCGCCGACGAAGCCCTGGTCCGCCGGGTGTTCGAGCGGGAGCCGGCACTCGTCGCACGGTTCCTGTCGGCGACCGACGTGCAGCTCGCCCGGGTCACCGTGGCCCTGCGGCGACGGTTCGGGTGGGACGACCCCGCCGACCGCCGACCGCGCCTGGTCACCGAGGCTGCGGCCGCCTTGATGAAGGCCACCGCGACCGAGTACTTCGACGACGCGTTCGACGAGGCCACCGGGCCGACGTTCGACGAACTGCTCACCGAGAACCTCCGCCTGCTCAGGGCGGTCACCACGACCGAACGGGAACACACCACATGAGCGCCACCGCGCCGGGCACCACCAAGCGTGCCCGCCCAGGCTCCGACGGCCCGCTGCTCCTGACGCAGCGTCGCATCTGGATCATCTTCTCCGCCCTGATCGCGGGGATGCTGCTCTCCAGCCTCGACCAGACCATCGTCTCCACCGCGATGCCGACCATCGTCGGCGAACTCGGCGGCGTCGCGCACCAGGCCTGGCTGACGACCGGGTACCTGCTCGCCTCCACCATCGTGATGCCCGTCTACGGCAAGTTCGGCGACGTCCTCGGTCGCCGCAACCTGTTCCTCATCGCGATCGCGCTGTTCACCATCGCGTCGGCCGGGTGCGCGTTCGCCACGGACTTCACGCAGCTCGTGGCGTTCCGCGCCATGCAGGGGCTCGGCGGCGGTGGCCTGATGATCCTGTCGCAGGCGATCATCGCGGACATCGTCCCGGCCTCGCAGCGCGGCAAGTACCTCGGCCCGCTCGGTGCGATCTTCGGCCTGTCCGCCATCGGTGGGCCGCTGCTCGGTGGTTTCTTCGTGGACCACCTCACGTGGAACTGGGCGTTCTACATCAACATCCCGGTCGGCATCGCGGCGTTCTTCGTGGCGTGGTTCGCGCTGACCCTGCCGAACAAGAAGGCGACGAAGCGCATCGACGTCCTCGGCGTGCTGTTCATGTCCGCCGCGACCACGTGCCTGGTGTTCTTCTCGGAGTTCGGCGGCAGCAAGGACCACGGCTGGGACGCCCCCGAGACCTGGGCCTGGTTCGCCGGTCTCGTCGTCTCGGCAGCGCTCCTGGTGTTCGTCGAGTCCCGTGCGCAGGACCCCGTGCTCCCGCTGTCGTTCTTCCGCAACCGCACCTTCCTGCTGGCGACCGGCATCGGCCTCGTGCTCGGCATCGGCATGTTCGCCGCGATCGGCTTCGTCCCGACGTTCCTGCAGATGGCCTCCGGCACCTCGGCTGCGGTCTCCGGCCTGCTGATGCTGCCGATGATGGCCGGTCTGATCGGCACCTCGATCGCCTCGGGTGTCCTCATCACCAAGACCGGGCGCTACCGGATGTTCCCGATCGTCGGCACGGTCCTGGTGGCCATCGCGATGCTCGCGATGACCCAGCTGGCGGCGGACACCCCGATCTGGCTCATCTGCGCGTACCTGTTCGTCTTCGGTGCGGGGCTCGGCCTGATCATGCAGGTGGTCGTCCTCGTCGCGCAGAACGCCGTCCCCGCCGAGCAGGTCGGTACCGCCACGTCGACGAACAACTACTTCCGCGAGGTCGGCGCCTCCCTCGGCACGGCCGTCTTCGGCGCGCTCTTCACCGCGCGGCTCACGACGTCGCTGACCGACGTGTTCCGCGGTGCCGGCGGTTCGGCGACCGATGCGGCGTCCTCGGCGGGGAGCATCGACCCGTCGACCGTCGCGGGCTTGCCTCCTGCGGTGCAGGACGGTGTCGTGAACGCGTACGCCGACTCGCTCGCACCGGTGTTCTGGTACCTGCTGCCGTTCATCGCGGTGGCGTTCCTGCTCGCGCTCTTCCTGCCGCAGATCAAGCTCTCCGACACGGCCGGCATGGTCGCCCGTGGCGAGGCCGTCGGCGGCGACGAGGCGGACGAGCTCGAGCGGGCGCAGCGCGCGGCGCGTGCGGAGCACGCGGCGGCAACGGAGGGTTCCGCACCGGGGCGGGACACCGACCGGTAGACGCGACCGACTGACGGACGGGAGGCGCGGTGCCAGCTGGCACCGCGCCTCCCGTCCGTCGCCCGGTCGCGCTCACTGCCGCGGCCGGCGTTTCGTGCTGAGCGACACCTCACGCGTTCCAGCGCGCGTGAGCTGTCGCTGAGCGCGTGAGGTCGCGGTGATCCGGCGCTACGCCCCGGTGCTCGCGCGCGGCACGAGCCGCGTCGGCAGGGCAGCGGGCTCGGCGGCCGTGCCGTCGAGCGTCGCCAGGAGCCGCAGTGCCGCAGCGCGACCGAGGTCGGCGCCGGGAAGCGCCACGCTCGTCAGGGCCGGCGCGGTGACCGACGAGGACGGCAGGTCGTCGAAGCCCGCGACCGCGAGTGCTCCGGGGACGGCGATGCCGAGCGCACCGGCGACCCGCAGGACTCCGTAGGCCAGGGTGTCGGCTGCCGCGACGATGGCGGTGACGTCGTCGTCCTGCCAGGCCTCGATGACGTGCTCGGTGGCCGAAACCGCGGCCTCCACGGTCAGGTCGGCGCGGGCGGTGACCTCGGAGACCGTGATGCCGGCGTCCGCGCAGGCCTGCTCGAACAGTTCGCGGCGCACGCCGAACGTCGCCGCCCTCGAGGTGCCGTCGAGGTAGCCCACGTGCCGGTGCCCCTGGTCGTGCAGGTGGGCGACGAGGTCGTGCACGCCGGTGGAGAGGTCGTAGTTGACGGCCTCGGGGCCGCCGGGGGCGTCGAGCAGCACCACGGGGACGCTCGCCGACATCGGCTCGTCGGCAGCGGGGGCGTCGACCAGGATGCCGGCTGGGCGGAGCCGTTCGAAGCGCCGGACGTCGGCCGCGACCGGCTGCGCACCCCGCTCGGTGACGGAGAGCACGAGCTGGAACCGGTCGCCCAGGGTGTCGCGGACGCCACGGATGACCTCGGCGAAGAACGGGTTCGACAGGTCGGGGGCGATGAACACGACGAGGTCGCCGCTGCCGCGCGCCAGGGAACTCGCCGCGTGGTCGACGACGTAGCCGAGGTCGTCCACGGCGTCGCGGACCCGTGCGGCGATGGGTGCGGAGACCCGCCCGCGGTCCTTGCCGTTCACGACGAGGGAGACCGTGGCGATGCTCGTGCCCGCACGCTCGGCCACCATCGCAGCGGTCACACGACGGCTCGGAACGGCGGGGGAGGGCACTCGTCGATGCTAGCGAGCGCGGTGGTCGAACTTGACGTCAAGCGTTTGACGTGTTTCGATGTCAAACGCTTGACGCGCCGCGTCGCCAGCGCTCTGCCGGCCCGTGGATCCCCACCACGTCGAGCACTCACCTCGATTCCCCGAAGAAGTGGAGCGCCCAGCGTGCCCGATGCGACCCAGCCCGCCGCGAAGATCATCCTCGACTGCGACCCCGGCCACGACGACGCCGTGGCGCTCCTGCTCGCCCACGGCAGCCCCGCCATCGACCTGCTCGCGGTGACCACCGTCGTCGGCAACCAGACCCTGCCGAAGGTCACCCGCAACGCCCTGGCCGTCGCCCGCATCGCCGGCATCACCGGGGTGCCGTTCGCCGCCGGAGCCGCCCGCCCGCTGCTGCGCCAGATCGAGGTCGCACCGGACATCCACGGCGAGAGCGGCCTGGACGGCCCGATGCTCCCCGAGCCGTCGTTCGAGCTCGACGAGCGCCACGCCGTCGACCTGATCATCGACACCGTGATGGCCCACGAGCCCGGCACGGTCACCCTCGTGCCGACCGGCGGCCTGACGAACATCGCCCTCGCCGCCCGCAAGGAGCCCCGCATCGTCGAGCGCGTCAAGCAGGTCGTGCTCATGGGCGGCGGCGTGCACGTCGGCAACTGGAGCCCGGTCGCCGAGTTCAACATCGTCATCGACCCCGAGGCCGCGGCCATCGTGTTCGAGGCCGGGTGGGACGTCGTGATGGTCGGCCTCGACCTGACGCACCAGGCCCTGGCCACCCCCGAGGTCGCCGCGCGCATCGCCGGCGTCGGCACCGCCCCCGCCGCGTTCGTCGGCGAGCTGCTCGACTTCTTCGGCCAGACCTACAAGGACGCCCAGGGCTTCGACGCCCCGCCGGTCCACGACCCCTGCGCCGTCGCCTACGTGATCGACCCCACCATCGTCCGTGCCGTGAAGGTCCCGATCCGCGTCGAGACCCAGGGAGCGCTGACCCTCGGCATGACCGTCGCCGACTTCCGCGCCCCCGCACCCGAGGACTGCCGCACGAGCGCCGCGATGGAGCTCGACCACGGCCGGTTCTGGGACCTCGTCGTCGACGCCCTCGAGCGCATCGGCGAGACGGCCGACACCGGCTGGACCCCACGTGCCGCCGCCGACGCCGTCGAAGCCGGCATCACCACGACCCCGGAGCGCTGAACCCCCATGACCACCACCTCGACGAAGAAGTCGATCGGCGCCCTCACCGCCTCGCTCCTCGCCGCGTGCATCGCCTTCCAGCTGAACGCGAGCATGCTGAGCCCCGCCCTCGTCACGATGGCGCGCGAGCTCAACACCGACGACGCCACGATCGGGCTGTCGCAGACCCTGTACTTCACGCTCGCGGCGCTGTTCTCGCTGTTCCTGCCGCGGCTGTCCGACATCGTCGGCCGCAAGCGCGTGCTGATCGGCATGCTCGCCGTGATGCTCGTCGGCAGCATCGTCGCCGCGCTCGCGGTGAACGTGCCGATGCTGTTCGCCGGGCGCATCATCCAGGGCGTCACCGGTCCGGTCGTCCCGATCTGCCTGCTCGTCCTGCGCAACGAGATCAGCGACCCGAAGCGCTACGGCGCCGCGCTCGGCCTGCTCACCGCGGTGAACGGTGGCATCGCGGGTGTCGACGCCCTGGCCGGCGGCTGGATCGCGACGAACTTCGGATTCCGCGGGATCTTCTGGGTCATCGCCGTCGTCACCGTCCTCGCCCTGTTCCTGGTCGCCGTCTGGGGCGTCGAGTCGAAGCCCTCGGCCGGCACCCGGATGGACTGGATCGGCGTCGTCCCCCTCGTGGTGAGCGTCGGTGCGCTGCTCACGGCGTTCAACGAGGCCGGCAAACTCGGCGCGGCGAACCCCGTGCTCGTGGTCGGTGGCGTCGTCGTCGCGCTCGTCGCCTTCGCGGTGTTCTGGGCCGTCGAGTCGCGCGTGCGGGAACCCCTGGTCGAGACCCGGTTCCTGAAGCGCCGCGCGACCTGGGCGCTCCTCGCCACGACGTTCCTCACCATGACCGGCGTCTTCGCCGTCGTCAACGGCCTGGTCACCTCGCTCGCGCAGAACGGTGACGCCGGCTTCGGCATGGAACCCGACCTGGCCTCGCTCGTGTTCCTCACCCCGTACGCGCTGGTCGGCTGGATCGTCGGACCCTTCGCCGGGCGCCTCGCCCCGACCATCGGGTACCGCGCGGTCCTGCGCTTCGGCCTGATCGGCAGCATCGTCTCGACCGTCCTGATGGCGCTCGTCGGGGTGCACTCCCTGCCGGTCCTGGTCACCGCGACCGTGCTGATCGGCATCACCTACGCCGGCATCGCGAACATCATCCTGAACGGCCTGGGCATCGTGCTGTCGCCGGAGTCGAACCCCGGGTTCCTGCCCGGCCTGAACGCCGGTGCGTTCAACCTCGGCGCCGGGGTCAGCTTCGCCGTCCTGCCCGCGCTGCAGATCGCGCTCGGCGTCGGCGGTTCCGCGGGCACCGCCGGGTACTCCGGTGGCATGCTGCTCGGGGCCGCGATCACGACTGTCGCACTCGCGATCTCGTTCCTCATCCCCCGTCCGGAGGGCGCCGAGACCACGTCCGTCGCCCCGCAGAAGGAGACCGTCCGTTGACCGAGAGCATCGTCGTCGTCGGGTCGCTCAACGCGGACCTGGTGGTCCGCACCGCGCGCTTCCCCCAGCCCGGTGAGACCCTGCAGGGCTCCGACCTCGCGATCCTGCCCGGGGGCAAGTCCGCCAACCAGGCGGTGGCTGCCGGGAGGCTCGGGGGCACGGTGCGCATGATCGGTGCGGTCGGCGACGACGGGAACGGTGCGCTGCTCCGCGACTCCGTCGCGGCTGCGGGTGTCGACACGACGCACGTCGCCGTCCGTGAGGGCGTCGCGACCGGTACCGCCGTCATCACGGTCGACGCCGCAGGCGAGAACACCATCGTGATCTCCGCCGGGGCGAACGGCACGCTGACACCGGACGACGTGCCGACAGACGCCTTCGCCGGCGCCGCGGTGCTGGGGCTCTGCCTCGAGGTGTCGATCGACGTCGTCCTCGCCGCCGCCCGGGCCGCGCACGCCGCCGGGGCCACGGTGCTCACGAACCTGTCGCCGTTCGGCGCCGTGCCGGCCGAGCTCCTCGAGCTGACCGACGTCCTGCTCGTGAACGAGCACGAGGCCGCGGCGCTCGGGGACCACGGCGTCGCCCGGTCGATCGTCACCCGTGGTGGTGCCGGCTGCGTCGTGCACGACGGGGGTGCCGAGCCGGTGTCGATCGACGCCGTGCGGGTCGAGCCGGTGGACACCACGGGCTGCGGCGACGCCTTCATGGGGGCGGTGGCGCTGCGTCTGGCCGCGGGCGACACCCTCGTCGACGCCGCTCGGTTCGCGGTGGGGGTCGGGGCGTACGCCGCGACCAAGCCGGGCGCACAGGCCTCGTACCCGACCACCGCCGAGCTGGAGGCGTTCCTGCGGGCGGAGGACGGGCCTCCAGGCCGTTAGCGTTGTCCCCATGCGCGTGGGAGTCCTCGACATCGGGTCCAACACCGGCCACCTGCTCGTGGTGGACGCCCACGGCGGCGCCGCGCCGCTGCCGGCGTCCTCGTTCAAGCAGCCGCTGCGGCTGGCCGAGCACCTCGACGACTCGGGCGCGGTGACCCAGCAGGGCATCGACGCCCTGACCACCTTCGTCGCCGACGCCGTCCGCGTCGCCGAAGAACGCGGCTGCGAGGACATGCTCGCGTTCGCCACCTCGGCGGTGCGCGACGCCGGCAACTCCGAGGCCGTGCTCGCCCACGTCGAGGCCTCCACCGGGGTCGAACTGGCCGTCCTGTCCGGCTCCGACGAGGCCCGGCTGACGTTCCTGGCCGTGCGCCGCTGGTTCGGCTGGTCCGCCGGTCGCCTGGCGGTCTTCGACATCGGCGGTGGCTCGCTCGAGATCGCCGGCGGTGCCGACGAGGCGCCGGACGTCGCGTGGTCGATGCCGATCGGCGCCGCACGCCTGGCGCGCTCCTACTTCGCGGCCGGCACCCCGACCGAGGACGACGTCCGCCGCATCCGGCACGAGATCCGTGTGGAGATCGCCCGGGACGCCGGACGGCTGCTCCGCTCGGGCCGCCCGGACCGGGCCGTGGCGACATCGAAGACGTTCCGGTCGATCGCCCGCATCTGCGGTGCCGCCCCGTCGGCCGCCGGGCCCCTGGTGCCGCGCGCGCTCGACGGCGCGGTGCTGCGGCAGCGGCTGCCGGAACTGCTCACGATGTCGGTCGACGAGCTCGCGGCGCTGCCCGGCGTTTCACCGAGCCGGGCGCACCAGGTCGTGCCCGGGGCGCTCGTCGCCGAGGCGTGCCTGGACATCTTCGACCTGCCGGCCCTCGAGATCTGCCCGTGGGCGCTGCGCGAGGGCGTCATCCTCGAGCGGCTCGACCAGCTGTCGGTGCTGGGCAACTCCCAGTAGTGACCGTTATGGTCAGTACATGACCAAATCGGACACTCCCCGCGTGCTCGTCCCCGGCGCACTCTGGACAGTCGCGGGAGTCGGATGGCTCGTCGGCGAAGCCGTCTCGGCGTCGGCGTTCCCCGGCTACAGCTACGCGACGAACTACATCTCCGACCTCGGGGTCCCCGACGTCGGCACGTTCCAGGGGCGGTCGATCGACTCGCCGCTGCACGTGCTCATGAACACGACGTTCATCGGACAGGGCGTCCTGTTCGGGATCGCAGCGGTGCTCGCCGCCGTGGTGTTCCGCGCCGCGTCCCGCCGTGCGCGGGTGGCGACCGCGGTCCTCGCCGTGGTCCACCTGGTCGGGATGGTCCTGGTCGGCTCGTTCCACGGCAGCCAGACGAGCACCGACGGCGGCACCATCGTGTTCCACGTGCTCGGCGCCGCGGCAGCGATCACGACCGGCAACCTCGTGGCGATCACCGCGGGCATCGGATCCCGGGCCATGCGGGCACCGGCGGCCTACCAGATCGCGAGCGTCATGCTCGGGCTAGTCGGCCTCGTCTCCCTCGTGATGCTCGTCGTGGACTCGTCGTCGACGGTGATCGAGGTGCTCCCCGACGGCGTGTGGGAGCGTGCGTCCGTGTACACGATCGTCGCGTGGGAGCTCCTGACCGGGATCACTCTGCTGGTCGCGGGGACGCGGCGACTGCGGACGGCGCGGGCTTCGGCGGTCGGCGCGTGACCTGCCCTGCGCGCCGGGCTCGGCCCTCCGCCGAGGAGATCAACGGGGGCGTCCTGGACATCACCGCCGGACTCATCGCCCGACGCGGCATCAAGGACACCGCCGTGCAGGCCGTCGCCGACCAGGCCGGCTACTCGAAGGCGGGCATCCTCGCCCGGTTCACGAGCAAGGAGCTGCTCGTCGAGGCCGCGCTCGCGCAGTGCACCGCGCAGACCGAGGCGATCCGGGCAGCTGCCACCGCCGCCCCCGTGGGGGAGCCCCGCGACGCCGCGGCGCTCGCGGGCATCGCCGACCTCGCTCTCGTCCGGCCGGGGTGGGCTGAGCTCGCGCTCGCGGCCTTCACCCTGCGACGCGGGGACGACGTCGGCGTCCGGCTCGAACCGGTCGCAGCGACGCTCCTCGACGTGTTCGGCATCGACATGGCCGACGCCACGGCCACCCCGCTCGACCGGCGTGCACGGGTCTCCGGGGCGTTCGGTGCGATCGTGATGCTCGCACTGACGTACGAGACCGAGGCTTCCGCGGCGGAGGCCCGGCCGCACATGCTGCAGATCGGATGGGACGCCCTCGGCCACGACGGGCCCGTGCCGCTCGGGGCCGTCGGCTAGGCCCGCTCGGACCTCGGCGGAGCGAGCAGCCACGGACGGATCAGCTTCGTCACGAACGGCAGCACCCAGAACGTCATGATCGGCGTGAGCACGACGGTCGTGATGAGCACCCGGGGCAGGATCGCGACGTGCGCGAACGCGGGGACGAGCCAGGCCGTCAGGTACGTGAACGCGAGGTTGACCGGGAAGAAGCCGAGCCAGATGCTCACGGACTGCTTCCACCGCGGGGGAGCGCTCGAGGCCGGGGCGTCCTGCGGGACGTCGAACCACCCCTCGATGCCGGTGCGCTTCTCGACGCGGGACTCCACCACCAGGTCACGGCCCAGGTCGAGCCAGCGCAGCCGGTCGTCGGAGTTCTCCCACGTGGCCAGGGAGTCGTGGTCGGCGAACCGGTAGAGCATGTGCCACTCGCGAGACTGCGCGGTGGAACGCACCCACCCCGAGCCGAGGAAGCCGGGGTAGCGGTTCGCCAGGTTCACCCCGGACTGCACCCAGCGGGTGACCTCGGGGATGCGATCGGGTTCGACCAGGCGGGTGACGGAGACGGTGACGGGCGGGCCTGCGGTCTCGGATGACGACTGCAGGCTCCCAGGCTCTTGTGGAGTCATCCGACCAGTGTCCCGGACCCGTGTTTCCGGCTCGTGACACGTGCCGCGGTCGTCGGCTGAACGGATCCGCGTCGTCCTTCGACCGCCGTCCCAGGCGGGTGCAAGACGATCATCTGGCGAACGCGCCACCGAGAGGACCCCGATGACCGATCCCGAGCCCACCACCACCCTCGTCGCCAGCGTCGACGGGCCCGACGGCGGCACGTACGAGGTGCGGCGGCTGACGCTCCCGGTGGGTGCGTCGACCGGTTGGCACGTGCACGACGCGCGCCAGACGGGTCTCGTGGTGCGCGGCGCGCTGACGCACGTCACCGAAGAGGCCACTCGAGTCGTCGGGCCGGGGCAGGCCCTGGTCGAGGAGCCGCGCATCGTGCACGACGGCCGCAGCACCGGCACGGAGGACGCCGAGCTGCTCTACGTCGCCCACCTGCCGGCAGGCGCAGCGGCGTCGACCCCGCGCGAGCCACCTGCCAGCGAGGGGCCGGTCCGCAGCGCACTCGTGACGGTCCCGCTGGGGCGGCCGCAGTTCGTGCACGCGCTGCGCTACACCGCGATGTACGCCCCGAAGCCCTTCGCCGAGGCCCTGCTCGTCTACCGGGACAACGGCACGTACACGATCCTGTCCCCGGGGGAGGACCACCACGGCTGCTACGTCTCGGCGACGGACCCCGCCGAGGGGATGCGGCACGTCGCGTTCATGTCGTGGCCGTCCGCGGACTGGGGCCGGAACATCGCTTCACACACCCTGACCTTCGAGGCCGCGAGCGGCGCGTTCACCCAGGAGCTCCGGTTGCCGGGTGACCCGGTCCCGCGGGCGCAGTACGGGTACGCGGTGCCCGTCGAGGACCCGGAGTCGATCGACACCGGCGCCGGGTGGGCAGCGCTCCGCCAGCAGTACGCCGGGGTGTTCACCACGCTCGAGCACCTGGCGGGCGGCGGGTCGGCCGCGGCCTGACCCGGGAGTGGTCAGCTCGCCTGCTTCTTCGCGGCGGGCTTCTTCGCCGGCGCCTTCTTGGCCGGGGCCTTCTTCGCGGGGGCCTTCTCCGTCGCGCTCTCGGCAGCCTTCTTGGCCGGGGCCTTCTTCGCCGGCGCCTTCCTGCCGGAGCCGGACGTGCCCGAGCCGGAACCGGTCGACGACCGTGAGGTCGACGACGAACGCGACCCCGAGCCTCCTGTCCGCTTCTTGTCGACGGACGCACGCAGGGCGGCCATCAGGTCGAGCACGTCACCGCCCTCGTCGTCGTCGTCCTCGTCGTCCTGCGCGCCGAAGGTCTTCTCGGTATCGATGTCGTCGCCCGCCTCGAGCTTGGCGTCGATCAGCTGCTGCAGTTCCTCCTGGTAGGAGTCGGTGTAGCGGTCGGGGTCGAAGTCGGTGGACATGCTCTCGACGAGCGAGGACGACATCTTCAGCTCGTTGGCGCTGACCTTCACCGTCGTGTCGAGGGTCTTGAAGTCGGCAGCGCGGACCTCGTCGCCCCAGAGCAGCCCCTGCAGCAGGATGACCTCGTCGTGCACCCGGAGCACCCCGAGCCGGGTCTTCTGCCGCAGGGTGAACTGCACGATCGCCAGGCGGTCGGTCTTCGCCAGGGTCTCGCGCAGCAGCACGTACGCCTTCGGCGAGCGCGAGTCGGGCTCCAGGTAGTAGGTCTTCTCGAACATCATCGGGTCGACCTGCTCGACGGGGACGAACTCGAGCACCTCGACCTCGTGCGACTGCTCCTCGGGGAGCTGCTTGAAGTCGTCCGCGGTGAGCACCACGGTCTTGTCACCGTCGTCGTAGGCACGCTGGATGTCCGCGTACTCGACCTCGTGGCCGAACTCGCACACCCGCTTGTACCGGATGCGGCCCTTGTCGTCGTCGTGGACCTGGTGCAGGGACACGTCGTGCGTCTCGGTGGCCGCGTAGACCTTGATGGGCACGTTGACGAGCCCGAACGCGATGGAGCCCTTCCAGATCGACCTCATGCGCACATGATGCCCGCCCGCACGCGTGCGTGCCCGGAGCCGTCGGTTCCTCCACAGGTCCGCCGTCCGGGGGATCGTTCCACGGATGTCCGGTTCGCTGGACCGCCGCGAGGCCGGCGCGAGCACGATGGGCCCATGAGCCAGCTCGACAAGCAGGATCCGCGCGACCAGTTCCCCCGTCCGCCGTTCCCCGCGCAGACCCAGCAGGGGTCCGGGCTGGCGAGTGCGATGGACCCAGCCCCCGACCACGGCGAGACGAGCTACCTGGGCACCGGGCGGATGCGCGGGTACCGGGTGCTCGTCACGGGCGCGGACTCCGGCATCGGGCGCGCTGCGGCGATCGCGATGGCGAAGGAGGGCGCCGACGTCGCCCTGAACGCCCTGCCCGAAGAGCGCGAGGACCTCGAACAGGTCCGCGACGTCATCGGTGACCTCGGGCGCAAGGCGGTGCTGCTGCCCGGCGACCTGACGGACGAGGCCTTCTGCGACGTCCTGGTGCAGGACGCCGTCAGCGAGCTCGGCGGCCTGGACGCGCTCGTGCTGGTCGCGGGCCACCAGCAGGTGCACGAGGACGTCACCGTGCAGAGCACCGAGGACTTCGACCGCACGATGAAGGTCAACCTGTACTCGCTGTTCTGGCTCGTCCGTGCTGCGGTCCCGCACATGGCGCCGGGCAGCTCGATCGTCACGACCAGCTCGGTGTCCGCGTACCAGCCGCAGGACCGCATGATCGACTACGCCGCGACGAAGGCCGCGATCATCACCTACACGAACGGGCTCGCGCGGCAGCTCGCCAGCAAGGGCATCCGGGCCAACACCGTGGTGCCCGGGCCGGTGTGGACGCCCCTGCAGCCGATCAGCTACCCGGGCGACGAGATCGCGGCGTACGGCCAGGACACCCCCTTCGGCCGTCCCGCCCAGCCCGTCGAGCTCGGCAGTGCCTACGTCTACCTGGCCGGGCCCGAGTCGTCGTACACGTCCGGCACGACCCTGACGGTGGCGGGAGCGACCGGGGTGGCGCTGTGAGTCCCGCCTCGCGCAAGACCGTCGTCCTGGTCGGGGACCGTCGGCTCGCGCTCACGAACACCGACAAGGTGCTCTACCCCGAGACCGGCACCACGAAGGGGCGGGTGATCGAGTACTACGAGCGAGTCGCGCCGTGGATGATCCCGCACGTCAAGGACCGACCGGTGACCCGGAAGCGCTGGGCCAACGGTGTCGAGGGCAAGGTCTTCTTCGAGAAGAACCTGCCCGACTCGGCACCCGACTGGGTGCGGCACCACACCATCCACCACTCGGAGCACGACAACGAGTACCCGATCGTCGACGACCTGCCGACCCTGGTGTGGATGGCGCAGCAGGCCGCGCTCGAACTGCACGTCCCGCAGTGGCGGTTCGGCCCACGCGGCGCGCAGCAGAACCCGGACCGGCTCGTCCTCGACCTCGACCCGGGCGAGGGCGTGGGGCTGCCCGAGTGCGTCGAGGTCGCCGTGGCCGCGCGCGAGATCCTGCACGGCATGGGGCTCGACCCGTACCCGGTGACGTCCGGTTCCAAGGGCATCCACCTGTACGCGGCGCTCGACGGCAAGGCGACGACCGCGCAGGTCTCCGACGTCGCCCACGAGTTGGCCAAGGCCCTCGAGACGGACCTGCCGGACCTGGTGCTGTCGTCGATGAGCCGTGCCGAGCGGAAGGGCAAGGTCTTCGTCGACTGGTCGCAGAACAACGGCAACAAGACGACCATCGCCCCGTACTCGCTGCGCGGCCGCGAGCGGCCGACGGTCGCGGCGCCCCGCACCTGGAAGGAACTCGAGGAACGCGGGCTCGCGCAGCTCACGTTGGACGAGGTCCTCGAACGCCTGGAGGCCCGTGGGGACTTCCTGCACCCGGTCGCCTCCGCCTCGCTGGCCGTCGGGCGCGACGACCACGGCCACTGGGACAGCGACCGGACCGAGCGCGCGAACGACGCCGAACAGCCCGCACGTGACCGGCTCGCCGCCTACCGGGCGAAGCGGGACGCCTCGAAGACGCCGGAGCCCGTGCCCGAGGGAGCGCCCACCGTGCGGAAGGACGGCACACCGACCTTCGTCATCCAGGAGCACCACGCCACCCGCGACCACTACGACTTCCGGCTCGAGCACGACGGGGTGCTGGTGAGCTGGGCCCTGCCGAAGGGCGAGCCGACCGACCCGGGCAAGAACCACCTGGCCGTGCAGACCGAGGACCACCCGCTCGAGTACGGGTCGTTCGAGGGCACGATCCCGAAGGACGAGTACGGCGGCGGCACGGTCACGATCTGGGACGACGGCACCTACGAGCTCGAGAAGTGGCGCGAGGGGCAGGAGGTCATCATCACCCTGCACGGTCGGGCCGGCGGCGCTCGCCGTCTCGCGCTGTTGCACACCCGCGGCCGTGGCGGCGGGGACGAGAAGAACTGGCTGATCCACCGCACGAAGGAGCAACCCGAACGGCTGGCGGACGGCGGCGGCTCTGCCGGGCCGGCGGTGGCGCGACGGTCGGATGGGCCGTCGGACGGCCACGGCGATGCGCAGCGCACCGGGCAGCGACGGATCAGCGGGACCGCGGACGCCGAGACCCCGCCGTCGGAGCGCCGGACGATGCAGGCGACCCTGGCCAAGGGGGAGCCCCGGCTGGACCCGTCCGACTGGGCCTTCGAGATGAAGTGGGACGGGGTGCGCGCGCTGGCGACGGTCCGTGACGGGTCGGTGACCCTGCGCAGTCGCAACGACAACGACCTGACGGCCCAGTACCCCGAGCTGCAGGAACTGGGCGAGCGGGCCGGCGTGGACGGCGTGTTCGACGGTGAGATCGTGGCCGTCGACGATCGTGGCCGACCCTCGTTCCAGCTGCTCCAGAACCGCATGGGCCTGACGAAGGCGCGCGAGGTCCGGAGCGCGCAGGAGACGACGCCCGTGCGGTTCCTGCTGTTCGACGTGCTCGAGGCGGACGGGCACGAGCTCACGCGGCTCGGCTACGACGCCCGGCGGCAGGCACTCGAGACGGTCGTGGACCCCGGCGGTGCGATCGACGTGCCGCCGGCGGTGCAGGGCGACCTCGACGCGGTGCTGGCTGCATCGCGCGAGCAGGGCCTCGAGGGCGTGGTCGCGAAGAAGCGGTCGTCGAAGTACGCCGAGGGTCGGCGGTCCGAGGCCTGGCTGAAGCTCAAGCACCACGCAACGCAGGAAGTCATCGTCGGCGGCTGGAAACCGGGCAGCGGTCGGCGTGCCGGCGGGATCGGGTCGCTGTTGCTCGGGGTGCCGGGCCCCGACGGGCTGGAGTACGTCGGCAAGGTCGGCACCGGGTTCCGTGACAGGGACCTCGACGAGATCGCCGGTGTCCTCGCACCGCTGGAGCGGAAGACCCCGCCGTTCGTCGACGTCCCACGACCTGACGCTCGGGATGCGCACTGGGTCACGCCGAAGCGCGTCGGCGAGGTCGAGTTCGCCGAGTGGACCGGCGACGGACGGCTCCGCCAGCCGTCGTGGCGTGGGTGGCGCGTGGACAAGGACCCGGACGACGTCGTGCGGGAGACCTGACCTGCCCTCCGGCCTCGGCTCCGCATGCGTGCGCATGGGGTCCGCCGCTGGTGAACATCCGTCCCCCGTACCGTGCCCGGGCGGGGGACAGTATCGGCACCGCTGGCCACAATCGGTCACGGGCTGTTACGTTCGCCGGGACGAAGGGGGCTTCGAAGATGAACTCGAGCAAGTACCTGCCGCCCTACACGGCCGCAGAACGCGTCGCGATCACGGGGGACGACCTGTCGCAGCGGACCGTCGAACCGGGCAGTGGCGCCACGGAGAACGAGGTCCGGTACGCGGACTTCCTGGCCGACGAGGACGACGAGTGACCGGGACGGCCTGAACGCCTGACCGACCGACGCGACCGACAGAAGCGAACAGACCCGACGGCCCGCACGCTGGATCAGGGAGCGCACGGACCGTCGCCGGGGCACGTGATCCGCCGGTTCAGGGAGACCGACCACGAGGCCCCGCACCGGGCTCGCCGAAGCGCGACCGGTGGGTCCACTGGTGAGACGTGCCGAGTGACCGGATCGTCACACGAGCGGCAAGAAGAATCGCCGGGCGACCTCGATGGTCGCCCGGCGATCTCGTCTGTCCCGGGGGGGGGGGG
>NZ_MJGT01000050.1:167579-173275 GCF_001864975.1 Curtobacterium sp. MMLR14_002
GGGGGGGGGGGGATCCTGTCGGATCAGGACGGGGTCAGGCCGCGGGTGCAGGGCCGTCGGAGGGCACCGCGTGGTCGGCCACGGGTGAGTCCTCCTCGATGAGCTCGTCCTCTTCCGGCTCGACCACCTCGGCCGCGGCGGCCTTGGCCTCGTCGATGGACTCCTGGGAACGGCGGAGCAGGTCGTCGTCGTGTGCTGCCTGATCGGTCATGCCCAGCAACCTACGCGGGCGTCCCTGTGTCGGCGTCCCGACGGCGGGCTCCCTGCGTCGGGTCGTGCCGGCCGGTGTGCGGTGGCTCGAAGTCCACCGCGGACGTCGGTGCGGGCGTCGAGGGCATCGCCGGGGCGGCCGGCGAGCCGAACGCGTCGGCGGCGTCGAGCACCGCACGAGTGGCGGCCACGGCCGTCCGGAGTGCATCGCGGACGGGCATCGCCCGGTGCGCCGGTGTCCGGACCTCGACGCCCCACGGCTCGTCGAACCCGAGCTCGCGCACGGTCCGCACGAAGCCGGGCAGGTCCCACGCTCCGGCACCGGGCAGGTACCGCGCGGTCCGGGACTCCTCGGCGAGGGTCATCCCGCTCGGGGTGTGCAGCAGTCCGTCGCTCAGCTCGACGGCTGCGAGGACCCCCGGTGCGACGCCCTGCCGGATCGACGCGAGGGTGGAACCACCGCGGAGTGCGTGCATGGCGTCGATGAGCAGGCCGCCGTTCGGGTGTCCGGCGGCGGCGACGAAGCGTGAGGCCCGTTCGATCGTGGGCAGGTTCGACCACGGTTCCGGTTCGAGCACGAGCTGCGCTCCGACCGCCTCGGCCTGGTCGGCGAGCACGACCCAGTCGTCGGCCATCGTGGCGGGGGAGGCTCCGGGCAACGAGGTGTCGGCGCGCGCCACCACCTGCCAGGCGCTCAGCGTCGCCGCGGCCTCGAGCACGACACCGCGGTCGGCGTCCTCGTCCTGGGTGCGGCTCGTGCACGTCCACCACCGGTCGAGTGGTCCGAGCTGGACCCAGACGATGCCGGCGGCGTCGAGCATGCGGCGCAGTTCGGCGAAGCCCGTCGTCGCGCGGACCTCGTGCAGGTCGTCGAGGGACAGCGACAGGCCGGCGAACCCGGCGGCGCCGACGGCGTGCACGCGGTCGCGGATGCTCTCGTCGCCCGCCCACGTCCAGGACGTGGCGAGCAGGTCGTGTTCCAGCACGGTGGTACCTCCGGCAGTCCCGAGGTGTACGCGTCGCCCCGTCGCGATGCGCCGCCCCGTGTCCGCCGCGGGCCCCACCCGCGACGATGCCCAAGACTTACCCGTGCTGCCTGCGAACGCTCCCAGCCCGTCGACACATCGCCGACACGTGCTTCAGACGATCCGGGTCCGGACCTCGCCGACGCCGGCGATCGTGCCGACGAGCACGGCGCCGCGTTCGAGCACGCCGACACCGTCAGGAGTGCCGGTCATCACGAGGTCGCCGGGCGCGAGCGCCACGGACCGTGACAGCGCCGCGATCGTCTCGGCGACCGACCAGATCTGGTCGGTCAGGTCGCCCGACTGCCGGAGTTCCCCGCCCACCGTCAGCTCGATCGCGCCGCTGGTCGGGTCGACCTCGGCCGCCGGGGTGAGCACGCCGATCGGTGCCGAGGCGTCGAAGCCCTTGGCCGTGTCCCACGGGCGCCCGAGTCGCTTCGCCTCGGCCTGCAGGTCGCGGCGGGTGAGGTCGATCCCGACGGCGTACCCCCAGACGTGTGCGAGGGCGTCGGCGACGGCGATGTCCGTGCCGCCGGTGCCGATCGCGACGACGAGCTCGACCTCGTGCTCCAGTTGCTGCGTCAGCGGCGGGTACGGGGTGTCGGCCCCGTCGACCACGACCGCGTCTGCCGGCTTGGTGAAGAAGAACGGCGGCTCGCGGTCCGGGTCGTGGCCCATCTCGCGGGCGTGCGCGGCGTAGTTCCGTCCGACGCAGAACACACGGCGGACGGGGAAACGCGCGCCCGTCGTCGTGGGCACGGTCGGGAGGCTCGGGGCCGGGATGACGAGTTCGGTCACGGTCCCAGCGTGGCAGGCTCGCAGGGCATCGGTTCAGCTCTCACCGAAGGACGCCTCGTCCTTGAGCTTCCGCGCCCGTGCGCGCTCCTGGCGTTCGCGCCATTCGATGCGCATCTGCGCGAGTTCCGCCTCGGCGCCCTTCGCGCGCATGAGCGGACCGTAGTGGGGGCTCGCGAGGAGCCGTGGTGTCGTCATCTCTCGGTTGTCGAGCCACCGCTTGAACTCGTCATCAGTCAGCGTCGAGATCATCTGCGAGCACTCCTTCCTGTTGTCCCCGGGCTTTCGCTCGCGCTGCCTCGGAGTCAGCGAGCGCCGAGGACGTCCACGTGTCGTCGTCGGTCGTCCAACTGCGGGTCACCAGCGCAGCCGACATCACACCGGCGGCCGCGCGCTGTCCTTCGTCGTCCGAGGTCGCCCGGTCGGCGACCCACGACCAACGCTGCCACCACAGGTCGCGGTGCACCGAGAACTCTGCATTTCGCCGTCCTGCGCGCCCGTCGAGCACCGAGGCGACGAGCGCACCCAGCGCGACGGACGCGCTCGTGACCGACACGAGCGCGCTGATCCAGCCGATGTCCATGCCGGAACCCTGACAGCACGGAACCGGCCACGCGGCGGGCGTGACCGGTCCTGTGGAGGGCGCTCCGGGCCTCCAGGCCTGTGGAGGAGTGCGTCAGTTGCCGGGCGCGGCCGCCTCGGTCTCGCCCGCACCCGGGTCGCCGCCGGTCCCGCCGCTGGCGGGCTCGTCCTGCGGCCAGCCCGCGAACTCCCAGCCCGCGAGGGACGGGTGGTCCTCGCCCTTCGTGTACGCGAACGTCCGCGCGGCGTCACGCGCCTCGGAGAGCTTCGTGAGCAGGTCGGCGTGCGCCTCGGCGTCCACCCGCGTCAGGGCGTCGTGGGCCAGGGCGAAGCGGTCCATCTCGTTGCGCATGAGCATGTCGAACGGCGAGGTCGTCGTGCCCTGCTCGAGGAACCCGTGCACGTGCAGGTCGTCGTGCCCGTTCCGGCGGTACGTCAGCTGGTGCACGAGGGTCGGGTACCCGTGGAACGCGAAGACCGTGGGCGTGCCGGGCAGGAAGAGCGCGTCGTACTGCTCGTCCGGGATCGGGTGCTCGTGCTTGCGCGGGTCACCGAGCGCCAGCAGGTCGACGACGTTGAGCACGCGGACCCCGACGCCGGGAGCGTACTTCCGGATGATGTCGGTGGCGGCGATCGCCTCGACCGTGGGGACGTCACCGGCGCAGGCGAGCACGACGTCGACCTTCCCGACGGCCTGCTCCGTGCCGGCGAAGTCCCACACGCCGAGTCCGGCCTGCGCGTGCGCGACCGCGTCGTCGAGGGACAGGAAGACCGGCTCCGGGTGCTTGCCCGCGACGATCACCTCGATGCGGTCCGTGGTCTCCATCGCGTGCGCGGCGACGGCGAGCAGCGTGTTGGCGTCGGCCGGCAGCTTGATCCGGACGAGGTCCTGCTGCTTCGACGCGACGACGTCGAGGAACCCGGGGTCCTGGTGGGAGAACCCGTTGTGGTCCTGTCGCCAGACGTGCGACGAGAGCAGGAGCGACAGGTTGGACACCGGCACGCGCCAGTCGATGTCGGTCGAGGACTCCAGCCACTTGGCGTACTGCCCGACCATCGAGTCGATGATGTGGGCGAACGCCTCGTAGGTGTTGAGCATCCCGTGCCGACCGGACAGCACGTAGCCCTCGAGCATCCCCTCCAGCAGGTGCTCGGACAGGACCTCGGTGACCCGCCCGCGTGCGGCGAGGTGCTCGTCGCCGGCGGCGCGCTGGGCCCGCCAGACGCGCGAGGTCACGTCGAAGACCGCGTCGAGCTTGTTCGAGATCGTCTCGTCCGGGCCGAACAGCCGGAAGGTCGAGGCGTTCTTCTCGATGAGTGTGGCGAGCCAGGGGCCGAGCGTGCCCGTCGCGGATGCCGTGGAACCGGCCTCGACCGCGTAAGGCTCGAGCGGCGGCCGGTCGAGCGCGGTCCGCAGTCGACCGCCGTTGCCGTGCGGGGTGGCACTCATCCGCTCGTCACCGGTCGGACGGATCGTGGTCATGATGCCGACCGGGTGGCCGTCCTCGTCGAAGAGCTCCTCGGGGCGGTACGAGCGCATCCACTCCTCGAGCTGCGCACGGTGACCGTCGTCCTCGCGCACCGCGGGCAGCGGCACCTGGTGCGCGCGGAAGGTCCCCTCGACCTGCTCGCCGTCGACCTCCTTCGGGCCGGTCCAGCCCTTCGGGGTGCGCAGCACGATCATCGGCCAGCGCGGACGCAGGTCCGCGGCATCGGCGGGCTGCCCCGCGGCGGCACGGGCGGCCTGGGCGCGGGCAGCGGCCTGGATGTCGTCGATGCCGGCGAGGGCGCGTCGCAGGGCACCGTCGAACAGGGCGTGGACCGCGTACGGGTCGTCGTCGACGCGGCGGGAGTCGACCACGATCGGGTCGTAGCCGAGCCCGCGGAAGTACGCGGTGAGGTCCTCGTCGGGGATGCGGGCGAGGACGGTCGGGTTCGCGATCTTCCAGCCGTTGAGGTTGAGGATCGGCAGCACGGCGCCGTCGGACACCGGGTCGAGGAACGTGTGCGCCTGCCACGAACCGGCGAGCGGACCGGTCTCGGCCTCACCGTCACCGACCACGCACGCGACGACGAGGTCCGGGTTGTCGAGCGCCGCACCGTAGGCGTGCGACAGCGAGTAGCCGAGCTCACCACCCTCGTTGATGGAGCCGGGGGTCTCCGGGGCGGCGTGTGAGGGGATTCCGCCGGGGAACGAGAACTGGCGGAAGAACCGCTGCAGGTCGACGTCCTGGTACAGCTCGTTCCACGTGCCGTCCAGCCAGGCGTTCGCGTTCATCGCCGGGCCGCCGTGCCCCGGGCCGCAGATGTACAGGAACTCGCGACCGGTCTCCGTGATCAGCGCGTTGCAGTGCGCGTACACGAGGTTCAGCGCGGGGGAGGTGCCCCAGTGGCCGAGCAGCCGTGGCTTGACGTCGTCGGGTTCGATCGGCCGGCTGAGCAGCGGGTTGTCCAGCAGGTAGATCTGCCCGACCGTCAGGTAGTTGGCGGCGCGCCACCAGGCGTCGACCGCCCGGAGCCGGTCGGTGGTGGAGATGTGTGCTGGAGCCATGGGTACACGGTACGAAACACCGGGTTGCGGCACCTCAGGAAACTCGTCCCAAACCGTTCGGGCGGGGGCGCCGAATGACTTGTACAGGGCAAAAGCCCAGGGCGCTCTCCGGTCACAGTTGGCCGGTACTCAGTATGTGCACAGTGCACATTCGGCCACCGGCCGGAGCGCCTCCAGAGCAAAGGACTGATCACGATGCGTAAGAGCCTCAAGACCTCCATCACCCTCGCCACGACCGGCGCCCTCGTCCTCGGCGGTGCCGCGTTCGGGATCTCCTCCGCCCAGGCCGCCACCCCCGCGATCCACACGGTGTCCTCGTCGTCGTCGAAGATCCCCGCACCCGTCGCCTCGGTCCCCGAGGTCCTCGGTGGCTCCACCGCCGTGAAGCTCGACTCCGGCTTCACCGACGCCCTCACCGCCCTGAAGCTCACCCCCGGCGTCTCCGGCGACGCAACCCTCGCTGACGGGTCGGTGTCGTTCCCGATCACCGCCGGGTCGGTCACCTACTGGTCCCCGGATGGCAACTACCGCCC
>NZ_MJGT01000050.1:173923-233957 GCF_001864975.1 Curtobacterium sp. MMLR14_002
CCGGCACCACCGTCCACATCAGCGAAGACGCCGCCGGCCTGCTGAACAAGACCTTCGGCACCGACGCCGTCAAGCGCGGCCTCCTCGTCGGCACCGCCACCATCACCGCACAGATCAAGTAACACCCCGCACCACCACAGTCGGCCCGGACCACGCAGCAGCGTGGCCCGGGCCGGCGTGCGTTGCGCGTCGTGCGCCTGGCGGAACCGGGCGTACCTGGCGTACCTGGCGGAACCGGGCGTACCTGGTGGAATCGGGCGTACCTGGCGAGTTCTTTCGACCAGGTACGCCCGTTCTTGCGAACCACCGCGCGCGCGATGGGAAAGAACGGGCGCACACGACGGACGGGAGGCCCAGTGCCAGCTGGCACCGGGCCTCCCGTCCGTCATGTGCGGACGCCGGGCCGGCGGCCGCCGTCATTACGGGCTGGGCGACACCTCACGTGCTCACGTCCGCGAGAACTGTCGCTCAGCGCGAAATCGCGCCCGGACCCCACCGCGCCGCACCGCGCCGCGCCACCGCTCAGCGGCGCCGCCACCACTGCCGGGGCTTCGCCTCGAGCCGCGCCTGCTCCGCAGCCCGCGCGGCCGACGCCATGCGCACCTCGCGGCGTTCCCGCCAGGCGAGCACCTCGGCCTCGACGTCGCGCATCGGCGTCACCACCGGCGGCCCGCCGAGCAGCTGCCGTCGGGCCTCCTTCACCCGCGCGTTGAAGTCCACCAGGACGTCCCGCACGTCGGACTCCAGCGACAGCGCGTCGAGTGCGTCGTCGAGTTCGGCGTCCTCGGTGCGGAGCGCCAGCGCCGGCGGAGCGATGCCCCGGATGTCCTCACGCTCGATCTTCGACTTGATCCACCAGTCCGGGTCGTGCTGCCCGTCGAGGCCCGGCAGCGGCTTGCCGTGGTACGGGTTGCCCTCGAAGACCCCGCGCCGCTCGGCCTCCGCGATCTGGGCCCGGGCGTGCGCCGCGACGTCGGCGGCCTTGAGCAGCCGACGTTCCTCACGTTCCGAACGCACCTCGTCGGGGTCGAGCGACCCCCGCTCGATCTCCTGGTCGACGAGCTGCTGGTAGCGGTAGCGCGCGGCCCTGCGGAGCCGGTCCATCCGTGCATCGACGTCGTTCATCGTCAGACCATGATGCCCCGCGCCCCCGACGGTTCGTCCAGCCCGGTCAGGACTTCTCTGAGACTTCTTCGATGGTCAGCGCGGCCTGGATGAGGGCCAGGTGCGACAGACCCTGGGGGATGTTGCCCATGAAGTCCCCGTCGACGGCACTGAGCATCTCGCTGAACAGGCCGACGTCGTTCGCCTGCGCGACCATGTCGTCCATCAGCTGCTTCGCGTCGTCGACCCTTCCGACGCAGGCGAGGGCCGCAGCGAGCCAGAACGAGCACGCCACGAACGGCGATTCCTCGTCCTGGATGCCGGAGTACCGGTACACGAGCGGGCCGTGCTGCAGCTGCTCCTCGATCGCCCGGATCGTGGACTCCATGCGCGGTCCGCGGTCGAACGCCGACATCGCGTGCAGCAGGATCGAGCAGTCGAGCGCGTCGGTGCCCGGGTACATGACGTAGTGGCCGAGCTCCTCGTTCCACCCGTTCTCGGCGACCCAGTCCTCGATGAGCTCGCGGTTCTCGATCCACTTCTCGCGCGGGCCGTCGATCATCCCCGCGTCGTGCAGCTCGACCGCGGCGTCGAGCGCCTGCCAGCAGCCGATCTTGCTCGTCGTGTAGTGCTGCGCCTCCTGCAGCTCCCACATGCCCGAGTCGGGCTCCGGCCAACGGTGGCACGCGTCGTCGGCCAGGTCCTGCAGCACCGAGGCCGTCTTGCGGTCGAGCACGTTGCCGGCCCGGACGTACTGCCGCATGATCTCGAACACGTCGCCCCAGACCCCGAGCTGCAGCTGGTCACCCGCGCGGTTGCCGATCGTGACCGGCCCGATGCCGTTCCAGCCCGGGACGTCGCGCTCCTCGACGGTGTCGCTCTTCGACCCGTCGAGTCCGTAGAAGATCGGCATCGTCTCGTCGTGCTCGGCGATCGTGCGCATCACCCACGACACGGCGGCGTGCGTCTCCTCGCGCAGACCGAAGCGGGTGAGCGCGTGCACCGTGTACGCCAGGTCGCGCACCCAGGCGAACCGGTAGTCCCAGTTCTTCCCGCCCGTGCGGTCCTCGGGCAGGCTCGTCGTCGGGGCCGCGGCGATGGCGCCGGTGGGGGCGAAGATCAGGAGCTTCAGGGCGAGGGCGCTGCGCTGGACGGCGTCCGACCAGGGGCCGTCGTAGCTGAACTCCTTCGACCAGGTCGACCAGTTCTCGATCGTGCGGTCGACCCCCTCGAGCGTGCGCTCCGGCTCGGGCAGGAAGATCGGCTCGTCGTACGTGCCGACGATGGTCAGGATCGACTTCGAGCCCTCGGTCGTCGTGAACCGCCCCGAGAACCGGGGACCGTCGTCGTGCACCGGTTCGAAGCCCTGCTCGACGATCGCTATGGTGACGCCGTCGATCCCGATGACGGTGCCGTTCGCGGTGTCGAGTCGGCGCGGTTCCGCCGTGTTCAGGATCGTGCCGGGCACGACCGCCCACTCCATCTCGACCGACCCTTCGACCCCCTGCACGCAGCGGCCGATCTCGGCCCACGGCAGGCGTCCGGCCACACCGGTGACCATGGCGTCGGTCACGGTGGCGGTGCCGGACGGGGTCGTCCACGTCGTCACGAGCACGTTCGTCCCCGGCAGGTAGGCGCGGGACACCTGCGCCTGGTCGTCCACGGGCCGCAGGGCGACGTGTCCGCCGTGCTCGGCGTCGACGATGCTCGCGAACACCGGCGGCGAGTCCATCGACGGGATCGGCAGCCAGTCGATCCGGCCGTCGAGTGCGATGAGGGCGACCGTCCGCCCATCGCCGATCGCGCCGTACGAACGGAGCGGGACGTACCCGTTCGTCCGTTCCTCGTTCTCGGTCGCGTCGGGGGTGTCTCGCGTGCGCTCGGTCATGCGTCCAGCCTGCCCCGGCCCCGGTGGCGACCATCAGGCGGACGTACCCCTCGTGGAGAACGCACGCCGGGCCTCCCGCCTGTGGAGAACCACCGGCGAACCGCCGGAGCACCCCAGGACAGCCGCCGGCGAACCCCCGGCGCCCGACCGACACGCCCACGCGACTTGCGCATCCCGGGCGTGTCGCACTAGCGTCGTGCTCCTGCCGATCAGGCAGACCGCCCGCCCCGGGCACACCGGAAGGACCGCGCATGCGCGCCGTGCAGCACAACGAGGAACGCGTCGAGCTCCAGCTCGCCGCGGCCGCCGTGCTGCCCGAGCAGCAGTGGTCCCTCCGCTATCCCGCGTAGGCACGCGACGTCCCACGACGCCCCGTGCCCACCCGGCCCGGGGCGTTCGTCAGCACCGCTTCCTTCCGTCCGCCACGTCCGGCGACGACCAGGAGGCCCGGCGTACGACCGTCTCGGACCGTCACCTCGACCGTCACGAAAGCGAGACGACTCCATGAAGAAGATCAACGACCGGCTGCTGAGCTGGGCCTCGATGCTCGAGGACAACACCGAGCAGCAGGCCCGCACGACCGCGCGCATGCCGTTCGTGTTCCCGCACCTGGCCCTCATGCCCGACGCACACCTCGGCCTCGGGGCCACCGTCGGGTCCGTCATCCCGACCCTCGGCGCGATCATGCCGGCGGCCGTCGGTGTGGACATCGGCTGCGGCATGATCGCGGTCCGCACGCAGTTCACCGCCACCGACCTGCCCGCTGACCTGCAGGGGCTGCGCGAGCAGATCGAGCGCGCGATCCCGCTGTCGGCCGGTGCGTCGAACCGGAAGATCGTGGCGACCGCCGCACCCCGGATCGCCGAGCTCGAGGCGATGGCCGAGACCGCCGGGTTCGACCCCGACGGCGTGCACGGCGGCTGGCGGAACCAGCTCGGCACGCTCGGGTCCGGCAACCACTTCATCGAGGTCTCCCTCGACGAGCAGGACCGGGTCTGGCTCTTCCTGCACTCCGGGTCGCGGGGCGTCGGCAACAAGATCGCGCAGCGGCACATCAAGGTCGCCAAGAAGGCCATGGAGCGGTGGTGGATCCAGCTGGCGGACCCCGACCTGGCCTACCTGGTCGAGGGCACGCCGGAGTTCGACCGGTACATCGCCGAGCTCCGGTGGGCCCAGCACTTCGCGCTGCTCAACCGCGAGGAGATGATGGACCGCGTCGTCCGGCAGCTGTCCGAGGCCGTCGGCACGCCCGTCGACGAGCGCGAGCGGATCAACTGCCACCACAACTTCACGCAGCGTGAGACGCACTGGGGCAAGTCCGTGTGGGTCTCACGCAAGGGTGCGATCCAGGCGAAGGCCGGTCAGCCCGGCCTGATCCCCGGGTCGATGGGCACCGCGTCGTACGTGGTCGAGGGGCTCGGCAACAAGCCCTCGCTCGAGTCGTCGCCGCACGGTGCGGGCCGGCTGTTCTCGCGGAGCGCTGCCCGGCGGACCTTCACCCACGAGCAGCTGCGCGAGGCGATGGCCGGCATCGAGTACCGCGACACCGACGCGTTCCTCGACGAGATCCCGGCGGCCTACAAGCCGATCGACCAGGTCATGGCGGACGCCGAGGACCTCGTGTCGATCCGGCACACCCTGCGGCAGGTCGTCAACGTGAAGGGCGACTGAGACGCGCCCACCGGCGGACGGGAGGCCCGTGGCGGCACCGCCACGGGCCTCCCGTCCGCCACGGGGCGGACCGCACGGCCCGGCGCGCCCCGGACAGGACGGCACGCGTCGGGCACGCTGGGCCGTGATGAGCGACACGGCGGAGCACGCAGCGAAGGAAACCGGACGACAGGTCCGGCGGGCGGCCGACAGCCGCTGGTTCGAGGTCACGGCACGCGCCGGGTTCGTCGGCAGCGGCATCGTCCACCTGCTGATCGGGTACCTGGCGATCCTGCTCGGGATCGGCAACGCGTCCTCCGGCGGCGAGACGGACCAGTCCGGTGCGCTGCAGCAGATCGCCGCGGTCCCCGGTGGGGTGTTCCTGCTCTGGCTGATCGCCGTCGGCACGGCCGCACTCACCGTGCGTCTGGTCGTCGAGGCGATCGTCGGCGGCCGTTCCGACACCAACCGTGGCTGGCTCGCCCGGCTGAAGGACGTCGCGAAGGCCGTGGTCTACGGCGTGATCGCGTACTCGGCGGCCTCGTACGCGCTCGGAGCCGGCTCGAGCTCGAGCAGCTCGTCGCAGAGTGCCGCGGCGAAGACCCTGGCGACACCGGGCGGGGTGTTCGTGCTGGTCCTGGCCGGGGCGATCGCGGTCGCGGTCGGCATCGGCCTCGTGGTGATCGGCTGCCGCCGGTCGTTCCGCAAGCAGATCACGCGACCGTCGGGCCAGCTCGACCGCGTGGTCACCGTGCTCGGCGTCGTCGGGTACGTCGGCAAGGGCATCGCCGTGGTCATCGTGGGCGTGCTCATCGCCGTCGCGGGGCTGCAGAGCGACCCCGACCAGGCCACCGGCCTCGACGCCGCGTTCGACGCGGTGCGGAGCATGCCCGGTGGGGTGTTCGTCCTCGTCGCGATCGGCATCGGGTTCCTGGCCTTCGGCGTCTACAGCTTCTTCCGCGCGCGGTTCGCCCGCCTCTGACCCGCGGGCGCCGCCGCGGACTTTCGCGCTGCGCGACACCTCACGGGCCGAAGCGGGCGTGAGGTGTCGCTGAGCCCGTGAACTCGCCGCCGCGCCACGCCTGAACGGGCACGGACCGCCCCCGAGGTAGACGGGGTCGATGAGCACCAACGTCACGACCGGCCCCGCGACCGTCTTCGCCGACGCCCGAGCGGTCCTCGCCGAGAGCATCGTCTGGGACCCGTCCGCACAGCTGCTCCGGTGGGCCGACATCACCCTCGGCACCCTCAACACCGCCGAGGCCGACGGCACCGTGCGCTCGAGCGTGCCGCTGCCGCCCCCGCTGGCGAGCTTCCAGCCCCGGGCCTCCGGCGGGTTCGTCGCGGCCCTCGGCGACACCGTCGTGGTGACGGACGAGCAGGGATCCGTGGAGCGTGAGATCGCCCGCGTCACCCACAGCACCTCGGGCAACCGGTTCAACGAGGGCAAGTGCGACCCGTTCGGCCGGTTCCTGGTCGGCAGCATGAACGTGACGACCGGCGAGCCAGACGCAGCGCTCTACTCGATCGAGGCCGACGGCACGACCCGGGTGCTCCGCGGCGGCTTCGGCGTGACGAACGGCATGGAGTGGTCGGAGGACGGCAGCACGATGTACGTCACCGACACCAGCGCCTCGACCGTCTTCCGGGGGTCGTACGGCCCGGACGGCGAGCTCGGCGAACTCGATCCGTTCATCGTCGGTCAGGCGCACGACGGCCTGGTCCGCGACGACGAGGGCTGCTTCTGGAGCGCGATCTACGGCGGGTCCCGCGTCGAGCGCTACGGGCCGGACGGCTCGCACCTGGAGACGGTGGAACTCCCCGTCGCCAACCCGACGTCGGTGGCGTTCGGCGGCCCGGACATGTCGACGCTCTTCGTCGGGACGGCCCGCGAGAACCTCACCGAGCAGGACCTGGAGCAGGCGCCGCGGTCCGGCGCGGTCTTCGCGGTGCCGACGACGGTGCACGGGTTCCCAGCGAACACCTTCAGCGGCTGAGCACGTCGTCGCCGCCCGCGCGGACGGCGGCCGGGTATCCTGGGCGACCGCCCGACCGGAGGAGACCCACGTGGACGACGAACGCCAGGCACCCCGGCCGGACCCGGCCGGCGAACTCGCCCAGGCCGAGGACGCCGACGTCACGGTGCAGGTGGACCGGGTCGCGGTCGACGGCACCTACGTCCGGGTGAGCTCGGTCGGCGAGCCGGGCGAGCGGGCCTTCGTGCTCGTCGCGGGGCTCGGCATCGCCTCGACCTACTACGAGCGGCTCGCCCCGCACCTCAACGAGAACGGGCCGGTGCACGCGCTCGACCTGCCGGGCTTCGCCGGGGTCCCGCGGTTCCGCGGGAAGGTCTCGATCGAGCGCTACGCCGACGCGGTCGAGCGGGTCATCGACGACCTCGGGCTCCAGGACCCGGTCCTGGTCGGGCACTCGATGGGCACCCAGGTCGTCACCGAGGTCGCCGCCCGCCGCCCGGGGATCTCCGACCTCGTGCTCATCAGCCCGGTGGTCGACTCGTCGGCACGCACGGTGCGGCAGTCGGCGTTCCGGTTCCTCCGGTCGACGCTGCACGAGCCCGCCGCGGTCCGTTGGCACGGCATCACGGCGTACGCACTGTGCGGGTGGCACTGGTTCCGGAAGGTCCTGCCGCGGATGATCGCGTTCCCGATCGAGGAGCGCGCCGCCCACGTGCAGGCCCGCACCCTGATCGTCCGCGGTGAGCACGACGCGATGGTGCCGCGGGACT
Source organism: Curtobacterium sp. MMLR14_002 (assembly GCF_001864975.1). NCBI lineage: Bacteria > Bacillati > Actinomycetota > Actinomycetes > Micrococcales > Microbacteriaceae > Curtobacterium > Curtobacterium sp. MMLR14_002. Next base: position 181,312 of record NZ_MJGT01000050.1, read on the forward strand.
GGGTCCGTCGGTTGGCGCGGGTGTTCCCGTACGCGGTCCTCCGTGAGGTCGTCGACGGCGCACACTCGGTCATGCACGCACAGGCCGACGCGGTCGCACGGCTCGCGGTGGCGCACGTCGACCACCGGATCCCCGACCGGGGCGTGTCGTCGCTGCAGCGGGTGCGCGACGACTCGACGTCGTCGGACCTGGCGCGGCTCAGCCCGGGGGACGCCTGGTTGCTGGTCAAGTCGCGGTTCATCGAGCTGTTCGGGATGGCCAGGAACGACGACGAGACGCTCGAGGCGGCCAAGTCCGCACACGCCGTCGCGATGGCGGACGGCGACGACCTGCCGGTCGACCCGGCGGACCGCCGGGCGGTCGTCGACGAAGTCGCGCCGGAGTCGAAGTAGCGGGCGCGGTCGGACCAGCGTCCGCCGCGATCTGCGGGTGACCGCCTGGAGGCCCGGTGCCGGTCCACCGGACCGGCACCGGGCCTCCAGGCAGTCGCGACCACCGCGACGGGCGAGCGGTCAGGGCGTGATGCGGCCCGGCAGCATGTCGGGCGTCAGCGCGTTCGCCTCGGCGAGCACCTTGCGGGCCTCGTCGGTCTTGTCCCACACGTTCCAGAGCAGCACGCCCCGGACCGTGTCGTCGTCGTCCAGGTAGTAGACGACGCCGGTGACGGTGGGGTCCTGCCAGTCCTCGACCGTGCGGAGCTTCGAGCTGACCTGTCCGACGGCCTCGTACCCCATGTCGAAGACGTCGGAGTAGAACATCGGCGTGTGGTCGTAGGTCTCGTCGGCATCGGCCAGGTTGCGGCCTGCCTGCCGACCCTGCTGCTGGGCGTTGTCGACGTGCTCCACCCGGCGGGTGCCGAGGATCCGGTCCGGGTACTCGGCGACGTCACCGGCGGCGAACACGGAGTCGTCGTCGGTGAGCAGCGTCGAGGTCACCACGATGCCGTCGCGGACGGTGAGTCCGGCGTCGGCGGCGAGCTGCGTCGCGGGTTCGATGCCGAGTCCGGCGACGACCGCGTCGGCCTCGACCACGGAGCCGTCGTCGAGCGTCAGCCGCACGCCGTCGGCCGTCTCGGTGCCCTCGGACACCCGGCGGCCGGTGCGGAGCTCGACGCCGTGGTCGACGAAGCGCTGCTGGAACGCCCGTGCCAGGTCCTCCGGGAACATCCGTCCGCCGACGACCTCGTCCGGGTCGACCAGCGTGACGCGTGCGCCGTTCTGCACGATGCCCGCCGTGATCTCCTGACCGATGTACCCGCCGCCGACGACGGCGACGTGTGCTCCGGCGTCCGCGAGTTCACGCAGCCGGCGGTAGTCCGACGCGCTGCGGTAGTCGAGCACGCGTGCCGACGGGGACAGCCCCGGCAGCCCGCGTGGCTTCCCGCCGGTTGCGAGCAGGAGCCGCTCGTAGCCGTGGGTCGCGCCGTCGGCCGTCGTGACGGTCTTCGCGGCACGGTCGATCCCGGTGACCGCGGTTCCCAGGACGAACTGCGCCCCGGTCTCCTCGGTGCGCAGGTCGACCTTGTCGTCCCAGCTGAAGTCCGGATCGGTCCAGAGCTTCTTCGAGAGCGCGGGCCGGGCGTAGGGCCGGTCGACGTCCTCGCTGAGGATGCCGATCGACCCGTCGGTGTCGAGCTCGCGGATGCCACGGGCAGCAGCGTCGGCGACCATCCCGCCGCCGACGATGAGGTAGCGGAAGTCGGTCATGACGCCTCCTGGCGGTGCTGTGGTGCCACGATCAGATCGTGGCGACCGAGCCGGAGTCGACCCGGTAGTTGGCGCCGTTCACGAAGCTGGCCAGGTCCGAGCACAGGAAGGCCACGACGTTCGCGACCTCTTCCGGCTCGCCGCGGCGCTTGAGCTCCATGTACGGTCGCTCCTCTTCGAGGAAGCTGCCGATGGCCTCGTCGAACGAGGTCCCGCGCTGCTTGGCCCGCTTGTCCATCATCGCGTCGGTCATCGGCGTGTGGATAAACGCGGGGGAGACCGTGTTCACCAGCAGGCCCTCGGAGGCGTAGGAGCGCGACAGGCCCTTCGCGAACGAGAGCACCCCGGCCTTGGCGGCGCAGTAGGGCAGCTCGTCGTCGTACGGCTGCGAGGCGTCCTCGGACACCAGGTAGACGATGCGTCCCCAGCCGCCCTGTCGCAGGTCGCCGATGAACTCGCGCGTGATCCGCACCGGCCCCATCAGGTCGATGTCGAGCGTCTCCGCCCAGCCGGCCTCGTCGATCTCGTGGAACATGCCCTGGGCGCCGGTGACGCCCGAGGACTGCACCAGGATGTCGATCTCGCCGACCGCTTCACGCACCTTGTCGTGCAGGGCGGCGAGGCTCTCGGCGCTCCGGACGTCGGCGGCGAAGGCGTGCAGCTTTCCGATCGGCGCCTCGAGCTGGTCCGCACTGGTGTCCAGACGGCTCTGGTCGATGTCCGTGACGACCACGGTCGCACCCTCTGCCAGGAGGATGCGCGCCGTGTTCCACCCGATGCCGGAGTCGCCGCCGAAGACGAGTGCGGTCTTGCCCTGGATACCGAGGTCCACCCGAGCCCCTACGCGTGTGCCGACGCGTCGGCGACGGCGGGCGTGGTCGCGGAGGCCAGCGGGGTGCTGGGCGCGCGGTTCTCGGCGGAGACCATCCACGCGAGCTGCTCGAGGCGCTCGATGAAGCCGTGGAGCAGGTCCGCGGTCGTCGGGTCCTCGTCGTCGACCTCGTCGTGGACATCGCGCATGGTGCCGGTCGCCTGGTACAGCCGGAGCGTGACCTGGTCGATGGCGTCGTGCGTGGTGATCTCGCCCGAGGGGAACGCGTCGAGGTGGCTGCCCGCGGAGACGGTCGCCGAGCGGCCGTCCGGCACGAGGTACAGCGCACGCATGCGCTCGGCGGTGTCGTCGGCGAACTCACGAGCTGCGTCGACGATCTCGTCGAGCTGCAGGTGGAGGTCGCGGAAGTTGGTGCCCAGGATGTTCCAGTGGGCCTGCTTGCCCTGCAGGTGCAGGTCGATGAGGTCCACGAGGACCGCCTGGAGGTTCTTGGCCATCTTGTCCGAAGCGTGCATGGTTGTGGCTCCTTTCGCGTCGGTGTGACCGTTCCGGTCTACGCGGTGCCGCAGTGCGCGCTCTCAGTGCGCTCGGAGGCAGCGTCCCCCGAGGTCGTTCGGTGCAGTGTCGCTCAGTGCGACGGCGCGGGGTCGACCTGGTCGACGGCGTCGCGCATCTGCTCCAGGAACCCGGCGACGATCCGCGCCTCGGACGCGGGGAGCCCCTCGGCGATCGACATCATCCGGCGGTGCATCACGCCGAGCGTGGCGCGGACCTCGTCGTCGGTCTCGGTCGTCGGCGTGATGACGAGGGCCCGGCGGTCGGTGGGGTGCGGATCGCGGCGGACGTGGTTCGACTTGACCAGGCGGTCGATGAGGATCGTCGTCGAGGCCGACGAGATCTTGAGGTACGCGGCGAGGTCCTTCGGGCTCACGGTGGTGCCGGAGCGCTGCGCCTGCAGCAGGAAGCGCACGGCGAGCAGGTCGGTCTCGCCCATGCCCATCGAGTCACGGGTCCGGCGGCGCATGGCCGTCTCGGCCGATCGGTACCGGCGCAGGGCATTCAGCACCGCGACCCCACGTTGGGTCGCGTCGTCGTCCGGGAACCAGTACCCGGACGCCTCGGTGATCTCCTGCGTCGACATGGCGTTCAGGGTAACCCGTCTCGTATCTCGGCCGTCTAGTGAACTCCCGGGTTCTGCCACGACCGGTGCGTCCGCACCGGACGGACAGGAGGCCCGTGGCGGGGTCGCCACGGGCCTCCTGTCCGGCGGTTCGTCGCGTTACGCGGCTGCCTGCTCGTCCGTGCCGGCTGCGGCCTCGGCGAGCGCGGTGAGCGCGCCCTGCACGAGCGTCGTGACCTCGGCGTCCTCACGCGGGTGGGTCTCCGCGAAGCGGACGACCGACTGCGGGATGGCGACCTTGACGTCCTCCAGGACCTTCGCGCCGGCGATGCCGGCGGCCTTGCGGGCGTCGTCGTGGGCCCAGACGCCGCCGTACTGGCCGAACGCCGAGCCGATCACGGCGAGGGGCTTGCCGGACAGCGGCGAGGCACCGAACGGACGCGAACCCCAGTCGAGCGCGTTCTTCAGGACGGCGGGGATGGTGCCGTTGTACTCGGGGGTGATCAGCAGGACGGCGTCCGCGGTGGCGACGGCGTCGCGGAAGGCGACGGCAGCGGCGGGCGGGGTGTCGCCGTCGATGTCCTCGTTGTAGAACGGCAGGTCGACGATGCCGTCGAAGGTGTGCAGCTCGATGCCCTCCGGCGCGTGGTGCGCGGCGGCCTCGGCGAGCTTGCGGTTGATGGAGTCGGCGCGCAGGCTGCCGACGAGGACGAGGACGTTCGTCATGGAGCTCCTTCTGTTGCGGGATGCTGTTGCTGGACGGAAAGGTGTCAGCGACAACCAATGCGATCGTAGGGGGCGCTATTCCCAGCACCCTGGGTACGGTGGCGACGTGACCACGCTTCGGACCCCGGCCAGCACGCCACGAACCACCGACCCGACCTGGTGGCGCGATGCCGTCGTCTACCAGGTCTACCCGCGCAGCTTCGCCGACACGGACGGCGACGGGCTCGGTGACGTCGCGGGCATCACGAGCCGGGTGCCGTACCTGGCATCGTTGGGCGTCGATGCCCTGTGGCTCTCCCCGTTCTTCCCGTCGCCGCTCGCCGACGGTGGCTACGACGTCGCCGACTACCGCGCCGTCGACCCGAAGCTCGGGTCCCTCGACGACCTGGACGCCCTGGTCCGGGCCGCCCACGAGCACGACCTCAAGGTCATCGTCGACATCGTGCCGAACCACACCTCGGACCAGCACGAGTGGTTCCGGGCCGCGTTGGCGTCCTCGCCGGGGTCGGCCGAGCGTGCGCGGTACGTGTTCCGTGAGGGCTCGGGCGCCTCCGGGGAACTGCCGCCGAGCGACTGGGTCTCGAACTTCGGTGGCAGCGCGTGGACCCGGGTGCCCGACGGGCAGTGGTACCTGCACCTGTTCGCCCCCGAGCAGCCCGACCTGGACTGGTCGAACCCCGAGGTCCGCGCCGACTTCGAGGACACGCTGCGCTTCTGGTCCGACCGCGGTGTCGACGGGTTCCGCGTGGACGTCGCGCACGGTCTGGCGAAGGACCTGTCGACCCCGTACCGGCCGTCGAACGAGCAGGACCTGCCGCTCGACGGCTCCGACCCGCTGTACGACCGCGACGAGGTGCACGAGATCTTCGCCACCTGGCGCCGGGTGCTCGACGAGTACGACCCGCCCCGTGCCGCGGTCGCAGAGGCCTGGGCCCCGGCACCCCGCCGTGTCCTGTACGCCCGGCCGACGGAGCTCGGGCAGGCCTTCAACTTCGACCTGCTCGAGGCTCCGTTCGAGCCCGATGTGTTCCGTCGGATCATCGAGCGGAACCTGGCCGCCTCGGAGCAGTCCGGTGCCTCGAGCACCTGGGTGCTCTCGAACCACGACGTCGTGCGGCACCCCACCCGTTACGGCCTGCCGGACGGCACCGACACCGACGCCTGGCTCATGACGGACGGCACGACGCCGGAGCTCGACCGTGCACGGGGGCTCCGTCGGGCCCGAGCGGCGACGATGCTGATGCTGGCGCTGCCCGGGTCGTCGTACGTCTACCAGGGCGAGGAGCTCGGGTTGCACGAGGCCGCCGCGATCCCGCGCGACCTGCTGCAGGACCCGAAGTGGCTCCGCACCGGGCACACCGTGAAGGGCCGGGACGGCTGTCGGGTGCCGATCCCGTGGACGCGCTCCGGGCCGTCGTTCGGCTTCGGGGACGTCGCACCGCACCTGCCGCAGCCGCAGGACTTCGGGGAGTCCTCGGTCGAGGCCGAGGACGGCGATCCCGAGTCGACCCTGTCGCTGTACCGCCGGGCACTGGCCGCACGGCGTCGCCTGCAGCAGGGGGAGGCGCTGACGTGGCTGGAGTCCGGCTCCGAGGTCGTGGCGTTCGCGCGGCACGACGGCTGGCGGTCGGTCACGAACTTCGGCACCGCGCCGGTGCCCCTGCCGGCCGGGTCCGTCGTCGTCGCGTCCGGGCCGCTCGACGGGGTCGCACCGGGGCTGCTGCCGGGTGAGACGACGGTGTGGCTGGCCTGAGCGGTCCGCTCGCGTCGTTCTTCCTCCACAGCCGGGAGGCCCGTGGGGGCGTTCCACAGATCGTCTCGCCGCCGCCCGGGGGTGACGTCCCGGTCGCGAGCATCGGGGCATGACAGATCCCACTGCATCAGCACCTGCACCAGTACCAGCTCCTTCCGTCGACCGGCGGTCGTTCCGCTCGCGGGTCGTCCGCCGTCTCGCCGCGGCGTGCGCCACCCTGACCGCGCTCGGCGTGCTCGCGGCGCCTGCCGTCCTGCCGTCCGGGTCGAGTGCGGCCGCCCTCGACTTCCCGTACGTCAACCAGTTCTCCAGTGCGTCCGGCGGTGCCCTGCACGGTGACGCCGCGGTGTCCGGCGGCCGGCTGCGGCTCACCGACGACGTCCGGAACCAGGCGGGAGCGTGGTCGACGAACGACACGTTCCCGTCCGACACCGGGCTCGAGATCGAGTTCACGTACGCGATGCACACCGAGAAGGACGACCCCGGGGCCGACGGCCTGCTGCTGTACCTGGCCGACGGCGCAGCGGCACAGGGCGTCGGGTCCTTCGGCGCCGGTCTCGGGTACGCCTGCCGCAAGGAAGCGACCGAGGGCGGTGGCCGGGAGTGCGACCTGCCGGGCGTCCCCGGGGGCTTCGCCGCCGTCGCGATCGACCACTACGGCAACTTCTCGTCACGCATCAACGGGTCCGGTCCCGGAGCGCAGCCCGACCACGTGGTGGTCCGGGGCTCCGGCAACGGGACCGAGGGCTACCGGTACGTCGCCGGTGCCGCGGCGCCCGGTGGCACCGTGACGGCCGTATCCACGCCCCGGACGGTCCGGATCACCCTGCTGCCCGACGACGACGGCGGGCTCGCGGTCTCCGTCCGGCTGCAGGTCGGCTCGACCATGCGCACCGTGCTCGACTCGGTCCCGCTGCACGGCGACGGCCAGGCCGCGCTGCCGAGCACGCTGCGCCTCGGGTTCGCCGGGGCCACCGGCAGCCACGTCGACAAGCACGAGGTCGACGCGCTCCGGGTCTGGAAGCCGGCGGACCTGTCCGTCGAGCACGACCTGCCCGCGACCGCGACGGCGGGCGAACCGCTCCGCTACACCGTGACGGCGCGGAACCCCGGCCCGAACGCCGCCGACCCGAGTCCGCTGCAGGTCGACGTGCCCGACGGCGTCGAGGACGTCACCTGGACCTGCACGGCCGCGGACGGCTCCGCCTGCGCGACCGGGTCGGGCACCGGTGACGTCGCGACCGACCTGTCGTTGCCCCGAGGGGGTTCGGCCGTCGTCACGATCGAGGGCCGGGTGGCCGAGGGCACGTCCGGAGCGCTGGAGAGCGTTGCGACCATCGCCCCGCCGACCTCGTTGTCCGACACGAACGAGGCCGACAACGCCTCGCGGGCGACCACCACCGTGACGGCACCGGTGATCGCCGCCGACGTCGAGACCGACAAGTCGGTGTCGCCGTCGACCGTCCGGCCCGGTGACGAGGTCGAGTACCTCGTGACGGCCCGGAACCGGGGGCCGTCGGTGGCGCAGCAGGTCGGCGCGGTCGACGACCTGCCCCAGGCCATGCGGTTCGTGGGCTCCGACGACGGGTGCACGGCCGAGGGGCAGCGGGTGACCTGCAGTTCCGACGTGTCGCTCGAGGTGGGCGAGACCCTGGACTTCCGCATCCGCGCCGAGCTCGACCCCGCGTACCAGGGGGACGGCTCCGACGTGGTGAACGTGGCGACGGCGACCTCGCCGACCGACGCGGACGGCGGCGACCCGTCCACCGGCGTCGCGATCGTCGTGGGCCCGGACGACGAGGGGCCCGCGCCGAGCCCCGTGCCGACGACCGGGCCGGCTCCGGACGACGGGGACGCCGGTGGTGACGGTTCCGGTGGTGACGACGGTGACGGCGCCGGTGTCGACGACGACGGCGGAGCCGGTGACCCCGCAGTCGACCGTCGTGCGGCTGCCCCCGTCGGAGCCCTCGCCTACACCGGCGCCGAAGGGCTCGGCCTCGCCGCGGCGCTCGCCGCCCTGGCCGCCGCCGCCGGGTCCGTGTGCTGGTGGCTCGCCCGACGTCGTGCTCGCCGGAACGCGCTGACCGACGGCCCGCAGCAGCCCTGACACCGCCGGGACGGCACCGGACGGCGGTGTCGTCCCGGTGCACGGGTGTGGACGTCCACAGGGGGTCGAATCCGCTCCGGTCGGGCGTCCACCCCACCGGCGGTAGGATCGGATCCACGATCCGCATGCCCGAAAGAGGTCTCGTGTCCGACACCGTGGACGACGCCACCACCGTGGAAGACGCGACCCAGCGCGCGCGGTACTGGCCGATCCCGATCCTCCGGGCGGTCCCCGCAGCGGTCGTCGCGATGGTGATCACCTTCTCGACCAACCACGCCGCGGGCTACGGTCTCCTGCTGTTCGGCGGCTTCGCCCTGGTCGAGGGCCTCGTGCTCCTGTTCGGCGGGATCTCCCGACTGCCCCTCGACGGCCGTTCGCGTCGCACGACCCTGCTGCAGGCCGTCATCACCCTGCTCGCCGCCGTCGCCGCGTTCGCGTGCAACGGGTTCGGGCTGCCGGCCTTCATCACGGTCATCGTCGCGTTCGCGGTGCTGACCGGGGCCCTCGAGCTGTCGCAGGGGCTCCGTGCCCGGCGGCGCTCGCCCTTCGCTCGCGACTGGACCACGATCGGCGGCCTCACGCTGCTGCTCGCGGTCGCCTTCCTCGTCACGCCGCCGGACTACTCCCAGCAGCTCGGTGGCGTGGAGCAGGTCACCGGCACCCTCGACGCCTCGATCGTGCTCGTCGGCCTGCTCGGCGCGTACCTCGCCATCACGGCCGTCTTCCACGTGATCGCCGGCCTCTCGCACAAGTGGGGCACGGCCACGCCGGCCGTCGCCCCGGACGGAGCACCACACGCATGACCACCCCCAGCCGTCGTGACCGTCTGCGCCCGGTCGAGCTCCTCGGGATCTCCGCGATCATCGCGGTGTTCACCGGGCTCGTCGTGCTGTTCTCGACGCGGGAACTGCAGCTGGCCGTGATCTTCCTCGGCGTCGCGTTCATCGTGGTCGTCGTCGTGCTCGCGATGCTGCAGCTCGCCTCGTCGAGCGAGCAGGACGACAACGACATGCTCGGCGGGCACAAGACGCCGGGCGAGGGCGACGGCGACGACTTCCATTGACGGCTGATGTCTGACGGCTGACGGCTTCGGGCGGACACGCCCGAGATCACGAATCCGCCACGGTCCTGTCAGGATCGCGGGTCCTGCCGACACCTCTGAGTGAAGGAGGTGGGATGTGGACGTGACGACCGGCACCGACACGGACGAAGGACTCGTCCGTGCGATGGCACAAGGGGACACCGGCGCGCTCGCCCGGGCGTTCGACCGGTACGCCGCCACCCTCACCCGCTACGCGTGGGCGCTCGTCGACGACCGGTCCGACGTCGAGGAGATCGTGCAGGACGCGTTCCTGACGCTCTGGCAGCGCGCCGCGACCCTCGAGCTGCCGGCGGACACGGTGCTGCCGTGGCTGCTCGTCGTGTGCCGCAACCACGCCTTCAACACCGGGCGCAAGCAGGCCCGGCGCCGCACGGACGAGCTCCCGGAGCACCTCGCCTCGCCCGCCGACCACGACGAGGCCCGCGAGACCCTGCGCTGGGTCCGCGCCGAGATCGCCGCGCTCCCGGACCTCGACCGCCGCATCTGCGAGCTCTGCCTGCTCGAGGGGCACTCGTACGCCGAGGCCGCCGAACTCCTCGGACTCACGGTCGGCGCGGTCACCCAGCGGGTGTCCCGCAACCGTCGACGACTCAAGAAGGTGGTGATGCACGATGAACACTGAGCCTCCGCAGGGAGACGACCTGCAGCGCATGCTCGTCTCGATGAAGCAGAACGTCCTCGAACGTGCCACCCCGCTCCCGAAGCGTCGTCGGGGCCGGTCCGGCATCGTCATCGGTGTCGTCGCGCTGCTCGCCGTCGGCACCGCGACCGGTGCGGTCGCCCTGACCCTGTCGCAGCAGAACGCCGACCCGGTCGCCGCTCCCACCCAGACCCAGCAGCCCGAGCCCGCGCCGTCCTCCACGACGCCGAGCTCCGCCCCGATCACGGGTGCCCCGGTGCCGAAGCCCACCCCGACGCCGACACCGACCCCCGCCGCGCCGACGATCCCCACGGACTGTCGCGCGCTCGTCCCCGCCGAGGACTACGACCGCTTCTTCGGTGACACCCCGCTGACGCAGGCCGACCCACCGTCGGGTACCGATCGAGTGCCGGACGGTCAGGACCCGGAGGGCACCCAGTCGAAGGTCTCCTGCTCGTGGCGTGACCCGCGCGCGGACGTGTCCGGGATCGAGGTCCGGGCCGGGACCGCCACCGAGGCGACCATCCAGCGGGAGATCGAGGAGTTCCCCGCGTACGACGGCGGCGGGACCTGCACGGAGCGTGACGGCGGAACATTCTGCCAGTCCCGCGGGATCGTCGAGCCGTACGGCGTCGAGAAGGCCTACACGTACTTCGCCCGCGGTGACACCTGGATCACCATCGAACAGACCAACGTCCCGACCGACGGGCTCCTGCCCGCCCTCATCGCGACGTTCTGGGGGGACTGACGGCCTGGAGGCACGTGGCGGACCCGACCCGTGCCTCCAGTCCGTCGGTGGTCAGATCGTGAGCAGGAACGGTCGCCTCGCGCACCGTGACGCGACCGTTCCTGCTCACGAAGCACAGCCGAGCGCGCCCAGGGTCACCCCACCCGCGCCGCCACGATGTCGCGCGCCAGCGTCCGGACCGCACGGCTCGGCTCCGGGGACGTCCGGACCGCCAGGCCGATGCGGAGCGGGTCGACCTCGTCCTCCAGGTCGAGCACCGCCCCGTCGTACCGCACCCCCGAGTCCGGCACGACCCCGACGCCGAGCCCGGCCGAGGCGAACCGGATCACGGCGGGCATGTCGTTCATCTCCGCGACGATGCGCCGACGGATCCCGAGCCGCTCGAGTGCCCCGTCGAGGATGATCCGGTTGCCGAACCCGTGCGCCGTGTCGACGAAGGGTTCATCGGCGAGTTCGGCGAGCGACACCGACGACCGGCCGGCGAGCGGGTGGTCCGACGCGGTGAACACCCGGAACGGCATCTCCCGCAACGGCTCCACGACGACGCCGGCGGGCACGGTGGGCAGCCCCGTGTAGGCGATGTCGAGCCGCCCGGCGACGAGGTCCTGCACGAGGCCGGTCGTCCCCGACGGCGAGGTCATCAGCTCCACGGCGACGAGCGGGTGCTGCCGCCGGAACCGCTGCAGCACGCCCGTCAGGTCGACGATGTCCATGCTCGTGAAGATGCCGAGCCGCACCCGGCCCCGCAGGTCAGCGTCGTCAGCGGTGGCCAGGTCGCGCATCCGGTCGAGTGACTCGAGCACCGCGCGGGCGTGGGGGAGCAGGTCCTCGCCGGCGGGGGTCAGCACGAGCTGTCGTCCGGTGCGGTCGAAGAGCCGCACGCCGAAGCTGCGCTCGAGCGAGGCGATGCCCGCGGACACCGTGGACTGCGCGGCCCAGAGCCGTTCCGCGGCCCGGGTGACGCTGCCCTCGGCGGCGACGGTGACGAACTGTTCGAGCAGTCGGGTCTCCATCGTCCGAGTATCGAGCAGATCGATCGTGCACATCAAGCGCATCCGTTGGACTCGATGCACCGCGAGCGCGATCATCGGAGCATGTCAACCGTCACCGACACCCCGACGGGCACCGTCCCCGCCACCACCGCCGCTCCCGCATCCGCGAGCGACCGTGTCGTCGCCCCGCGCGGACGCCGTGTCCACACCCGTCGGCGCCACGGTTTCGGCTTCTGGGTCGTCGCCTTCGCGTTCCTCGCGGTGATGGCCTTCGCGACCGTCCCCGCGCCCCTCTACGTCATCTACCAGGCCCGCGACGGCTTCCCGACCTTCACCACGACGGTGATCTTCGCGGCGTACGGGGTCGGGGTCGTCGGGTCGCTGTACCTGGCGGGGCACCTCAGCGACGTGCACGGACGCCGTCCGCTCATCCTGGTGTCGATCGCGCTCGAGCTGGTCGCCGCCGTGCTGTTCCTGCTCTGGAACGACGTCACCGGCCTCATCGTCGCCCGGCTCGTGACCGGCCTCGGCGTCGGGACGCTGACGGCGACCGCGACGGCACACCTCGGTGAGCTCCGGGTCCGTGCCACCGGGTCGAGCGACTCCGCGAAGGGCGCGAGCGTCGCCGCCGGAGCCGTGAACCTCGGGGGGCTGTCGCTCGGCGCCCTGGTCGGCGGAGCGCTCGCCGAGTTCGTCGGGCAGCCGCTCATGGTCCCGTACGTGGTGTTCGTGATCGCGTTGGCCGTCGCGTTCGTGCTCGTGCTGGCCGCACCGGAGACGGTCGACCGTCCCGAGCAGCCCGTGGCCTACCGCCCGCAGCGCATGCAGGCTCCCGAGGGGCAGGGCGCCGCGTTCTGGGCCGCCGGTGCAGCCGCGTTCGCCGCGCTCGCCGTGCAGGGCCTCTTCACCTCGGTCGCGCCGAGCTTCCTCGGCACCACGTTCCACGTCACCGACCGCCTCGCCGCCGGTGCCACGACCTTCGGGGTCTTCGCCGCGAGCGCGCTGTCGCAGATCGTCTTCGCCCGACTGGCGCAGCGTGCGCAGATCCGGCTCGGCATGGTGCTCCTGGTCGTCGGCCTGGTCGTCCTCGCCGTCGCCGCGGTCCTGCTGCAGGTCGCCGGGTTCATCGGCGGCGGGGTCGTCGCGGGAGCCGGCGTCGGCCTGCTGTTCCGCGCCGCGATCGGCAGCGCCGCAGCACTGGTCGGCCCGGAGCGCCGGGGCGGCGTGCTCGCCGCCACGTTCCTCATCGCCTACGCCGGGCTCACCGTGCCGGTCGTGGCCGTCGGGGCAGCGCTGCTGGTGATCCCGACGCTCCCCGTCCTGATCGGGTACGTGGTGCTCGTCGCCGTCCTGGCCGTCGTCGCCGGCACCCGACTGGCCGCGCGCGCCTGACGCGTGGCGGGCCTCCCGTCCGCCAGGAACCAGGTTCCGGACACCGAACCCCGCGATCGCGCGTTGCGGTGGCCGGAGCCTGGTTCCGTCGTGCGGTCGAACTCCCGGCATACTGGGCGCGTGCCCCGGAACCGCAACCGTCCCGTGCTCACCGGCGTCGCGGCCGTGGTGGCCGCCGGTCTCCTCGCCGGCGGGTTGTTCCTGACGGCACGGCAGGGCGCGGACGACCCGACCATCGGTGCCGGCTCGGCCTCACGGACGTCGAGCGACGCGCCGACGGCCGCCGGTGACGGCACCGTCACGATCACCCGCACCGGGCCGGACATGCCCGGCAGCACCGCGCTCGGCCGGTGCGACACCACGACCCAGGCGGCCGTCGCGCAGTACGAGACCGAGGCCCTGGGCCGCGTCACCCTGCAGTGCGGCACCGCTGCCCAGGGGTACGAGCACATCCGGGTGCGGCACACCGCCGACTGGCAGGACGTCGTCACCGGGCACGGCTCGCGCGACTGGGACGACGCCATGCTCACCGCGGTGCAGACGGCGCTCGAGGACCCGCGCTCCGGGTTCCCGCTCGACGCCGGCGACGGCAAGGTCTGCTACGCCGCACCCGTCCGGTTCGACGACGGTTCACGCCCCGACGACGAGCCCTGGGTGAAGGTGATCGTCTCGGCCACCACCGACCGGGTGATCACGGCCTACCCCACGCGCACCGACGACTGCTGACGCGGGCACCCGCGGACACCCGTTCTGCGACAGACCACGCGTCGATCACCTGGTGGATCGTCGCGAAGCCGGAGCGACCCCGACCGACGCCCACACGCCCGAGCGCGGACCCCTACGCGTGCACCTCGTACTCGTGCCGCCGGTGCGACACCGGCTCCAACTGGAACGTCGAGTGCTCCACCGGCACGTCGAAGTGCTCCGCCACGCACCGCTGCAGCTCGTCGAGGATCGCCGGGGCGTGCGCCGTCGAGAAGCAGTGGTCGTCGACGACCACGTGCGCGGTCAGGTTCGGCACCCCGGTCGCCACGAGCGTCGCGTGCAGGTCGTGCACCGCGATGACGTGGTCGAGCTCGAGGATGTGACCACGCACGTCGTCGAGGTCGAGCCCCGGCGGCGTCGACTCGAGCAGCACGTTCGCGGTCTCGCGCAGCAGCCGGATCGCCCGCGGCAGGATGAGCAGGCCGATCAGGATCGCGGCGACGGAGTCCGCCCGCTCCCACCCGGTCAGCATCAGCACGATCGCGGCGATGATGACGGCGACCGAGCCGAGGGTGTCGTTGAGGACCTCGAGCCGGGCGGCGCGCGAGGTGAACCCCTCGCCCGAGGCCCGCAGCAGCACCGCGTAGGCCACCAGGTTGCCGACGAGTCCGACGATGCCGAAGACGAGCAGCGGCCCGGAGTGGATCTCCTCCGGCACGAACAGCCGCTGCACCGCCGAGATGATCACGTAGACCCCGACGGCGAGCAGGATCGCGGCCTGCGCGGTGGCCCCGAGGACCTCGGCCCGCTGGAAGCCCCAGGTGCGCTGCGCGGTCGGGGACCGGCGGGCGAGCCGCGTCGCGACGAGCCCGATGCCGAGTCCGCCGGTGTCGACGACCATGTGCCCGGCATCGACGAGCAGCGCGAGCGAACCCGTGACCACGGCGCCCACGACCTCGGCGAGCAGGATGCCCGCCGAGATGCAGAACGCGACGAGCAGGGCGCGCTCCGAGGCGTGCCCGACGCCGTGCCCGTGGTCGTGTCCCATGTGCGACATCGTAGGGATCCGCACTGACGACATGCCAGGATCGAACCGTGAGCCGGTCGCCCTACGAGCTGTCCACACCGCCGGACGTGCTGGCTCGGCTGCACCCGCGGCTCCGCACGTACTTCGGCCCCGTCCCGCCCGGGCACGTCGGCCGCGGCGAGGGCGTCTTCGACGTCGTCGGCACCCCACGTCGGTGGCTCTGGCCGGTGCTCGCGGTGTTCGCCCGCGATTCCGTCATGTTCCCGGTCTGGGAGCGGGACGTCCCGTTCACGGTCGAGAACCGGCCGGCTCGCGTCCGCCGCGGGTCAGAGGTCAGCCTGGAGGCCCGGGTCGCCGTCCGCGCGCACCGCACCTTCCGGTTCCGCTCCGGGAGCCGCACGATGGTGGACACCATCACCGCCGAACCGGACGGCCTGGTCGACCACCTGGGTCGCCACGGGCGCGTCAGCGCCCGGCTCCGGGCGCAGGTCGACGCTGACGGCCCGGACGCGGGCGCCCTGCGCCTGGTCTCCACGCGCGTGACGTTCCGTGCGCTGGGACGCGATCTGCGCCTCCCGGCCGCCCTGAGCCCGCGTGTGACGCTGATGGAACGATTCGATGACGAAGCGGACCTCCAGCGCGTGTCCCTGGTGCTCTCGGCACCGGTGCTCGGCACGCTGTACCGGTACGAGGGGGCGTTCCGGTACGAGATCGCGCCGGACACAGAACGGGGATGAGATGAGCGACCAGAAGGGCCGCGTCGTGATCGCGGGAGCGAGCGGCTTCGTGGGGCGGTACCTGCGGGACGCCTTCGCCGAAGAGGGGTACCGGGTCGTCACCATCGGCCGGACCGGCGACGCCGTGTGGGGCAACACCATGCGCATCCGGGAACTCATCGACGGCGCCGCGATGGTCGTGAACATGGCGGGCAAGAGCGTCAACTGCCGCTACGGCCGACGCAACCGCGCGGAGATCATGCGCTCGCGGGTGGACACCACGCTCGAGCTCGCCGAGGCCATCCGCACGTCCGAGCACCCGACACCGCTGTGGATGAACGCCTCGACCGCGACGATCTACCGGCACGCCGACGACCGACCGCAGGACGAAGCGACGGGGGAGATCGGCGAGGGGTTCTCGGTCTCCGTCGCCCGCGCGTGGGAGGACGCCTTCTTCGGCGCCGACCTGCCCGGCACCCGTCGTGTGGCGCTGCGGATGGCGATCGTGTTCGGTGACGGCAGCGCCCTGCTGCCGCTCCTCCGGCTCGCGCAGGCCGGCCTCGGCGGGCCGCAGTACGACGGACCGTGGGTGCCGACGCGCTCCCGGCTCCGGGCCGGCACGTACCACCACCACCGGCCCACGCACGGTCGGCAGCGCTTCAGCTGGGTGCACATCGCCGACGTCCTGGGGTCGATCCGGTTCCTCCGCGACCACCCGGAGATCGAGGGGCCGGTGAACATCTCGAGCCCGAACCCGTCCGACAACCGCACCGTGATGGCGACCCTCCGCGACGCCGTCGGGCGCCGGTTCGGGGTGCCGACCTGGCGGTGGATGCTCGAGCTCGGGTCGTTCGCGATCCGCACCGAGACCGAACTCGTGCTGAAGAGCCGGTGGGTGGTGCCGACCCGGTTGACCCAGGCCGGCTACGAGTTCCGGTACCCGCACCTGCGCGGGGCGCTCGCCGGGATCATCGCGGAGCGTCGCCAGCACCGGGGCTGAGCGCCGGGTCGAGGTCGCGCGGATTGCCGCTCGCGAGCGGTCCGGGCGGCACGTCGTGCGACCTCGGCGACACGGCCGCGGCGCGTCGTGCGCCCTCGTCGACGGGGGCCGGCCGCGGCCCGCGGTCCCGCGCCGGACGTGACGACCACAGCACGGCGGCCACGACGACCGCGCCGGCGAGTACCTCGACCAGGTCGGGCACCTCGCCGAAGGCCACCCACGACGCGAGCACCCCGACCACGGGCACGAGCATCGAGAACGGCGCGACCGTGCTCGACGGGTAGGTCGCCAGCAGCCGCGACCAGATGCCGTAGCCCACCAGGGTCGCGACGACCACGATGTAGAGCAGGCCGAGGTCGGCGGGCAGTGCCGCCGCCGTGAACGCGGTGCCGAGTGCGGTGCCGATGCGGTCCGGGCCCTCGACCACGAGCGACAGCACGACCATCGGGACCGGCGGCACGACGGACCACCACAGGGTCAGGTGCAGCGGGTTCGCGGCCCCCGCCCGCCGGGTCGCGACGTTGCCGATCGCCCACCCGAGCGCACCGCACAGTGCGAGCACGACGGGCAGCAGCGCGGCGGTCTGGGAACGGTGCAGGGCGATCGCGGCGAGGGCGGCCACGGCGACGGTGACCCCGACGACCTGCCGGCCGGTCAGCCGCTCGCGCAGGAACACCCCGGCCAGCACCACCGTGAACGGCGCGGAGGCCTGCAGGACGAGCGAGGCCAGCCCCGACGGCATGCCGGACGCCATGCTAAGGTACAGGAACGAGAACTGCAGCACGCCGAGCCCGAGGCCGACGAGCAGCAGCCGGCCGAACGGGATCCGCGGCCGCGGCACGAACAGCAGCGTCGGGACCGCCAGGATCGTGAACCGCAGCGCTGCGAGCAGGAACGGTGGGAAGTGCTCGAGCGCGAGCGCCGTCGCGGGGAAGTTCAGTCCCCAGACCACGGCGACGACGACGGCGAGGAGGCGGTCTCGGGTGGTCATGCTCCTCATCGTCCCGGGCGCGACGTTGTAGGTCCATCGAAACCTTCGCGAACCACGATGTAGGGTCCCTGCATGGTCGACTTGGACGTGCAGCTGCTGGCGGTCCTGCGGGAGCTCGCCGAGCGTGGCAGCGTCACAGCCGTCGCCGATGCCACCCACCGCACACCGAGCGCCGTCTCCCAGCAGCTGCAGACGCTGCAGCGGCAGGTCGGCGTCCCGCTGGTCGAACGCGTCGGGCGCGGGGTCCGGCTGACCCCGCACGGCGAAGTGCTCGCGGGCCTGGCATCCGGGGTCGCGACCGCCATCGCGCGGGTGGACGCCGCCTGGCAGGAGCACCTCGGCGGCACGACCGGACCGGTTTCCCTGGCGATCTTCCCGTCGGCGGCGGAACTGCTGCTGCCCGGCGTGCTCACCCGGATGCAGGCACACCCCGGCATCGCGCTGACCCTGGTCGACGTGGACGTCAGCGAGGGGGAGTTCACACCGCTCGCGGCCGACCACGACGTGGTCGTCGGGCACCGGTCCGACGGCGTCCGCCCGGCCGACCAGGGATCGGTCGACACCGTGCAGCTGCTCCGCGAACCCCTCGACGTGGCCCTGCCGCCCGGGCACGCCCTGGCCGGCCGCGCACGCGTGGGCATCGACGAGGTCGTCGGGGAACGCTGGATCGGCGTGCCGGAGGGCTACCCGATCGACCGGGTGCTGCACGCCATGGCCGCGGCGACGGACACCCCGCCGAGCGTCGCGTTCCGCACCATCCACCTGCCGGTCATCGAGAACCTGGTGTCGGGCGGCCACGGCATCGCACTCGTCCCGCGGTACACGTCGGGGACGCGGGCGGCCGGGCGCTTCCACCTGGCGGAGCTCGCCGACGTCCGTGCCGGACGCCGCATCGAGGCACTGGTCCGCCCCGACCGTGCCGTCCGTCCCGTGGTGCGCACCGTCCTGGAGGCGCTGGTCGCCGTCGCCCTGGACGTCACCACCTGAGACGGTGGCGGCCACTGCCGGGCGCACGCCGCGCCTCCAGGCCGCCTGTCAGCGCACCTGGAACGTCAGCGCACCTGGAACGTCAGCGCACCTGGAACGGCGTGCCGAGCGGCAGGCGCTCCGCCAGCGCCGTGATGTCGGCGTTGTGCATGCGGATGCAGCCGTGCGAGGCGGCGGTGCCGATGCTCGACGTGTCCTCCGTGCCGTGCAGCCCGATCTGGCCGGGGCCACCACCGAACGAGTTGAGCACGTCCGAGAACGCCGTCGTGCCGTACGCGTACGGGCCGTAGCCCTCGTTGGTCGGTGCGAGCAGCTCGGTCAGCGCGAACCGGCCGGTCGGCGACGGTGTGCCGCCGGTGCCGGTGGCGACGGGGTAGCTGTCGACGACCTTGCCGTCCTTGTACAGGTCGAGCGTCTTCGTCGAGCGGGTGACGACGATCGCGTACGGGTCCTCGGTCAGCGTGACGGCGCTGGTCGGCACCCAACCGGTGCTGCCGTTCGGGCGCTGTGCGAGCTGCACCTCCGCCCAGCCGTCCTGCTGGTCGACGACCCGGAAGACGAGCGGGGCACCGGACGCCTGCGGGTTCTCGAGGGTCTGTGTCGCCGTGCCGCCCGCGCTCGCGCTGACCGGGACGGACGCGCCGGTCACGGCAGCGACCGTGGTGCTGGCCGGGGCGTCGAGCGCGTCGACGGGTGCTGCCGACCGGGTCGGCTCCGGTGTCGTCGTCGGGGTGGGCGTCGGTGCCGCGACGGACCGGGTCGGGGCGGGCGCGGCTGACAGGGGACCGAGCGCGACGAACGCGACGGCCCCCGCACAGACGACCGCCACGGCGGCGGCGATCACAGTCGCACGCCGCCGTGGCTCGGTCGGGAGGATCGGCAAGATCAGCCCGTGAAGTTCGCCGTTCCGGGCACCGGGACGGCGACCGGTGCCGTGCCCGGGTCACCGGCAGCGGCCGGGTCGGCGATGAAGGCGCCATCGGCCGAAGCTGTCTGGCTCGAGGACCGGCCTTCGAGCGTGGCGGTGTACGCGCCGGCGCTCACGGCGCCCTCGGGCAGGACCACCACGACGACGATGTCGCCCTCGTCGTCCGCCACCGAAGCGTTGGTGCGGATCGAGTAGGTCTCGCCGCCCTGCGTGATGGTCGCCGCGACGGATTCGTTCGGGGCGAAGCCTGCACCCGTCACCTGGAATCCGGTGAGGGTCTGCGACACGCGCACGGACGTCGGCGCGTCGGCGGTCGCGGTCGGCTGCGGCGTGAAGTACGTCGTGGTGTCGTCGATGCGCAGCGCGGAGATCGAACCGCTGGCGTCGGCGGCGAGCGACTGACCGTTCGCCTCGAGCGGGGCGGCGAGGCTCTTCAGCTCGCTGCTGGGCAGCGCGCTCGGTGCCGGGGTGGGCTCGTCGGTCGGAGCGGGCGTCTCGGTCGGCTCGGTCGTCGGCGGCGCCGTGGTGTCGGCGGCGACGTCGATGCCGACGTAGACGACGTACCCGACGACCTGCGCGTCGGCGGCCTCGAGGTCGGCCGTGAGCTCCGTCGTCGACTCGACCTCGCCGGTCGCGGGGTCGATCCAGTTGCTGGTGCCGTCGGAGATGCCGACGCCGTCACCGGTCTCGGGCGCGTCCGTGGCGAAGACCACGGTCTGCGCGCTGGTGTCGCCGCCCTCCTGGACCGCGAGACCGAAGCTCGTCGCGCCGGTGGTCGTCATGCTGATGCCGGCGGCGAGGGCGGGGACGCTGCTCGCGGGCACGGGCTTGTTCAGGCCGCGGACCAGGCCGACGGCCTCGCCCTCGGAGACGGACAGGCCGTCCTCGTCCAGCGTGGCGTGGTCGGTGATCGAACCGCCACCGTCCAGGTCGGTCACGGACGCCCAGTACCACTGGTCGGTCAGCGGGAAGGTGCCGGTCGGCGCGGCGGTGAAGTCGTCGGCCGAGTCGGTCCAGGTGACGATGGCCGAAGCAGCGGTGCTCGTCACCAGGGCGGTCGAGACCGTCGGGACGAGGGCGGCGGAGACGCCGAGCACGGTGGCGCCGACGGCGGCCGCGGTGATGCGAGAACGAAGCACGGTGTGGAGATCCATCCGGTCAGTGGACAGGGTGCATCCACTGCGACGCCCCCCGTGCTGAGATGTACTCAGCGATACGAACCTATCGAACCGCTCAGGATTCCGCACCCCCCGGACGCGGATCCGATGACGGACCGACGACCGTCCGGCCGCCGGTCCGTCGTGCTCAGACGTCGAGGTGGTCGACCAGCTCGTCCGCCAGGCCCGTGTAGGTCGCCGGCGTCAGGTTGGTCAGCCGGGCCTTCGCGCCGTCGGAGATGTCCAGACGGTTCACGAAGACGATGAGGTCCTGCTGGCTCACCCGCTTGCCGCGCGTGAGCTCCTTGAGCATCGCGTAGGGGTCCTCGATGTTCGACTGCCCGGCGGTGACCTCGGCGCGGATGACCGTCTGGATCGCCTCGGCGAGGACCTCCCAGTTGTGGTCGAGGTCGTCGGCGAGCTTGGCCTCGTTCACGGCGATCTCGCCCAGACCGCGGCGCAGGTTGTCGAGCGCGAGCAGCGAGTGCCCGAACGCGACGCCGATGTTCCGCTGGGTGGTGGAGTCGGTCAGGTCCCGCTGCAGTCGGCTCGTCACGAGGGTCTCGGACAGCGTCGAGAAGAGCGCCGACGAGATCTCGAGGTTCGCCTCGGCGTTCTCGAACTTGATCGGGTTGATCTTGTGCGGCATCGTCGACGACCCGGTGGCACCCGCCACGGGGATCTGCGTGAAGTACCCCATCGAGATGTAGGTCCACACGTCGGTGGCCAGGTTGTGCAGGATCCGGTTGGCGTGACGCACCCGGTCGTAGAGCTCGGCCTGCCAGTCGTGCGACTCGATCTGCGTGGTGAGCGGGTTCCACGTCAGGCCGAGGCCCTCGACGAACTCGCGGGACAGCGCGGGCCAGTCGGCCTCGGGGTCGGCGGCGAGGTGTGCTGAGAAGGTGCCGGTCGCGCCGGAGAACTTGCCGAGGTACTCGCTGCCCTCGATCTGGGCGAGCACGCGCTCGAGCCGGTAGACGACGACCGCGAGCTCCTTGCCGAGCGTCGTCGGGGTGGCCGGCTGACCGTGGGTGTGCGAGAGCATCGGCACGCTCTTCAGCTCGACGGCGAGCGTCCGGAGCTTCTCGAGCACGGCACGGAAGCCGGGCAGCCAGACCTGGTCGACGGTGTCCCGCACGGTGAGTGCGTAGGACAGGTTGTTGACGTCCTCGCTCGTGGCGGCGAAGTGGGTGAGCTCGGCGATCGCGTCGAGGCCGAGCTCGGACAGCCGGCGGCGCACGAAGTACTCGACGGCCTTGACGTCGTGGCGGGTCGTCGCCTCGATCTCGGCGAGCTCCGCGATCTGGTCCTGGCCGAAGGTCTCGACGATCCGGCGCAGTGCTGCCTTGTCGTCGACGCTGAGCGGCGAGGTGGTGAACATCGCGTGGTCGGTCAGGAAGATGAGCCACTCGACCTCGACCACGATGCGCGCGCGGTTGAGGCCGGCCTCGGAGAGGTGCTCGCCCACCGTGTGCACGATCGGGTAGTAGCGCCCGTCGAGCGGGCTGATCGGCTGCGGGGGAAGGGGGGTCATGGGGCTCCCTGACGGACTGCCGGCTCGAGCTGGTGGAAGAGCGCCCGGCAGGCCCGTTCGACGGTCGAGAGCACTCGGTCGAACTCGTGCCGATCCGCGTAGTACGGGTCCGGCACGTCGGCCTGCTGGGGCCAGGCGGCGTCGTACCGCAACAGGAGCGTCACCTTGGCGGAGTCGTCCATGGTCGGGGCCCACGAACGCAGGATGCGCTCGTGGGAGCGGTCGAGTGCGACCACCAGGTCGAGGTCCGGGAACCGGTCCGGGTCGAACTGACGGGCGCGATGCCTGCTGCCATCGTATCCGCGCGCCGCCAGCGCTGCGATCGTGCGCTCGTCGGCGGGTTCGCCGACGTGCCAGTCACCGGTACCGGCCGACTCCACCTGGAACCGGTCGGCGAGACCGGCGTCCGCGGCGATCTGCGCGAAGACGACACCGGCCATGGGGGAGCGGCAGATGTTGCCGCTGCAGACGAACGAGACGCGGAACGGGGCGTCGACGTCCTGGGTCATGAGCACATCATGACGCAGGGCGGGGTCCTCCGCGAGGTCCGCCGGGGTCACGCCCGCTGGCGGTTGAGCACCGGGCGGGCGAAGAGCCCGATCAGCCAGGCGAAGACCGCGAGCACGAAGGCACCGACGATGCCCCAGCCGAAGGAGTCGACCTCGAGCCCGAAGCCGAACGCCTCCGAGATGCCCGCGACGATGAGCAGGAGGATCGCGTTCACGACGAACGAGATGAGCCCGAGCGTGAGGATGTAGAGCGGGAACGCCACGATCCGGATGAGCGTGCCGATCACCGCGTTCACGAGACCGAACACGAACGCCACGAGCAGGAAGGTGAGGACGGTCGCAGTGGTCCCGCCGTCACCGAACGGCGTCACGGAGACGCCGCTGACGATGAGCGTGGTGAGCCAGAGCGCGAGGGCGTTGACGACGAGGCGGACGAGGAATCGCATGCGCCCATGATGCCCTCGTTCCCCTCGTGGGTGCCGTGGGCCTGCCGGTAGCCTGGACCCGTGAGCGAGCAGCGTGTGCACATCCGGCCCGAGGTGGCCGTCCTCCCCGCGTACAAGCAGGGGCGACAGGCGTCCGACTCCGCCTTCAAGCTGTCGAGCAACGAGAACCCGTTCCCGCCGCTCCCCGGGGTCGTCGAGGCCGTGCAGGCCCAGACCTCGTACAACCGCTACCCCGACGCCACCGCCCTCGCCCTGCGCGCCGTGCTGGCCAACCGCTTCGGGCTGACCGCCGAGCAGGTGCACGTCGCCCCGGGCAGTGTCGCGATCCTGCACGAGCTCGCCCGCGCGACCTCCGGCCCTGGTGACGAGATCGTCTACGCGTGGCGCTCGTTCGAGGCGTACCCGGGCGTCGTCACGGTCGCCGGCGCCACGAGCGTGCAGGTGCCGAACCGCGCCGACGGCGGGCACGACCTCGACGCGATGGCCGCGGCCGTCACCGAACGCACCCGCATGGTGCTCGTCTGCTCGCCGAACAACCCGACGGGGCCGATCGTGACCGCCGCGGAGTTCGACGCGTTCATGGCCGCGGTGCCGCAGTCGGTGCTGGTCGTGCTCGACGAGGCATACGCCGAGTTCGTGACCGACGAGGCCGCCGTGCACGGTCACCCGCTGCTCGCCGCGCACCCCAACCTCGTGGTCCTCCGTACCTTCTCGAAGGCGTACGGGCTCGCCGGGCTCCGGGTGGGCTACGCGCTCGGTCCGGACTACGTGCTCGACGCCGTCCGTGCATGCGCCATCCCGCTGTCCGTGACCGCCCAGGGCCAGGCGGCGGCGCTCGCCAGCCTGGAACGCGAGGCGGAACTGCTCGGACGCGTGACCGAGATCGCCACCCTGCGCGACCGGATCGTCGTCGAGCTCCGGGCCCAGGGCTGGGACGTCCCCGACGCCCAGGGCAACTTCCTCTGGCTGCCGACGGGCGAGCGGACGGCGACCGCGGCGGCCGCGTTCGAGGACGCCGGCATCATCGTCCGGGCCTTCCCGCCAGAGGGCATCCGCATCTCGATCGGCGAGCACGAAGCTGTGGAAACGCTCCTCCAAACAGCCCGCTCACTTGTGGGGGACCTCCAGGTGGCCGACTAGTGCCTGGCGCTACGCTGGCCCGCATGTCATTCCGCGCCGCGGCTCCCGCGACGACCACCGTCCGGCTCCTCGACCCCGAGGGTCGGTTCGTGGAGACCGACGAGAACGCCGAGTTCGCCGCCGCCGCGCGGGCGATCCCCGACGAGACCCTGCTGGCGATGCACCGCCGCATGGTGCTCACCCGTCGGTTCGACCACGCCGGCCACAACCTCCAACGCACCGGCCAGCTCGGCCTGTGGGTGCCCAGCCACGGGCAAGAGGCGGCAC
The DNA here is from genome assembly GCF_001864975.1 of Curtobacterium sp. MMLR14_002. Taxonomy (NCBI): domain Bacteria; kingdom Bacillati; phylum Actinomycetota; class Actinomycetes; order Micrococcales; family Microbacteriaceae; genus Curtobacterium; species Curtobacterium sp. MMLR14_002. Next base: position 205,837 of record NZ_MJGT01000050.1, read on the forward strand.
AGACCGGCTCGGCCTTCGCCCTGCGCGCCCAGGACCACGTGTTCCCGTCCTACCGCGAGCACGCCGTCACGATGCACCGCGGCGTCGAGCCGATGGAGATCATCGCGATGTACCGCGGGCAGACCCACGGCGGGTGGGACCCGGACCAGCGCGGCAACACGCACATCTCCACCCTGGTGATCGGCTCGCAGACCCTGCACGCCACCGGGTACGCGCTCGGCCAGAAGCTCGACGGCGACGTCGGCACGGGCGACCCGGACCGCGACGCCTGCTCGATCGTCTACTTCGGCGACGGCGCCACCAGCCAGGGCGACGTCAACGAGGCCTTCGTGTTCTCCGCGTCGACCAAGGCGCCGGTGGTCTTCTTCCTGCAGAACAACCACTGGGCCATCTCGGTGCCGGTGTCGGTGCAGTCCCCGACGCCGCTCGTCGACCGCCCGCGCGGCTTCGGGATCCCGAGCGTCCTGATCGACGGCAACGACATCCTCGCGTCCTACACGGCCTCGGTCGTCGCGACCGAGCACGCCCGCAGCGGCCAGGGCCCGGCCTTCATCGAGGCCGACACCTACCGCATCGGTGCGCACACGAGCTCCGACGACCCGAGCCGGTACCGCGCCGACGGCGAGCTCGAGGAGTGGGTCCTGCGCGACCCGATCGTCCGGTCCGAGGCGTACCTGCGCTCGAAGGGTGCGACGGACGAGCAGTTCGCCGCGTTCGACGAAGAGGGCGAGGACATCGCCGCCGACGTCCGACGCCGCACCGTCGCCCTGACCGCACCGTCCGTCGACGTCATGTTCGACAACGTGTACCGCGAACCGCACCCGCGGATCACCGAGCAGAAGGCCTGGCTCGCCCAGTACGAGGCCGGCTTCGAAGGGGGCGCCCACGCATGAGCACCACCGAGCAGCTCTTCGACTACACCCTGCGCTCCCACCCGGGCGCCGGTGAGGTCCCGAGCGACCCCACCCCGACCCTGCCGATGGCCAAGGCCCTCAACGCCGGGCTCGCCGCAGCCATGGAAGCGGACGACAAGGTCCTGCTGATGGGCGAGGACATCGGCCAGCTGGGCGGCGTCTTCCGCATCACCGAGGGCCTGCAGGACCGCTTCGGCGCCGAGCGCGTGCGGGACACCCCGCTCGCCGAGGCCGGCATCATCGGCACCGCGATCGGCCTCGCCCTGCGCGGCTACCGCCCGGTCGTCGAGATCCAGTTCGACGGCTTCGTGTGGCCCGGCTTCGACCAGATCACCTCGCAGCTCGCGAAGATGGCGAACCGCCTGCCGGCACACATGTCGCTGCCCGTCGTCATCCGCATCCCCTACGGCGGCCACATCGGCGCCGTGGAGCACCACCAGGAGTCCCCCGAGGCGTACTTCGCGCACACCCCGGGTCTGCGGGTCGTGAGCCCGAGCACCCCGAACGACGCCTACTGGATGATCCAGGAGGCCATCGCGTCGAAGGACCCGGTGATCTTCCTCGAGCCGAAGTCCCGCTACTGGCCCAAGGGCCAGGTGGACCTGGTCGACGGCCACGTCCCGATGCACACGACCCGCGTCGCCCGCACCGGCACCGAGGTCACGCTCGTCGGGCACGGCGCGATGGTCGCCACCCTGATGCAGGCGGCGGACATCGCCGAGGCCGAGGGCACCAGCTGCGAGGTCATCGACCTCCGCTCGATCTCGCCGATCGACTGGGAGCCGCTGCTCGCCTCCGTCCGCAAGACCGGTCGCCTGGTCATCGCACAAGAGGCCTCCGGCTTCGTCAGTGTCGGCAGTGAGATCGCCGCGACCGTCGCCGAGCGGGCGTTCTACACGATGCAGGCACCGCCGCTGCGGGTCTCCGGCTTCGACGTGCCGTTCCCGGTCTCGAAGCTCGAGCACCTGCACCTGCCGGATGCCGACCGCATCCTCGAGGCCGTCGACCGCGCCCTCGCCTACTGACCCGTCCGACCGAGCACGACCAGATCCGCGAAGGAGCCGTAGTGGCCGCCGCCGAATTCCCCCTGCCCGACGTGGGTGAAGGTCTCACCGAGGCCGAGATCGTGCAGTGGCGCGTCGCGATCGGGGACGAGATCGCCGTCGACCAGGTGCTCGTCGAGATCGAGACCGCGAAATCGCTCGTCGAGCTGCCGTCGCCGTTCGCCGGCACCGTCACGGGCCTGCTCGTGTCCGAGGGGGACACGGTCGAGGTCGGCAAGCCGATCATCCGCGTCGACTCGGACGCGTCGGTCGCCTCCGGTGCGGCCCTCACGCCGCCTGCGGAACAGCCTGTCGAGCAGCCTGGAGGCGCGGTGCCCGTCGCCCAGACCGCCCCGGTCTCGCCCATGGTCGCGTCCACCCCTCCGACCGCTGCCGCCCCGTCGGCTCCGGTCGCGCAGACCCCGCCCGCTCCGGCGCGCGCTGCTGCCCCCGCTCCGGTCGCAGCGGCGCCGACCCCCGCTGCTGCGGCTGCACCGGCGGCGCCGGTGCAGCCGGTCGCCGTCGACGCGACCGTCCAGGGCACCGACGAGTCCTCCGGTGCCGTCCTCGTCGGCTACGGCTCAGCGACCTCGTCGCCCTCCCGTCGCAAGCCGGGCGCCCGCCGGGCCGCAGCGCTCGCGGCCGAGGCGAGCCGCGCCTCCAGTGTGGACACCGCCGCGGCGGCCGAAGCCTCCGTCGACCCGGGCGAGGAGAGCACCGCCGAGGCGATCAGCGCCCTCGGCACGGGCTCCGCGCACAAGCAGAGCACTGCGACCAACGTGCTGGCGAAGCCGCCGATCCGGAAGCTCGCGAAGGACCTCGGCGTCGAACTGACCGAGATCGTCGCGACCGGTCTGGCCGGCGAGGTCACCCGCGACGACGTCATCCGGCACGCGAAGCAGGCAAGCGTCTTCCGGAACATCGAGACGCCCGAGTGGGGTGAGGTCCGCAGCGAGACGATCCCGGTCAAGGGCGTCCGCAAGGCCATCGCCACCGCGATGACCACGTCCGCGTTCACGGCACCGCACGTGTCGCTGTTCGTCGACGTCGACGCGACCCACACGATGGAGTTCGTCAAGCGGCTCAAGGCCTCGCCGACGTTCGCCGGCGTCAAGGTCTCGCCGCTGCTCATAGTCGCGAAGGCCGTCATCTGGGCCGTCCGCCGGAACCGCTCGGTGAACTCGACCTGGACCGACCGCGAGATCATCGTCCACCACTTCGTGAACCTCGGCATCGCCGCGGCGACCCCGCGCGGGCTCATCGTGCCGAACATCAAGGACGCGCAGGACATGTCGCTGCTCGAGCTGGCGCAGGCGCTCGAGGAACTCACCCTGACCGCCCGCGACGGCAAGACCACGCCGAAGCAGATGGCGAACGGCACGGTGTCGATCACGAACATCGGTGTGTTCGGCATGGACACGGGCACCCCGATCCTCAACCCGGGAGAGGTCGCGATCGTCGCCATGGGCACGATCAAGCCGAAGCCGTGGGTCGTCGACGGCGAGGTCCGCTCGCGCATGGTGACGACCATCGGTGCCTCGTTCGACCACCGGGTCGTCGACGGTGACGTGGCGTCCCGCTTCGTGCACGACGTCGCCTCGGTGCTCGAGGAGCCCGCGCTCCTGCTCGACTAGCGCTTCGGCCTGCTCAACGCTGCAGGTCGAAGCCGCTGACGAGTCCGGCCCGGAAGGCTCCGACCGCGGTGACGGCGTCGAGCGCGAGGCTCTCGGCAGGTTCGATGCTCCCGGCTGCGGCCGACAGCCGAGCGAAGGCGGACGCACCGAGGCCGTCCGCGTCGGCGTACAAGTCGCATGCGGCCAGCAGCGCGTCTGCGCGATCGCGTTCTGTGACCGGGTCGATCACCCGAAGCGCCGAGGCGGCGGCCTGTTCCGCCCCGGATCTGAGGTCCGCGACGATGACCCAGGCGAAGTCGTAGAGGTCCTTGTCCGCTCGACGCCAGTAGGCACTCGCTCCCTTCGCGGCGAGGTACCCGCCGATGCCGGTCACCACCGCGCGCTCGCCGGCCACGACCGTGCCCCGGACGTCGCGGAGCGCGGGTCCTGGACCCCGGAGGTTCTTCGCCCCCAGGGTCTTGGTGCCCGGTAGGGCGATCTCCTGGTCCAGGTTGTCGGGGACGTCGACGAGGAACTCCACCTGGATCGGGAAGCCACTGATGTCCTTCACCCAGCGCCACCCCGTGTTCGGCGTCGAGGTGACGAACCCTGCGGTCTCCAGAGCGTCCTCGAGCCACGCGAAGTCGAGGTCGTCGCGGTCGTAGACGAGGCCGATGTCGAGGAGGATGTCGACGTCGTTGGTGCCCTGGTGTGGTTCGTCCGAATCCACGAGGTGCTCGGGCACGAGCCCGCCGATCAGCAGGAGCCGACCGCGGTTGGAGCCCACTGCCTGGAGCAGGGTCGCGTAGCCGGCTTCCGCCAGGGCGCGCGCATCGCGGTTGCGCTGTGCCGACGAGTTCACGAGAACTGCCGGAGCGCGAGCTCCCGGAAGGCTTCCGCTGCCTCGTGCTCCCTCTCTGAGCCGGCGAGGAGGTCCGCGTACGTGCGCGCGGGGGAAGTGACTCTCATGCCGCTCACGATGCTCGTCGTGTTCGCGATCACGGTTGATGCAGGTGCGAGCCGAATGCGCGGGACGGCTGCCGGGATCATCTTGGCGCTTCGGGTGATGGAGTCGATGTCGGGCCACCCGTTCGGCACCTCGACGTACGCGGTCACGACATGGCTTCCTGTCAGTGTCGGCCGTACCAGCTCGCTCGCGGCCGCGCCAGTCAGGAGGAGCGAACTCCCGAACGCGGAGACGAGCTGCTCGACGACGCGCGATGGGTCGCGGTGGATCGAGTGGAAACCGTCGAACCGTCGACGCTGGGCGGCGTCCCAGGTCGACCACGAATCGAGCAGCGCCGGGGCATCCGCCACGGTACGACTGCGAGAGCGCTCTGCTCGGGCTGTCCAGCCGTTCGCGTCGAACAAGGCGAGCGTGTTCGCGACGGTCCCCAGTGACCGGCCCGACCGGTTCGCCAGTGCCTCGACCTCGGGAACGTCGTTCGTTCCGGGATGTTCTGGCTCCCGCTTCGCCATGATCGCCAAGAGGGCCTCCGCGACGTCCGCCCTGCCTCGGGTCCAACCGACCTCCGGTCGGACGACGCGATTCGTCCTGCTTCCGTCTCGGTCGACCCACACCGTGCCGAGTCGCAGCTCAGCCGAGCCGTCGAGGCCGACCCAGGAGATCCCTTCCGCACGCAACAACTGACGAGCGCCGTCCGACAACACGTGGGCCACGATGACCACGAAGTCCTCCTTCGCACGAGCGTCGACCACACGCTGGTCCCGAAGGGCTCGCTGCACATCTCGCGGGTAGCCGTACCCTGCCCAAGCAAGGTGCAACGCCTTCTTCGTCCCGTCTGGCAGGACCGCGCTCAGCGCACCGTCGGCGCGCGAGCGGAGTCTCACGGAGCCGTGCGGGAGCGCCGCTCGGAGGGCTGCTTCGGACACGACCTGATTTTCAGTAAACGGCACCGTTTCACTGTACAGTGAAAAGACTTGGGAACTGAAAAACCGACTTCCGGACCGACGCGGGCTTCCGCAAACGTCGCGTGGTGTTCACACGGATGTCGGGGGTCGGCGGCATGATCGGTGCATGGTCCACCAGCTCCTGACCCCCTCGCAGGAGATCCGAACGGATCGCCTCCTGCTCACCCCGCTGACCCCGGCCGACATCGACGACGTGCACGCGCTCTTCTCGGACGCCCGCACGTGGCAGCACCTGCCCACGGGTCGGCACGTGGCGCGGAGCTCGAGCGTGGACATGGTGCAGCGCAAGATCGGCGGTCGTGCACGCCACGGCCTCGGGTCCTGGGCGGTCCGCACCGCATCCGACCACGCCTTCGTGGGTGTGGGCGGGGTCGACGTGACCGCCGGTGGGGTCTGGAACCTCGGCTACCGCCTGGCGCCCACGGCATGGGGGCAGGGCTTCGCGTCCGAGATCGCCCTCGCTGCCGTGCGTGCCGCCGCCGACACCGCTCCGGACGTCCCGGTGACCGGCCGGGTGCTCACGAACAACCCTGCTTCTGCAGCCGTGCTGCGTCGTGCCGGGCTGTCGCTGGTGTGGCAGGGGGCTCCCGCCGCGCAGAACCGTGCGGCCGCCGGCGTCGAGGGGCAGGTCTGGACCGATCGGCTGCTCTCCGACGAGCAGTTCGCCTGGCTCGTCGCCAACGCCTGACCACCCGCTCCGTTCGTTCGTCACCGCGCACGTTGGTCTTCCCGGCCTGACTCGCTACTGTGATGGGAACTGGTCATGTCCGCGCATGACCACCGCCCAGGACCAGCAACGGAGCACGAGGGACGCATGACGAGCCGCATCACCGAGGGTGCCGAACCGAAGCACCAGCAGCTGCGGCGCATCCTGCTCGACCTCGTCACCACGCGACTGGCTCCCGGTGCTGCGATCCCGTCCGAACGGCAGCTCATCGCCGAGTACGGCGTCTCGCGGATCACCGTGCGTGAAGCCCTCGGGCAGCTGGTCAACGAGGGCTACCTGGAGCGCGTGCGTGGCAAGGGCACCTTCGTGGCGCACCGGCCCGTGCAGTCGACGCTGCACCTCGCCTCGTTCACCGAGGAGATGCGGGCGATGGGGCACGAGCCGACGACCGTGGTGCTCGTGCGCGAAGAGCGGGTACCGCCGGCTGACACCGCCGCGGCCCTGCGGATCGACCCGGACGTGCCGGCCTTCCACGTGAAGCGCCTGCGGATGGCCGACGGTGCCCCGGTGTCGATCGACGACGCCTGGCTCGTGGCCGACGCGTTCCCGGGTCTACTCGACCACGACCTGTCGGGGTCGGTGTACTCGATCATCGCCACGGAGTACGGCACTCCGATCGACCGCGCGCAGCAGACCGTCGCGGCGAACCCGGCGGCCGACGACGTCGCGACGCTGCTCGGGACGAAGACCGGAGCGCCGGTGCTCGAGTTCGACCGGGTGTCGTACGCGGGGGAACGACCTGTGGAGCACACCCGCAGCTGGTACCGATCGGACCGCTACCGCGTGCAGATGGAGGTCACCGCGACCCCCGCGGTCGCGTAGTCCGCACAGCAACGCGAAAGCGACCGTGTGCCGCGGGTGGTCCGCAGCACACGGTCGCTCTCGACGAGGAAGAACCCCTAGACCTCGAAGAGGGTGTCGCCGTCGAGCACCGTGGTGCCGACCGTCCCCTGGTCGACGCTGTCCGGCGTCGAACCGAGCACGACGACCGGGCAGATCGGCGAATACCCGGCGGCGGAGATGACCGAGGGGGTGAACCGGACGACGGGGTCACCGGCGGTGACGGTGTCGCCCTCGGTCGCGAGGAGCTCGAAGCCCTCGCCGGAGAGCTTCACGGTGTCGATGCCGACGTGCACCAGGACGTCGGTGCCCGCGGCGCCCTGCAGGGCGAACGCGTGCGGGTGCAGCTTGACGATGGTGCCGTCGACCGGGGCCACCGCGGTGACCGCACCCTCGACGCCCGTCGGGTCGACCGCGACGCCGGCGCCGACGAGCTGCCCGGCGAACACCGGGTCGGGCACGTCGGCGAGGGCAACGACCGGGCCGCCGAACGGGGTGCGGACGACGGTCACAGTTCGTCCTGGATGTCCTGGGCGAGGTTGTCGGCGACCGTGCCGACGATGACCTGCCAGCCGGTGCCGCCACCGATGACCGCCTGGGCCCCGGCTGCCTGCAGGGCTGCCTTGTCGACCAGGTCCCCGTCCTCGACCTCGACGCGGAGGCGCGTGATGCAGCCCTCGACCTCTTCGATGTTCTCGGCACCGCCGAGTGCGGCGATGATGTCGGCTGCCTTGATGTCGGCCATCGTTTCCTCCTCGTTAAGGGTTTGCGTCGCAGGTTGACACCGGACCGCTCTCGGATCAGACTACGGAACTGGTCATGACCGGACAGGACCGGACCTGGCGACACCGCCGAGGTTACCTGCGCTGGCTGCACGACTCAACTCACCCCGACAGCTCCACCCAATGACGAGAGGACCTCCGATGAGCGCCACCACTGCCACGGATGTGCCGGAGAAGAAGAAGCCGAAGAAGCAGTCACGGCTGTTCGCACAGGCCCAGCGCCTCGGACGGAGCCTGCTCCTGCCGATCGCGGTCATGCCGGCGGCGGGCATCCTGAACCGCATCGGTCAGCCGGACCTCCTCGGCGCGATCCCCGGCTTCGAGACCGGCGCCGGAGTCATCTCAGCTGCCGGCCAGGCGATCTTCACGTGGCTTCCGCTGCTGTTCGCGGTGGGCATCGCGATCGGCTGGGCCAAGAAGTCCGACGGCACCACCGCGCTCGCTGCGGTCGTCGGCTACATGGTCATGTACGAGGTGTTCGCAGTGATGTCGCCGGTCGTCCTCGCCGGGGTCAAGAACGCCAACGGCGAGCAGGCCACGATCAACTACGGAGTGCTGGGCGGCATCGTGATGGGTCTCGTTTCCGCCGTCATGTGGGAGAAGTTCCACCGCACGAAGATGCCCGACTTCCTCGGGTTCTTCTCCGGTCGCCGCCTGGTTCCGATCCTGACGGCCGCTGCGGGTCTCGTCATCGCGGTCCTGATGTCGTTCGTGTACCGCTACTTCGACATCGCGCTGACGGCGGCCGGTACGGCCGTCGCCGACAACGCCGTGATCGGCGGCGGTATTTTCGGATTTGCCAACCGCATGCTCATCCCGATCGGGCTGCACCAGCTGCTCAACTTCTTCCCGTGGTTCCAGCTGGGCAGCTTCACCAACGCGGCCGGTGACATCGTCCACGGCGACATCCCGCGCTTCCTGGCGGGCGACCCGACCGCCGGCATCTTCCAGACCGGCTTCTTCCCGATCATGATGTTCGCGCTGCCTGCCGGTGCCCTGGCGATCTGGCGCAACGCCAAGCCGCAGAACCGCAAGCTCGTCGGCGGCATCATGATCTCCGCCGCGCTGACCTCGTTCGTCACGGGCATCACCGAGCCGCTCGAGTACTCGTTCATGTTCGTGGCGTTCCCGCTGTACATCATCCACGCGGTGCTCACGGGCACCTCGCTCGCCCTGGTGAACGCCCTCGGGATCCACGACGGCTTCTCGTTCTCGGCCGGTGCGATCGACTACGTGCTGAACTTCGGCAAGGCGGACGGGGCGATCTGGCTCATCCCGATCGGCCTCGGCTACGCGGTCGTGTACTACTTCCTGTTCAGTTTCGTGATCAAGAAGTGGAACCTCCGCACGCCCGGGCGTGAAGAGGACACGATCGCCGAGAACACGATCGACGCGGCCACCAAACCGTAGACGCGAACGTCTCCATGACGGGAGGCCCGGTGCCAGCTGGCACCGGGCCTCCCGTCCGTCTCCGGGTCGCGCTGAGAGCCCTCATAGCGGTTTTGACAATCGTTATCAGTAGGCGTTAGCGTCGTGCCATGCACAACCGCCTCCTCGCCCTCCCGCTCGTCGCCGGCGCCGCCGCGCTCGCCCTGACCGGGTGCGCCACCTCGTCCGCCTCGGGGGAGGCCAGCGGTGACGGCACGATCAACGTCGTCGCCTCCACCAACGTCTACGGCTCGATCGTCAAGACCATCGGTGGCGACGCCGTCACCGTGACGAGCATCCTGAGCGACCCGTCGCAGGACCCGCACTCGTTCGAGTCGAGCGCCCGCACGCAGCTCTCCGTGTCCAAGGCCGACCTGCTCATCGAGAACGGTGGCGGCTACGACGACTTCATGACGACGCTCGCGAACGCCTCGGACACCAAGGCGGACACGATCAACGTCGTGAAGCTCTCCGGCCTCGACAAGGGCGGCAGCGCCGAGTTCAACGAGCACGTCTTCTACAGCTACCCCACGATGGTGAAGCTGGTCGAGGCGGTCACGAAGGACCTCAGCGCGCTCGACGAGAGCGGCAAGGACGCCTTCGAGAAGAACGCCGCCACGCTCACCACCAAGCTCGAGGACCTCGAGTCCCAGACCGACGCCGTCAAGAAGCAGGACTCCGGCGACAAGGTGGCGTACACCGAGCCGGTGCCCGGGTACCTGTTCGACGCGATGGGGCTCGAGAACGAGACCCCGCCGGACTTCTCCGAGGCCATCGAGGAAGGCGACGACGTCCCGCCGGCGGCCCTCCGCGACACCCTCGCGCTGTTCACCGGCAAGCGCGTGCAGCTGCTCGCCTACAACAACCAGGCGTCGAGCCCCGAGACCGAACAGGTCCAGAAGGCGGCCGAGCAGAACGACATCCCCGTCGTCGGTGTCACGGAGACGCTCCCCAAGGGGCAGGATTACGTCTCGTGGCAGCAGGCGAACATCGACGCGGTGAAGGCAGCGCTCCAGAAGTGACGACCTCGACCGCAGCAGCGGCGACCCACGGCCCGGCGACCACCACGGTGGACGACCGGGCTGCGGCTCGTCCGGTCCTCGCGCTCCGCGACGCCGGGTTGTCCTACGGCGCCCGGAAGCTCTGGGCAGGCCTCGACCTCGACCTCGCGCCGGGGGAGTTCGTCGCGGTCCTCGGCCCGAACGGCGCCGGCAAGACCTCACTGCTCCGCACCGTCCTCGGGCAGCAGCGGCTCACGAGCGGCACGATGTCGTTCCTCGGGCAGCCGGTGCACCGCGGCCACCGGAAGATCGGCTACATCCCGCAGCAGCGCCTGATGGAGGCGGGGACGCCCCTGCGCGCGCGGGACATGATCGCCCAGGGCGTGACCGGGCACCGGTGGGGCATCCGGCGCGCGTCGAAGGCTGACCGGATGCGCATCGACCGGGTCCTCGACGAGGTCGGCGCCACCGCCTTCGCGGACGCCCCCGTCGCCGAGCTCTCCGGCGGCGAGCAGCAGCGCACCCGCGTCGGGCAGGCCATCGCCGCCGACCCCGCCCTGCTGCTGTGCGACGAACCCCTCATCTCGCTCGACCTGCGGCACCAGCGCGGGATCACCGAGCTCATCGACCGCGAGCGCCGGCAGCGCGAGGCCGCCGTGCTCTTCGTGACGCACGACGTGAACCCGATCCTCGACGTCGTCGACCGGGTCCTCTACATCGCCGGCGGTCGGTTCCGGATCGGTTCACCAGACGAGGTCCTGCGTGCCGACGTGCTCAGCGACCTGTACGGCACGCCCGTCGACGTCGTCCGCACCATGGGACGCATCGTCATCGTCGGGGCCAACGAGGCCCACGAGCACCACCCGGGCGAGGTCGACCCGCACGCCGATCAGCCCGACGAAGGGCGGATCTGATGGACCTGCTGTCGACCGTCTTCTCGTTCCAGGACTACGGCGAGCTCCTCGTGCTCGTGCAGAACTCGATCTGGGCCGGCGCGGTGCTCGGCATCGTCGGCGGCCTCATCGGCCCGTTCGTCGTCGCCCGGAACATGCCGTTCGCCGTGCACGGCATCTCGGAGCTCTCGTTCGCCGGGGCCAGTGCCTCGCTGCTGCTCGGGGTGAACGTGGTGTCCGGATCGCTCGTCGGGTCGGTCATCGCCGCCCTGCTCATCGGTCTCCTCGGGTCGCGTGCCCGGGAACGCAACTCGATCATCGCCGTCCTGATGCCGTTCGGGCTCGGGCTCGGCATCCTCTGCCTGGCGCTCTACAAGGGCCGGGCCGCCAACAAGTTCGGGTTGCTCACCGGGCAGATCGTCTCGGTCGACAACCCGCAGCTGACGTTCCTGATCGTGGTCGCCGCGATCGTCGTGGCGACGCTGCTCGTCATCTGGCGCCCGCTGATGTTCGCCTCGGTCGACCCCGACGTGGCTGCGGCCGCGGGGATCCCGGTGCGGACCCTCGCGATCGTGTTCATGCTCGTGCTCGGACTGGCCACCGCCGTGTCGGTGCAGATCGTCGGAGCGTTGCTCGTGCTGTCGCTGCTCGTCACCCCGGCGGCCGCGGCCCTGCGGCTCAGCTCCCACCCGGTCGTCGTGCCGGTGCTGTCGACGGTGTTCGCGGTGACGTCGGTCGTCGGTGGCATCCTGCTCGCACTGGGCGGCGGCCTGCCGATCAGCCCGTACGTGACGACCATCTCGTTCGCGATCTGGGTGGTCTGCCGGATCATCGGGTCGCGACGCGACAAGCGGGGACGCAACCGCGTCGCCGGCCGGAGCCAGCGTGGCGGGGGCGAGCCGGGCCTCCAGGCAGGGACGACGTCGACAGCCGGTCGGAAGGAAGAGGTGTCAGCATGAACGCCGTGCAGAAGACCAAGCGGAACACGTGGCAGCGCGAAGCGGTGCGCGGAGCCCTCGACTCGACCGAGGGGTTCGTGAGTGCGCAGGCGCTGCACCAGCACCTGCGGGACGAGGGATCGACCATCGGTCTGGCCACCGTCTACCGGGCGCTCGCCGACCTGGCCACCGAGGGTGATGCCGACTCGCTGCAGCAGGACGGCGAATCGCTGTACCGGGCGTGCACGACGGACGCGCACCACCACCACCTGATCTGCCGGAACTGCGGCCGGACCGTCGAGATCGAGGCGGACCCGGTGGAGCAGTGGGCGCAGGACGTCGCCGCCGCCAACGGGTTCACCAACGCCAGTCACGTCGTCGACATCTTCGGCGAGTGCGCCGTCTGCACGGCAGCCCGCGCGACCGCCGCCACCGACGAGTAACCTGCCCCGCATGCACGTCATCCTGGTCCCCGGGTTCTGGCTCGACGCGAGCGCGTGGGACGACGTCGCCCCGGTGCTCCGGGAAGCCGGGCACTCGGTGCAGGCCGTCACGCGCGATGGCGACACGCTCGACGAGCAGGTCGCCGCGTTGGTCGCGATCCTGGACGACGTCGCGTCCGCCGACGAACCCGTCGTGCTCGCCGGACACTCGGGTGCCGGGCCGATCGCGTACATGGCCGCCGACCAGCGCCCGTCGCTCGTCGCGCACCTGCTCTACGTCGACACGTTCCCGGGGCCCGAAGGCGGGTGCGTCAACGACGAGCTGCCCGTGGTCGACGGGGTCGTGCCGCTGCCGTCGTGGGACATCTGGGAACCCGCCACCGTCCGGGGCATGACGCCCGAGGTCCGGCAGGACGTCGAGCACCGGGCGATCCCCGAGCCGGCCTCGGTGCCGTCGGACCGGTTCCACTACGCCGACCCCGCACGGCACACGATCCCCGCGACGATCATCACCTGCGAGATCCCCGCCGCCGAGCTGCTGGCGATGGTGGCGGACCACCAGGCCTGGGCGGCCGAGCTCGTCGCGACCGAGGAACTCTCCATCGTCGGGCTCGAGACCGGCCACTGGCCGATGTTCACGGCGCCGCAGCAGCTCGGCGAGCTGATGGTGCGGGCACTCGCGCCCAAGCCGACGCAGGCGCCGTAGGCCACACACGCCGTCGACGACGCGCGCCGTCGGCGACGCGTCGGGCATGACGCCGAGACGGACCGCAGCCCGCCCCGCGTAGCGTCCCGCCCGTGGACCTCGCAGCCTGGACGCAGTGGGCCGGCGCGTCCGACTACGACGTCGCCCGGTTCGTGCTGCAGCGCGGCGTCGCGGCGATCGCCTGCCTCGCCTTCCTGTCCGCCCTCGCACAGTTCCCGGCGCTCGTCGGGGAACACGGCCTGCTCCCGGTGCCCCGGTTCATGGAGCGCCCGTACGCCCGTCGGCTGCCGGTGGTCTGGCGGTGGTGGCGCTACACCGACCGACGGTTGCGGCTGCTCGCAGGCGGGGGAGCGGTGGTGTCCTTCGCCCTGGTCGCCGGTGTCCCGCAACGGGCCCCCTGGTGGGTGCCGATGCTGTGCTTCCTGCTGCTCTGGCTGGCGTACCTGTCGATCTCCGACGTCGGACAGACCTTCTGGGCCTTCGGGTGGGAGTCCCTGCTGGTCGAGACGCTGTTCACCGTCGCGTTCCTCGGCTCCGACGACGTCGCGCCGCCGATCGTCGTGCTCGTCGCGCTGCGCTGGCTGGTGTTCCGGCTCGAGTTCGGTGCCGGCATGATCAAGATGCGCGGGGACCGCTCCTGGCGTGACCTGACGGCGCTGTACTACCACCACGAGACGCAGCCGATGCCGAACCCGGTGTCGCGGACGGCCCACCTGCTGCCCCGCCCCGTGCACCGGTTCGAGACGCTCGGCAGCCACTTCGTGCAGCTGGTCGTACCGTTCTTCCTCTTCGCGCCGCAGCCCGTGGCGTCGATCGCCGCCGCCCTCGTCCTGCTCACCCAGCTCTGGTTGGTGGTCTCCGGCAACTTCGCCTGGCTGAACTGGATCACCCTCGTCCTGGCCTTCGCCGCGATCGACGACCGGTCGGTGGCGGCGGTGCTGCCCTGGCTGCACGACAGCGTCGAGGCCGGGCCGACCGCGACGCCGGTCTCCTTCGTCGCGGTGACGGTCGCCGTCGGGCTGCTGCTCGCCTGGTTGTCCTGGCCGGCCGCGAAGAACCTGGTGTCGCGGCGGCAGCTCATGAACGCCTCGTTCAACCGGTGGCACCTGGCGAACGCCTACGGTGCCTTCGGCAGCGTGACGCAGCAGCGCGACGAGGTCATCGTCGAGGGGACCCTGGCCGAGGACCCGTCTGACGAGGACTGGCAACCGTACGAGTTCCGCGGCAAGCCGGGCGACCCGAGGCGTCGGCCCGGGCAGTTCGCGCCGTACCACCTGCGGCTCGACTGGCTGATGTGGTTCCTGGCCCTCGGTGCCGACGACCGGTGGTTCCGGGTGTTCGTCGTGCGGCTGCTCGAGGCCGACCGGCCCACGCTGCGGCTGCTCGCCGACGACCCGTTCGACGGGGAACCGCCGCGCTGGGTCCGTGCACGGATGTTCCACTACCGGTTCGCCACCAGGGCTGAGCGGCGGGAGACGGGCCTGTACTGGATCCGGCGGGAGCGGTACCTGCTCATGGCACCGGTCGGGCTCCCCCGTGGTCGTGCCGCGGAGGGCGGTTCGTCCACTTCGTGAGCAGGAACGGTCGGGTCGAGGTGCCCGACCCGACCGTTCCTGCTCACGATCGCGGGCGGCGGGGGTGACCAACGGGGTCACGTGAGCGGGACGGTCGGCCGCCACGGGCCTCCAGACTGGAGGCGCGGCTTGCGACACGCCCGGTCCTCGCGTAACGTGGACCCCTGGTTCTCCGCGTCCGCGCGGCGGACCCGTTGTTCCAAGCCCTCCGACCGTCGCGAACGCCGCGGTCGCGCGGTGTCCGGCTCTCCTTCGACAGGGGATGCGGACCTGGGCGGTGCACACAACCCCCTCGCACGGCCACCCCGGTGGCACTGCGCGTGTGCACCAGGCAAGTGAACTTGGGTGCGGCCGTCCGGTCGCACGGTACTCAGGAGGAAACCATGGCAGCAGTGTGCCAGGTGACCGGCGCCGTTCCCGGCTTCGGTCACAACATCTCGCACTCGCACCGCCGGACGAAGCGTCGCTTCGACCCGAACGTGCAGAAGAAGACGTACTACGTGCCCTCGCTTCGTCGTAACGTCACGCTCACGCTCAGCGCGAAGGGCATCAAGGTGATCGACGCACGTGGCATCGAGTCCGTCGTCAAGGATCTCCTCGCCCGTGGGGAGAAGATCTGATGGCGAAAAAGGGTCAGGACATCCGTCCGATCATCAAGCTCCGCTCGACGGCGGGCACCGGGTTCACCTACGTGACCAAGAAGAACCGTCGGAACAACCCCGACCGACTCGTGCTGAAGAAGTACGACCCGGTGATCCGCAAGCACGTCGACTTCCGTGAGGAGCGCTAAGCATGGCGAAGAAGAGCAAGATCGCGAAGAACAACCAGCGTGCCGTCATCATCGCGCGCTACGCCGAGCGTCGTCTCGAGCTGAAGAAGGCCCTCGTGGACCCGAACGGCACCGACGAGTCGCGTGAGGCCGCCCGCGTGGGCCTGCAGAAGCTGCCCCGCGACGCATCGCCCATCCGCTACCGCAACCGCGACGCCATCGACGGCCGCCCCCGTGGCCACCTCGGTGAGTTCGGCATCAGCCGTGTCCGTTTCCGTGACATGGCCCACCGCGGCGAGCTCCCCGGCATCACGAAGAGCTCCTGGTAAGCACTCGCAGTACACGACGCCCCGTCACCTCCTGGTGGCGGGGCGTTCGCTGTGTACGGGGTACATGCGAGCCGTCATTCGTCACATCTGCCCCTCCAGCACCCCCTCGGAGCCCCGACAACCCCGGAAATCCGGGCGAGTCGGCGGTTTTCACCCCCGGCGGCTGGTAGGTTCAACTCCGGTTCCGCCGGGCCCTCGGCCCACTGGCACCGTGGCACGGGGCACCCGCTCCGGGCGCCGGACGACACGTGCGTCCGACCGATACTGCAAGAAGTCCGAGGAGGACATCCATGGCTGACAAGTCACTGAACCGCACCGAGCTCGTCGCTGCCGTCGCCGCTGAGTCCGGCCAGAGCCAGGCCACCGTCAACGGCGTCGTCGACGCGCTCTTCAGCGTCGTCTCGTCGTCCGTCGCCGACGGCACGAAGGTCACGATCCCCGGTTGGATCGCCTTCGAGAAGACGCACCGCGCCGCCCGCACCGGCCGCAACCCGCAGACGGGCGACGCCATCGAGATCGCCGCGAGCGACTCGGTCAAGGTCAGCGCCGGCTCGAAGCTCAAGGCTGCGGTCAAGTAAGACTGTTCCGCGCATCGGGAGGGACGGCTTCGGCCGTCCCTTTCGTCGTTCCCGGGGCGCGCGGGCGCGTGGTGCGCGGGTCCTGGCCTGGAGGCCCGTGCCGGTTTGCACAGATCGGCCCGCCCCGTCCGTCGGCCGGGTGGGCACCGCCTAGGCTTGACGGGTGAATCGGATCGCGCGCATCGCCGGTCCCGCCGTGCTCCTGCTCGTCGGGTTCGTGGCGCTGCTCACGGCACTCGTCATCGGTGGGGGAGCGAACCCCGCACTCATCGCCGACCCCGGGCCCGTCGTCCGCTTCGGCCTGCCGATCGCCCGGCTCGTCGTCGACCTGTCCGCGGCCACCACGATCGGTGGGCTCGCACTGGCGACCATCGGCCTCTCGCGCTCCGGCCCCGAGTGGAACCGCGCGATCGACGTCGCCGCCGGGGCCAGTGGTGTCTGGACGGTCGCGTCGGCCGTCGCCACGTTCTGCACGTTCCTCAGCGTCGCCGGTTCGCGCATCAGCATCGACGAGCAGTTCGGGCAGTCGATGGGGGTCTTCCTCACCGGCACCGAGCTCGGGCTCGCCTGGCTCGTGACCGTCCTCGTCGCCGCGGCCGTCACGGTGCTGTGCTTCGCCGTCCGTTCGCGGGGCATGGTCGCCCTGACCGCCGCGGTCTCGATGATCGGCCTCATCCCGCTCGCGCAGCAGGGCCACGCCGCCGGCACCGCCAGCCACGACGCCGCCGTGACGGCACTGGGGCTGCACCTGGTCGGTGCGGCGCTGTGGGTCGGTGGGCTCGTCATGCTCGTGCTGCTGCGCGGGGTGCTGCCCGGCGACCGGTTGGCCGTGGTCGTAGCCCGGTACTCGAGCATCGCCCTCGGCTGCTTCGTGCTCGTTGCCGTATCCGGCACTGCGTCGGCGCAGATCCGCGTCGGGGCGCTGTCGAACCTGTTCACCCCGTACGGCACGCTCGTCCTGGTGAAGATCGGCGCGATCGTCGCCATCGGGGTCCTCGGCGCGGTGCAGCGCCGTCGGGCCATCCGTGCGCTGACCACCTCGCCCGGTCGGCAGCGGCCCTTCTGGACCCTCATCGTCGTCGAACTCGCGGTGATGGGTGTGGCGTCGGGGTTCGCCGCGGCACTCGGACGGACCGCCACCCCGGTCGACCAGATCGCCCTGAGCAAGACCACCGACCCGAGCCCGGCGGAGCTCCTGACCGACGACCTGCTGCCGCACGCGCCCGGTGCGTGGGGCTGGCTGACCCAGTGGAACATCGACCTGTTCTGGCTGATGGCCGCCGTGCTGCTCGCCGCGACCTACGTGGCCGGCGTCGTGCGACTGCGGCGGAGCGGCGTGCGGTGGCCGGCGCGTCGCTCGATCGCCGCGGCCCTGGCGGTCGTGTCCCTGGTGGTCGCGACCTCGGGCTCGCTGCATCAGTACGACCGGTTCCTCGTCTCGGCGAACGTCGGTGCCCACGTGCTGCTCGGCCTGGTGGTCCCCGCTCTGGTGTGGGCGGCGGCACCCGTCGCGTTGATCCGCGCCGCCGTGCACCCCCGGAACGACGACAGCACGGGGGTGCGTGAGTGGACCGACGTCATCGTCGAGCACCCCTCCGTGCGGTACCTGGCCCAGCCGTTCCCCGCGTTCCTGCTCGCGGCGGCCCTGTGGTGGGCCTTCTTCGCCACCGATGCCGTCCGGTGGTCGGTGAGCGACCCCACCGGTCGTACCGTCAGCGACGCCGTGTTCCTGTTGGTCGGGCTGCTGGCCGTCCCGACGCTCTGCACACCGGTCCCTGCCGGGCACCGTCGCCCGACCACGGCTGCCGCCGCGGTCCGGATCGTCGGGGCGCTGGTGATCGCGGCGGGCATCGTCTCGCTCGGGATCGCGATGCGCGGGCCGCTCGGGCTGCTGCAGGCGTCGTGGTTCGGCGCGATGGGCCGGACGTGGGGGCCCGATCCGCTCGTCGACCAGGCCCGGGCGGGCCTGGTGCTGATCGTCGCCGGGGTGCTGCTCCTGGTGACCGTGGTCGTGGTGGTGCTCGTGCGGCTGCGGCGTGACGGGGGAGACCCGGCCGACGCCGATGACGCAGTTGCTGCCGGCGACGCAGCTGTGGCCGGTCCGACCGCCGCCGCCGAGCCCGCTTCCCGGGTTGACCAGGACGATCTGGACTTCGACGACGGCAGCGACGACCTCGAACCCTCGCCCGGGGCGGACGCCCGATGAGCATCGAGCTCAGCGACGAACAGCGCGCGGTCTTCGAGTACATCGAGCACACCCGTGACCACGTGTTCATCACCGGGCGGGCCGGCACGGGCAAGTCCACGCTCCTCAACCACCTGTCGTGGAACACCGAGAAGCAGGTCGTCATCTGCGCCCCGACGGGGGTCGCTGCGCTCAACGTCGGCGGCCAGACGATCCACTCCCTGTTCCGGCTGCCGATCGGGCTCATCGCCGACGCCGAGCTGCGGCAGGGCCCGGACACCCGCAAGCTGCTCAACACGATCGACACCCTGGTCATCGACGAGGTCTCGATGGTCAACGCCGACCTGCTCGACGGCATGGACCGGTCGCTCCGCAAGGCCCGCGGTCGGCAGTTCGAGCCGTTCGGCGGTGTGCAGGTCGTGATGTTCGGCGACCCGTACCAGCTGCCCCCGGTGCCCGGCGACGCCGACGAGCGCGCCTACTTCACCGACCACTACCGGTCGATGTGGTTCTTCGACGCCAAGGTGTGGCTCGAGGCCGAGCTCAACATCATCGAGCTCGCCACGGTGCACCGGCAGCGCGACGACGCCTTCGCCGCGATGCTCACCGCCGTCCGGCACGGTCGGGTCACCGCGGACATCGCCGAGCAGCTGAACACCGCCGGGGCACGTCCGGCTCCGGACGACGCCATCACCCTGGCGACCCGCAACGACACGGTCGCCCGGATCAACAAGGCGGCCCTCGAGCGGCTGCCCGGCAAGGTGAAGACCGCCAAGGCCGACGTGAACGGGGACTTCGGCGGACGGAACTTCCCGGCCGACGAAGCCCTCGAGTTGAAGCCCGGCGCGCACGTGATGTTCCTGCGCAACGACGCCGACCAGCGCTGGGTGAACGGCACCCTGGGCATCGTGACGGCCATCCGCGACACGGTGTGGGTCGACGTCGACGGTGAGTCGTTCGAGGTCCAGCCGTCGGTGTGGGAGAAGTTCAAGTACTCGTACGACGCGGACAAGAAGGAACTCAAGAAGGACACCGTAGGGGAGTTCCAGCAGTTCCCCCTCCGGCTCGCCTGGGCCGTGACCATCCACAAGTCCCAGGGCAGCACCTACGACCGGGCCGTGGTCGACCTCGGCAACCGGGTGTTCAGCGCGGGCCAGACGTACGTGGCGTTGTCGCGGCTGACCTCGCTCGAGGGGCTGTTCCTCACCCGGCCGCTCCGGCCGCAGGACATCATCGTCGACCTGGACGTCCGACGCTTCATGTCCGAGGCGCCCCGCATCGTCGCCACCGAGCTCGAGGCCCCGAAGAAGCAGCCCGACGCCGACTCCGACGCCGACTGACGCGTCCGACTGACCCGTTGAGTCCGCTTCGGCCTCACGCCGCCGGGCACGCGCGCCTGTATGCCCGGACGCACGCTGCCGAGCGGTCACGACTCCCCGTCGGTCCTGCGCCGAGCGGTCACTCGTCGTCGCCTGGACACTCCGCATCCGACAGTTCGTGACCGGCCGACGCACCTGAGCGGGGAGTCGTGACCGCACGACACCCCCGCCGGACCACCCCCCCCGCCGGACGACACCCCCGCCGGACCACCCCGCCGAAACGCCCCGCCCCCGCGCACGCGACGACGCCCGCCTGCCGGAGCGGCAGACGGGCGTCGGGAGTGCAGTCGAGCGGGTGCGTCAGGCGCGCGCCGCTCGCAGCGCGCGGAGGTTCTCCTTGTCGGCACCGAGCGCGGTGAGCAGCAGGAGCACACCGACGATGGCGTGGAACACGTTGTCCGTCGTGTTCAGGGCGAAGACGTTGGCCGAGGTGTCGACGAAGACGAAGCCGTACACCGCGAAGAGGACGAGCAGGACGCCGACGAGCAGGTTGCCGTTGCGCGATCCGACGGTGTTGCCGAGGCCGGTGATGAGCAGCACCGCGGCGAGCAGCACCCACACCAGGCAGAGCGCCGGGTTGACGCCGAACGCGTTCCACAGCATGCCGCCCTGGCGGTTGAAGAAGCCCGGGTCGCCGTCGGCGGCGAAGAAGAAGCCCAGGACGCCCCAGAGTGCGAGGACGCCGCCGGCCGTGAGTGCGAGACCCCGGTTCGGCGAGGCGATGATGCCCGGTTCCTTGATGGCCACTTCGGTTTCCTCCTCGTACACTGCCGACGCGACGTGCGTCGGTCCCGCGTGGTGCGACGGCCCGGCGGGGATCACCGATCCCCTCGTGTCAGCGCGCAGTGCACGGCCGACGGGGGTGCGGTTCCCAGCCTCCGGCCGGTGCTCCAACGGTATCGTGTCGGACCCCGACCGACCCAATCGCAGCGCCGCCGCCATTCGTGCGACGAGCCCGACGACGACCACTCCGAGGAGGACCAGCCCGGTGACCTTGACACCCGAGCGCAGTGCATCCGAGTCGCGCGGACCGTGGGTCTCGCGGCGGGGGCGGTGGGCTGCGCTGGCGGCTCTGGGGTTCGTGATCGTGCCTCTCGTCTACGGGGTCGCGGTGCTGACCCCGGTCGGTCAGAAAGCGGAGGACGCCGCGCTCGGCGGGGTCCGGGAGTCCGACCTGTTCAGCTCGGACACTGCGCTCAACGTCATCTCGGTGCCGGTGATCCTGTTGCTCGTCGTCGTGATCGTCGCCGTGGCGTTCGCCAGACGGCGGCTCTCGGTGGGACTCGGCGCGGGGGTCGTGGTGCTCGCGTCGGCGGCCACCTCGACGCTCGTCAAGCGTATCGCCGTGCGCCCTGAGATCGCTCAGTCGACGACGCCGAACTCGTTCCCGTCCGGGCACGCGACGATCGCACTGGCGGCGCTGTTCGCGGTCCTGATGGTCACGCCTCGTCGGTTCCGCCCGCTGGTGACCATCGTCGGCGTCGGGTACGCGGTCTTCGTGGCGAACCAGACCGTGGTCTACGGCTGGCACCGGGTCAGCGACATCATCGGCGCGTGCGCGATCGCGATGTTCTGGCTCGGGATCGTCCGCGCGGTCGGACCCCGGGTCGACCGCGGGCTCCGGGGCGACCGTGACGGTCGGCGGGGGCCTCGGCGGGTGGTGAGCGTCGTGCTCCTCGTCGCGACCGGGCTCACGCTGGTGATCGGTGTCGCGGCGCTCGTGGTCGGCCTGACCGGTGACGGCGCGTACGACCACGCCGCGATCCTGGTGGCGGGGCGGTTGGCGTCCAGCGCGAGCGTCCTGGCGGTCGTGACCATCGTGTGGTTCCTCGACGGGATGCACCATGCCGCGCGCACCGACCCGGCCACGTTGCCCGCCGCCCGCTGACCCGGGGAGCCGAGCCGGGCCTCCAGGCCGCCCGACTGACGGGCGCGAGCCTGGCGGGAATGCCACGCCGTGCGCTACGTTGTACCCAGCAAGTCGATGCAAACGCATCGAAATCGCGAAAGGCGGCGCATCATGCAGTTCGGCATCTTCACGGTCAGTGACGTCACGACCGACCCCACGACCGGCACCACGCCGGACGACACCCGGCGCGTCCGCGACATCCTGACGATCGCCGAGCACGCCGACCAGGCCGGGCTCGACGTCTTCGCGACCGGTGAGCACCACAACCCGCCGTTCGTGGCCTCGTCGCCGACCACGCTGCTCGCCTACCTGGCGGCGAAGACGAAGGACATCACGCTGTCCACGTCGACGACCCTGATCACCACGAACGACCCGGTGCGCATCGCCGAGGAGTACGCGATGCTCCAGGTCGTGTCCGACGGCCGCATGGACCTGATGATGGGCCGCGGCAACACCGGCCCCGTCTACCCGTGGTTCGGGCAGGACATCCGCCAGGGCGTCAACCTGGCGATCGAGAACTACGCACTCGTCCGCCAGCTCTGGGAGAACGACGTCGTCAACTGGCAGGGCAAGTTCCGCACGCCGCTGCAGGGCTTCACCTCGACCCCGCGTCCGCTCGACGGTGTCCCGCCGTTCGTCTGGCACGGCTCGATCCGCACGCCGGAGATCGCCGAGCAGGCGGCCTACTACGGTGACGGCTTCTTCCACAACAACATCTTCTGGCCGATCCAGCACACCGAGCAGATGGTCGGCCTGTACCGCCAGCGCTTCGAGCACTACGGGCACGGCCGCGCCGACCAGGCGATCGTCGGGCTCGGTGGGCAATTCTTCGCGCGGAAGAACTCGCAGGACGCGATCAACGAGTTCCGGCCCTACTTCGACAACGCCCCGGTCTACGGCCACGGCCCCTCGATGGAGGACTTCACCGCCCAGACCCCGCTCACCGTCGGTTCGCCGCAGCAGGTCATCGACCGGTACGCGGCGATGAAGGACCACGTCGGCCACTACCAGCGCCAGCTGTTCCTCATCGACCACGCCGGCCTGCCGCTCAAGACGGTGCTCGAGCAGATCGACATCCTGGCCACGGACATCGTGCCGGAGCTGCGCAAGCTGAACGACGAGGGTCGCCCCGCCGACGTCCCGTCGGACCCGCCGTCGCACGCGGCACGTGCTGCTGCCGCGATGGCGGCCGGCACGGTCGGCAGCGACCACGTCGCCGCCGAGGACGAGTGGACGGGCGCGTCCGTCTGACGCTCCCAGCGCTCGCTTCGTGAGCAGGAGCGGTCGGATCCCGCGAGGTGACCCGACCATTGCTGCTCACCATGCGCGGTGGGCGTGACCCCAGATCCGCCGGGAGGCCCGGTGCCAGCTGGCACCGGGCCTCCCGTCCGTCTCGGCGCGCGTTCTCGGACCGCACTCGCCTCACGGGGTCAGCGACACCTCACAGGATCGCTGGTGCGTGAGCTGTCGCTCAGCGCGTGAGGTCGGCGGCGGGGCGGGCCGGCACGAGCTTGAGGCCGACGACGCACCCGACGATGCCGGCGATGAACAGCAGGCGCAGGACGGTGACGGGCTCCGCGCCGGTGGCCATGCCCCAGAGCACGGTGAGGGCGGCACCGGTACCGGTCCACACCGCGTACGCCGTGCTGATCGGTATGTGCTTGAGGACGTAGCCGAAGGCGACCAGGCTGATCACGATCGTGACGGCGAACACGACCGTCGGGCGGAGCTCGGTGAAGCCGTCGCTCTCGCCGAGGGCGGTCGCCCAGACGGTCTCGAGTGCGGCGCTGACGAACAGGACGATCCAGGCCACGTCAGCTCACCACCTTCAGGCCGATGACGCACGCCACCAGGCCGAAGACCAGGGCGAGGCGGGCGAAGGACGCGGCCTCCTGTCGACGGAGGATCGCGACGACCACGGTCAGGGACGCCCCGATGCCGACCCAGACGGCGTAGGCGGTGCCGACGGGGATGCTCTTCATCGCGAACGCCAGCCCGACCATGCTCAGGGCCATCCCGGCGACGAACACGATCGTGGGGACGACCTTCTTGAAGCCGTTCGAGGCGCTGAGGGCGGTGGCCCAGACGGCCTCGAGCACGCCGCTGAGCACGAGGATTGCCCATGCCATGACGATGTCCTTTCCTGCGGGAGTCGTTCGTTCTCGTTGTCGTACGACTGTGCGACAACGACCTCGACGGTAGCACGAGTTCGTACGACTGTGCGAGTATGGCGTCGTGGCCAGGAGCATGGACGTCGACGAACGGCGCCGCACCGTGTCCGAGGCGGCGTGCCGGGTCCTCGTGCGCGACGGGCTCGGAGCGTTGAGCGTGCGGAACGTCGCCGCCGAGGCCGGACTGCCGCCGAGCACGGTCCGCTACACGTTCCCGACCCAGGCGAGCGTCCGCGAGCACACCATCACGCTCGTGTTCGACCGGATCCGCGAGCGCATCGACGCCATCCCGGCTGACCTCACGCCCGCCCGACGCGCACGCCGGATCGTGCTCGAACTGCTGCCCCTCGACGAGGAGCGGGTCATCGAGCTCGAGGTCTACCTGGCACTCGGCAACGCCGCGCTCACCGACGTCGGGCTCCGGCCGACGCTCGACCGGACCGTCGCGGCGATGCGGACGTGGTGCGAGGAGGTCCTCGGGTTGCTCGGGGTACCAGCGGACGACCGGGAGTACGAGGCCTGCCGTCTGCACGCGCTCCTGGACGGGCTCGCGATGCAGGTCGTCCGACTGGCTCCGGGGGAGTCCGGCGACTGGGCGATCGACGTGCTCGACCGGCACCTGGCCGGCGTCACCGCGGGTTGAGCCGCCCCGTGCGCAGCCCCGGGCAGGAGGCGTCACCTATCCTGGCCCGGTGACGACGACCACGCGGCCGCCGCAGCGCACCCGGAGCCTCACCGGCCCCGGCCTGGTGCTGCTCGCCGTCATCGTCCTGCTGGGCATCCGGCTGTTCTCCCCGAGCATCGGGTCGACCGGGCTGCCGGACGTCGTGCAGGACTTCCTCACGCTGGCGATCAGCGTCGTCGTCGAGTCCCTGCCGTTCGTGGTGCTCGGCATCGTGCTGTCGATCGTCGTCGAGGTCTGGGTGCCGGTCGGCGCGCTCGAGAAGGTCCTGCCGCAGAACGCCTTCGGCCGTCGCGCCGTGATCTCCCTGATCGGCATGCTCTTCCCGGTGTGCGAGTGCGGGAACGTGCCCCTCGCCCGCGGCCTGATGATGCGTGGGTTCACGCCTGCCGAGGCCGTCACGTTCCTCGTCGCGGCCCCGATCCTCAACCCGCTCGTCATCATCAGCACCGCGCAGGCGTTCGGTTGGTCCGGGTGGATCCTGCCGGTGCGCATCGTCGGCGGGTTCGTCATCGCGAACCTCGTCGGCTGGATCGTCGCCGCGCACCGCCGTCCGGCCGACCTGCTGCTCCCCGCCTTCGAGGCCCGGTGCCGTGCGGCCGTCGGAGCGCCCCGCGGCCTGCACCGCTGGCGGCAGAGCGCCGCGCAGTTCGGCGGCGAGACGGCGACGATGATGCCGGCACTGTTCGTCGGTGCCGGCCTGGCCGCGGCGATCCAGGTCGCCGTGCCCCGATCGACCCTGGTGGCCGTCGGCTCGAACCCGGTGCTGTCCGTCGCGGCGATGATGCTGCTGGCGATGACGGTGTCGCTCTGCTCGAACGTCGACGCCTTCTTCGCGCTGTCCTTCGCGTCGACGTTCCTGCCCGGGTCGATCACGGCCTTCCTGATCATCGGGCCGATCATCGACGTCAAGATGATCGCCCTGCTGCGCACGACGTTCCGGGTCCGCTTCCTGGTGCTGCTGTCCGTCGTGTGCGTCCTGTTCGCCGGAGCCGTCGGGTTGGTGATGAATGTCCTCGTCTGATGCACGCAGCAACGCGGCCGCGTACCTGGGTCTCGGGTCGGTGCTGGCCGCCGCCCTCTGCACGCTGTGGCTCGCGCTGGTCGGGCACCTCGACCTGTACATCAACCCGCGGTACTCGGTGTTCACGGTCGTGCTCGCCGCCGTCGGGGTGCCCGCGTCGATCGCCGCACTCGTCGTCATCGCCCGGGGCCACGGCCACACCCACGGCGACGACGAGGACGACCTCGATCTGCACCAGCAGCAGCGGACGGGAGGCAGCGGTCGCGCCGTCCGCCTCGCCCTCGGCGGAGCCGCCGCCGTCGTCACGATCGGCGTCACCGTCGCGATGCTCGTCCTGCCGCCGACGACGCTGTCCGCCCGCACCGCCCAGCAGCGGAGCGTGGACGCCGCGACCCTGTCCAACGCCACCGGCTCGGAGTCCGCGGTGCAGCTGCTCGGCAGCGAGGGCGTCGACACCTCGGAGTACGGCGTCAAGGACTGGGCCGCGCTGATCCGACAGACCACGGACACCACGGCCCTGGTCGGCAAGCAGGTCGAACTGACCGGCTTCGTGGTGCCGGGCGACGACGGGTCCTTCACCCTCACTCGCTTCGTGATCAGCTGCTGCGCCGTGGACGCACAACCGGTCGGCCTCGGTGTCGTGACCGGCGACGGCACCGGGACCGTCCCCGACGAGGGGCAGTGGGTCACCGTCCGCGGGGCCCTGGCCGCCAACCCGGACCAGTCCGCCGACGCCCGCATCGTCGTCAAGGCCGCGAAGATCACCGACATCGCCCAGCCCGAGGACCCGTATGAGTTCTGAGCGCCGGGGAGACCAGCACCACGGAGACCAGCGCCGCGAGCGCCGCCCCGTCGCACACCGCTTCCACCGCCGGTACGTCGCCGTCGTGGTGGTCCTCGCCGTGGTCGCCGCGCTCGCCGCGGTCGTCGGCTCGCAGCAGGGCCCGCGGCTCCGCGACGTGTCCTACGACGCGACCGGTCTCGTCACCCGGCCGGCCCAGCGGGTGATCCTCACGGCGAACCAGGCGCTGCAGAAGGTCGCCGCCGCCGACGTCCGGGTCAGCCCGGCTGCGGCGCACACCGTGACCTCGAGCGGCAACACCATCGCCGTCGAGTTCGCCGGACCCCTGGCCTACGACCGCGAGTACACCGTGACGGTCGCGGACGTCCGGGCACCCGGGCAGCGCGCCACGTCCGACCTGACCGCGGCGATCCGCACCGGCAGCACCGACGTGCTCGCACTCGTGCCCGGGCAGGCCGGGGCGAAGGACCGCATCGTCCGACGCTCCCTCGATGCGGGCGGCGCCACCACCGTCTACGAAGGCACCGCGATCTCCGAGTACGCCCGGCTCGGCCGTTCCCTGGTCGTCGTGAGCGGCACGGACGCCAGCTCGTCCGTGGACATCGTGGCGCTGAGCGGTGGCGTGCAGGACGCCGACGCCCCCGTCGAACACCTCACCCTGCCGACCGCCGAGGGCCGCGTCACGGCGCTCCACGTCGCCGACGACGGGGCCTCGTTCGGGTTCGAGTACGCCGACACCTCGACCGGGCAGTCCCGGAACACCGGCCTGTACGTGGTCGACATGACGGGCACCCACATGCCCACGGCGATCGCGGCGAACGGCAAGCCGAAGACGGGGGCCGTGCCGATGACGGTCGGGCAGTGGGCCTACGTGCCGCGGACCGAGAGCGCGCTGGTCCGGACGGGCAGCGACGACCTGGTGCTCGTCGACATGAGCGGGCGTGCCGACCCGGTCCGGCTCGGCAGCGCCACCTACCTGCACGGCTTCGTCGGCACCGGCACCACCGCCGTCGTGGAGACGGGCACCAGGATCGAGCGGCTGGACCTGACCGACGGGTCGAAGTCGGCGCTGCAGGCGCCCGCCGCGAGCACCGACGCGGCCGTCCTCGGCCGCATCGCCCAGCTGTCCGACGACACGTACCTGCGGGTGCTGGGGGACGTGCGGTCGGACGGCACCATCGCGGCACGGATCGTGCGGGTGGACGGGGGACGGGCCTCCCGGCTGCCGGTGACGATCCCGGACGACGCGAGCGTCACCGCGGTCTGCCCGTCCCCGAACAGCCAGTTCGTCGCGGTCGCGACGAAGTCGGCGACCGGCGAGCTCGTGAGCATCGTCGACGCGGCCTCCGGCGCGCTCGAGGCGAGCATCGACGCGGGCTCCGTCGACTGGTGCGGCGCGCTGCCGTCCGGTGACGAGGTCGGCTGACGGCACCGAGACCACAGACGGGAGGCCCGTTGC
>NZ_MJGT01000050.1:234415-306339 GCF_001864975.1 Curtobacterium sp. MMLR14_002
GCAACGGGCCTCCCGTCTGTCAGGTGGTGACGACTACGCCAGCGTGGCCGCGTCGATCACGAAGCGGTAGCGGACGTCCGAGGACAGCACGCGCTCGTAGGCCTCGTTGATCTGGTCGGCGCTGATGAGCTCGGTCTCCGGGAGGATCCCGTGCTCGGCGCAGAAGTCGAGCATCTCCTGGGTCTCCTGGATGCCGCCGATGGCGGAACCAGCCCAGCTGAGCCGACGCGGGATGAGCGCGAAGGCCGGCACCTCGAGCGGCTCGGACGGAGCACCCACGTTGACGAGCGTGCCGTCGACCTTGAGCAGGCCGAGGTAGGCGCCCATCGGGATCTTCGCCGAGACGGTGTTGATGATGAGCTCGAAGGAGTTCGCGAGCTTCTCGAACGTCTCCGGGTCCTTCGTCGCGTAGTGGGCCTTCGCGCCGTAGCGGAGCGAGTCCTCCTGCTTGGAGGTGGTCTGCGACAGGACGGTGACCTCGGCTCCGAGCGCGACGGCGATCTTGACGGCCATGTGGCCGAGCCCGCCCATGCCGACGACGGCGACCTTGGTGCCGGGGCCGGCGTTCCAGTGGTGCAGCGGCGAGTAGGTGGTGATGCCGGCGCAGAGCAGCGGCGCGACCTTCTCGATGTCGAGCGACTCGGGGACACGGAGGACGAAGTCCTCGTTCACCACGACGGCCTGCGAGTAGCCGCCCTGGGTGATCGAGCCGTCGGCCGGGTCGACGCTGGCGTAGGTGCCGATGTTGCCCTTGAGGCAGTACTGCTCCTGGCCGGCGACGCAGTTCTCGCACTCGCCGCACGAGTTCACCATGCAGCCGACGCCGACGCGGTCGCCGACCTTGTGCTTGGTGACGTTCTCGCCGACCTCGGTGACGTGGCCGACGATCTCGTGGCCGACGACCTGCGGGTACTGGATGGGGCCCCACTCACCGCGGACGGTGTGGATGTCCGAGTGGCAGATGCCGGCGTAGGCGATGTCGATCGCGACGTCGTCCGGGCCGACGTCCCGACGGGTGATGGTGGTCTTGACGAGCGGCTCGGTCGCTGACGGTGCCGCGTACGCGTTGACGGTGCGCAATGATCTCCTCGTGGGGGTGGTGCGTTGCGGGCCGGTTCCGGCCCGGAACCAGTGTGCGCGCAGCCGCGGCCGGGTGGGAGGTACAACCAGGACACCCCTGTGCCAGCGGATGGGCGCGTCGCGGCGGCTGCGCGGCGCGTCGGCGCGGGCACTGCGCCGCCACGGTACTGCGCCGCCGCGGTGCTCGCGTCGGTGATCGCGGCGGTGCTCGCGGCGTTCTGCTCGCTCAGGCGAGCCGGGCCAACCGCTGCCCGGCGATCGTGGCGAAGCGCAGCGGGTCGGCGAGGGCGTCGTCGGGCTCGCCGGTGGTCTGCGTCGCGAGCACGGTGAGCGACGCGGCGGCGGCGTAGTCGTCGAGCGGGGCCTCGATCGCGCCGGCGACGAGCATCGAGCGGGCTCCGGGAGCGTGCGCCGCGGTCAGGTCGCGGACCACCGAGGGCACCTTGCCGACGGCGCTCTGCCCGTCGAAGCGCCCTTCGCCGCTGATCACGACGTCGGCCCCGTTCGCTCCACCGGCCCCGTTCACGTTGCACCCCTCGAGCAGCCCCGGCAGCCCGAGGACCTCGGCGACGGCCGCGGCCCCACCGGCGAGCGTGGCGCCCCACACCAGCAGGCCGAACCCGACACCGCCAGCGGCTCCGGCGCCCGGGGTGTCCGGGTCGACGTCGGGGAACCGCGCGGCCCAGGTGGCGAGCCGGTCGTCGAAGGACCCCACACGGTCGGGCGTGATGCCCTTCTGCGGGCCGAAGACGGCGGCGGCACCGGTCGGACCGAGCAGCGGAGAGGTCACGTCGGTGAGCACGGTGACGCCGAGCGGGGGGAGTGCTCGGAGGCCGTCGGTGCCGGCTCCGTCGCTGTCGAGTCCGAGCGCCTCGAGCACCGGACGCCCGCCGTCGGTGGACGCGCTGCCCCCGATGCCGAGCACGAGCCCCGTGGCACCGGCATCGAGCGCGGCGGCGATCGCCTCGCCGAACCCGCGGCTCGTCGCCGTGTCCGGCATCGGTGCGTCGAGCAGGGGGAGGCCGCTCGTCGCCGCGAGTTCCACCACCGCGCGGCCGTCGGGCAGCCGCAGCCAGTGGGTGTCGACCGGTGTCCCGGCCGGCCCGGTCACGGTGACGGGGACCCGGACGGCTCCGGGGACGGCGGTCTCGAAGGCGTCGAGCGTGCCCTCGCCGCCGTCGGCCATCGGGACGAGGACCACGTCGTCGTCGGGGCGTTCGGTCAGCCAGCCGGCACGGACCGCCGCAGCGATCGATGCCGCCGTCGCGGTGCCCTTGAACGAGTCCGGAGCCACGATGATGCGCACGGCTCCCACCGTAGTGGCCGGTCGCGAGACGCCGGCGTGCGTGCGAGACGCCGGCGTGTGCGCGTGTGTGAGACACCGGTGTGTGCGCAGGACGCCTCGTTGTCCGCGAGACGCCTCCGGATTCGGCGGCGTCTCGACGACATGACGGCGTCGAACGAACACGCCGGCGTCTCGCGAACGACCGCGCGCTGGCGTCAGAGCGGGGGCGCGGCGACCGGCTCCGGCAGGGCGAAACGCGGGTGCGGCACGCCGCCCATGGCGAGGTCCGCGAGCATCTCGCCAAGCAGCGGCGCGAACTTGAAGCCGTGCCCGGAGAACCCCGTTGCCACGGTCAGCGGCCCGACCCGGTCGATGACGAAGTCCTCGTCGGGGGAGTTGTCGTACAGACAGCTGATGAACGTCGGCTTCGTCCCGTCGACCCCCGGCACGTACCGCGCGACGTACGCCTGCAGTCGCTCGGCCTCGGCCGGCACGGGAGTGAAGTCCCGGTGGTCCGGGTCGACGACCGGCCCGGTGCCGTGGAACCCGACCTTGACGCCCTCGCCCGGCGTCAGCAGCCCGTACACGTCGTCGCCGTCGGCCCAGTGCACGAAGCTCGGCCAGGCCTCGTCCGGCAGGTGGCTGGGGAAGTGGGCCGGCTGCTCCTGGGTGACGCGGATGGCCGGGAGGCCCGCCCCGCGTCCGGCGAGCAGCTCGCCGACCAGCGCGGGGGCCCACGAGCCCACCGCGGCCACCACGGACGCGGTACGGACCGCGCTGCCGTCGGACAGCGTCGCGGTGACGTCGTCACCGTGGTCCTCGAGCCCGGTGACCCGGGTGTCGAACCGCAGGTCGGCGAGACCGGTCGCTTCGGCCAGCGTGAGGAACACCTCGATCGTCCGGTCGGAGCGGATGCGCCCGGCCGAGGGATGGGTCAGCACGTGCCCCTCGAACGCGATGCCGGGCCAACGTGCTGCCGCCTGGTCCGGCGTGAGCGACTCGTGCGGGATGTCCGCGTCGGCGAGGGCCGCGGCGATCGCGTCGACGACCTCGGGTCGACCGTGGTCGACGGCACCCGTGCGGACGATGAGCTCTTCGCCGGCAGCGGCCTCGAGCGCTTCCCACAGCGCCAGTGCGCGGGTGGTCAGCGCGACGTACTCCGGGTCGGCGTAGCCCTGCCGGAAGATCCGGGTTGCACCGTGCGAGGAACCGAGGTGGTGGCCGCGAGCGTGCTGTTCCACGAGCAGGACGCGCTCGCCGCGGGCGGTGAGGGCGTACGCGGTCGCGGCGCCGACGACTCCGGCACCGATGACGACCACGGGTGCGATGGGTTCGGG
Source organism: Curtobacterium sp. MMLR14_002 (assembly GCF_001864975.1). Classification (NCBI taxonomy): domain Bacteria; kingdom Bacillati; phylum Actinomycetota; class Actinomycetes; order Micrococcales; family Microbacteriaceae; genus Curtobacterium; species Curtobacterium sp. MMLR14_002. The sequence goes on from NZ_MJGT01000050.1 coordinate 238,118, forward strand.
GGAACCGGAGGAGGAGGACATGCGGCGAGCGTACGTCCGACGGAGCGAGTGACGGGAATCGAACCCGCGCTACCAGCTTGGGAAGCTGGAGTTCTACCATTGAACTACACTCGCGCGCCCCGCAGAACGGGACTCGGCAAGCCTAGCGGATTCTCGCCTGGAAGCCAGCCGACCGCGCACCGTACGCCGTCTCGCGGGCGCGTGTCGCGCCTCCCGAGTCTCCGCTGTGAGGGTGGGCGCCTGACGGACAGGTGTCGCCCCCGTGTGTACCGTCCAGGGAGTTCCAGCCCCGAACCGAGGAGGACCCGGATGGTCAGGCATCCCCTCATCGACGACGTGGTCGGCTCGGCGATCGTGGTCGAGTCCGCCTCGCCCGTCGTGTGGCTGACGGACGCGCTCGCCTCGCTGCTCCGTCGGTCGGCGGACGCCGGACGGACGGTCGTGCTCCGCACCGGCCGGGCCGCGGCGATCACCCCGGCACTCCGGCACGCGCTCGGCGCGTACGGCGCCGCGTGGGCGGTGTCCGACTTCGACGGCACGCTGCGTGACGGCCGGACCGGCGTCGCCGCATCGGACATCGAGGACTTCGTGCACCGCGGCCCCGAACTCGTGGGCACCCCGTCGCCCGAGCACCCCGTCTCGGCCGACTCGGTGCGGCAGATCAGCATCGACCTGACCCTCCGCCACCACCCCGGCCGCGCGGTCGACATGGGCTCCGCGATCGAGGCGCTGTGCCACACGGTCGGCACCTGCCCGACCCGGTGGGGCACCGCCGAACCGCTCACCGTGCCGTGGGACCGCTGGGTCGTCACGCAGTACGCGAAGCACGAGGCGCCCGGCATCTCGACCTCGTACGCCGTCGGTGAGGGCTTCTCGGCGACGATGACCGCGCACCTGGTCGGCGGAGTCGTCGTCGAGACGATGTCCGCCGTGCTCACCGTGCCCGAGGAGAACACCGACCCGGGCCTGGCGAACCGGATGTTCGACGCCGTGCAGCGGGTCGCCGACCAGGTCGTCCCCGTGTTCGGCGTGGTCATGCAGCGCCGCGGCGACGCAGACCACCTGGTGCGGGCCGTCTCGCACGGCGAACCGTCGCCGCTCGCCGTCGTGGTGGGCCCCGAGGCCGCCGGATTCCTGGACCGCGACGGCGTCTGGCCGCCACCGCGCACCACGACCGCGACCTTCGCAGCCGGCTCCGGCTCGGCCGCCCGTCCGGATGCCGACGCGGCTGACGACGGCGGCATGATCGTCCGCTTCGAGGACGGCTGGGAAGCGCTCGAGTCGTTCCTCGACCGCATCGACGAGGACCGCTTCCTGCAGCTGGTCGGCGGCGCACCGCTCGACCCCGCGCACGACGAGGGCACGCTCGACGGCCACGTCCGCGACGACCGGATGGTGGGCGGTCAGGGTGCCGCGTGACGTCACCATCCTCTGCCGCCAGCCGGTGGAGACGCGCGAGGTGGCGGAGGCGCTCCTGCTGCACGACGAGACCTGGGGTGTCCGGGCGCTCGACGACGGCCCGATGATGCAGGTCTGCCGGGACGCCACCCACCCGGTGATCACCGTGCTCGGCGTGCGGCGGGTGGACTCCTTCGACGAGGTCGAGCGGATCCTGCCGGACGCCCCGACCCTGGCGACACCGCTGTGGTGGGTCGACACCGTGACCCCCGCCGGCCCCGACGGGGAATCGGGGATCTCGGCCGCGCTCGAGGCCGCGATGGACCTGGACGCGGTCTGCATCGTCCACGGGGACTGACCGGGGCGGCGCCCGCCGTGTGACCGGTGCTGCGGGTCAGTCCCGCTTGCTCATCGCCGCCAGGCGCTCGTTGTAGGCCTTCAGGTCGGCGTCACCGTCGCGGTCGGCCTTGCGGTCGAGGCGCTTCGCGTCGCGCTTGTCCGAGCGCATCCAGTTCCGGACGACGAGCAGGGCCACGAACACCATCGGGAGCTCCGACGCCCCCCAGGCGATGCCGCCGCCGGTGTGCTGGTCGTCGAGCAGTGCGGCGTCGTTGGTCTGGCCAAGCGCGTGGAACCAGTCGATCGCGAACACCGACTGCGACGTCATGACCGCGACGCCGAAGAACGCGTGGAACGCCAGGGTGGCCAGCAGGGTGATGATGAGCATCGGGTACGGCGGGCGCTGGGGGCCCGGGTCGACACCGACGAAGACCCAGAAGAACAGGTAGCCGCTCAGGACGAAGTGGATGATCATCGCGACGTGCCACTCGTGCGACTGCATCGCGGCCTGGTACGCCGGCGTGAAGTAGAACACCACGAGGGACCCGGCGAAGATGATCCCCGCGACGGCGGGCTTGCCGAGGAACTGCATCCAACGGGAGTGCACGAAGAGCATGAGCCACTCGCGGGCGCCGCGTGAGCCGTCGTTCCGGACCGGCAGGGTGCGGAGCGCGAGCAGCACCGGGCCGCCGAGCACGAGCGGCAGCGGGACGAACATCATCAGCAGCATGTGCTGGAGCATGTGCGACGAGAAGTGGATCATGCCGTACACGGCAGGGCCGGCCGACGTGGTCCAGATGAACAGGGCGCAGCCGATCAGCCAGGCGATGGTGCGCCCGACGGGCCAGGCGTCGCCGCGCTTCCGGAGCTTGCGCACCGCCAGCAGGTACCAGACGGCCCCGACGACGGCCAGGCCGAGCCACACCCAGTCGATGTGCCACTGGGTCAGGTACGTCTGCGTGGTCTGTGCCGGCGGGAACGGGAACCCGATCAGGCCGGAGCGGGTGTCCTCGCCCGTCGCCGGGGTCTGCGGGATCGGCGGCTGCGAGCGGGACACGGCGACCGAGACACCGATGGCCACGGCCATGAACACGATCTCGGCCAGGGCGAACCGGGTGAACAGGCGTCGGTCGAGCGGCGCGCGGAGGAGCCCGGGCACGAGCTTCCGGCGCTGCACGATCCCCGCGATGCCGAGCAGCACGAGGATGAGCGCCTTGACGGTGATGAGCCAGCCGTACGTGGTCGTGAACAGGTCGAGCGGGCCGGTCAGACGCAGCGACGCGTTGACGATGCCGGAGAACGCCACGGCCCCGAACGACCAGCCGGCGAGCGTCGAGTACCGGGCGATCACGCGTCCGGTCGCGCCCTTGGTGCGGGTGCGGAGCAGGACCACGGCGACCAGGCCACCGGCCCACACGCACACCCCGACCAGGTGGATCGCGAGCGAGTTCACCGCGTTCGCGTGCTCGAGCGACCCGGCCGCGTGGCCGGACAGGGCCAGGGGGAGCAGGGCGAACAGGCCGATCACGGTGGCGAACGCCAGGGTCGTCACCCGGGTGGCGAAGGCGGCGACCACCGTGGCGACGAGGATCGCGGCTGCCGACACCACGAGCGCCTGGCCGATCTCGACCTGGAACGCGAAGAGCATGAAGTTGCGGGCGAACACCGGGCTGGTGAGCGGGACACCGAGGGTGTTCGCGCCGGTCAGGACGATGCTCACCGCGGCGGCCAGGAACCAGACGGCGCCGGTCGCTGCAGCCCACCGGGTCGCGCGGTGCTGCACGCTGGACAGGGCACCGTGGTCCTTCTTCTGCGCGGGCAGCGCGAAGGCGGCGACGATGAGGAGCCCGATGGTCAGCGCCGCCATCGTGTCGTGCACGACGCGGGCGATCGGCAGGCCGTACTCGACGACCTCGCCGGCGGACACCAGCTGCTGACTCGCGCTGAAGGCACCGGTGATCGTCAGCCCGAGGATCGAGCACGCGACGGCCAGCGGGATCGCGATGACGAGGACCGTCGCGACGGTGGACGAGCGCCCGGTGGTGGGGGCGGCGTCCGGCGCTGACCCCGTGGGCTGGGTTTCGGGTGACGTGACGGTCATGACCGTCCAATCGTAGGCGTGTCGGCTGGACGGCGGCCCCTCGGATGCGCGCTCAGACCCGCCGTTCCCAGATGCCCTCGCAGCCGACGCCGACGAACCCGACGGCCTCGTTCACGTCGAGCATGTGGCGGTTCTCCTCCGCGTTGAACGTGACGACCGAGAGACGCCCCGGGAACCGCCGCTCGAGCTCCTGGATCCCGACGACCTTGAGCAGCCAGCCGAGCCGGTGGCCGCGGTGCTCGCGGAGCACCAGGGTGTCCCACTGCTGTGCCGGCCGTGCGGGGTCGTCCGGCACGGACAGCTGCGTGAAACCGGCCAGGGTGGTATTCGGCACGTGCTCGACGGCCACGGTGAGCAGGGTGCGCGGTGCCCGGGCGAGCTCGTCCTCGTGCTCCCGGAGTCGTTCGGCGGTCCAGACGTCCTCGGGCTCCTCCATGTCCCCGGCGGGCGCGTCGGTGCTCATCCGGGTCTCGAGCAGGGCGATGCCGTCGAGCCACTGCTCCGGCGTGCGACCGGTCCAGGCGTGCACGCGGTACTCCGGCCCGGCGGCAGCAGACGCCCGCTCGTGCAGTCCGCGCACCACGGACGCGTCGGCGGGCAGCGGGAGCCGGCTGATCCGGTTCACCTGGCCGAAGTGCCAGCCGCGGGCGGTCAGGAACCGCACCCCGGCCTCGTCCTCCGGGGCGGCGCCGAACCCCGTCGGGGCCTGCACGTACCCGGGACCGGACGCGGGCCCGACCTGCCGCGAGACGGCGTACGTCTTCCACTGCGTGCGGCCGTCGGCGCGGGCCATCGACTCCAGGTGGTCGGCGAGCAGCGTTCCGACACCGCGGCGCTGGTGCTCGGGGTCGACGCCGACCGACAGCCAGCAGTTGGTGGTGCCGGGCTCCTGCCTCGTGTCGTACGAGCCCGCACCGACGACGGTGCTGCGGTCGTCTCGGGCGACGACGAGCCGGCTCGGGGCGCCCGGCTCGCGGCACAGCGGCAGGTACTCCTCCGGTGTCCAGGCCAACTCGTGCAGCCCGTGCACGGCGGCTTCGGCGCCGTCGGACACCGCGAGCCACTCGGCGAAGGTCGCGACGGTCGCCGGGTCGTCGTCCATGGTGGCGGGCACCGTGATCTCGTCGACGGTGTACGTGGTCATCGCTGCTCCGAACGCCGCCGGCCCGAGCGGTGGGCAGCCTGGCAGCATACCGGCGCGACGCCCGCTGCCGCTAGGCTTCGTCCGTGCTGCTCTCCGACCGCGACATCACCGCCCAGCTTGCTGCAGGCCGGATCGGCCTCGACCCGTACGACGCCTCGCTCGTGCAGCCGTCGAGCATCGACGTCCGGCTCGACAAGTTCTTCCGGCTGTTCGACAACCACAAGTACCCGCACATCGATCCCGCGGTGGACCAGCCCGACCTGACCCGCCTGGTCGAGACCGACCCGGACGAGGCGTTCGTGCTGCACCCGGGCGAGTTCGTCCTCGGCTCCACGTTCGAGGTCGTGACGCTGCCCGACGACATCGCCGCTCGGCTCGAGGGCAAGAGCTCGCTCGGCCGTCTCGGCCTCCTGACCCACTCGACCGCGGGCTTCATCGACCCCGGGTTCTCCGGGCACGTGACGCTCGAGCTGTCGAACGTCGCGACGCTGCCGATCAAGCTGTGGCCGGGGATGAAGATCGGGCAGCTCTGCTTCTTCCAGCTGTCGAGCCCGGCCGAGAAGCCCTACGGTTCCGCCGAGTACCAGTCGCGGTACCAGGGTCAGCGTGGCCCGACCGCGTCCCGCTCGGCGCAGAACTTCCACCGGGCGGACGTCTCCGACCCGCGCTGACGAGCGCCGGACCGTCCCGTTCCGTCCGGCCATGCACAGACCCGTCGGTTCCGCCAGCAGACGAAATGTCGCATGCTGTGTATCGTTGCAGCATGTCCGCTGTTCCCCCACGGTCCGCCCCGCCACTGTCGGCCGCGGTGCTCATCCGCGACGCCCGTGAACGCGCCGAACTGACCCAGGTCCAGCTCGCCCAGCGCGCCGGCGTCACGCAGAGCGTCATCAGCACGTACGAGAACGGTCGGCGCGAACCGTCGCTCGCAGCCCTGCAGCGGATGCTCCGTGCGGCGGGCTTCACGACGACGATCGACCTGCAGCCGGTCGAGGAACCCCCGCCGCTCCTCGAACGCGTGGTCGCAGCCCGGCAGGACCTCATCGAGATCGTGCAGCGGTTCGGCGGGCGGAACCCCCGGATCTTCGGCAGCGTCGCGCGGGGTGACGACGGCCCGGACAGTGACGTCGACCTGATGGTCGACGTCGACGCGGGGCTCGGCATCTTCGCGCTGATGCGCATCCAGGACGCCGCCGAACGGTTGCTCGGAGTCCGCGTCGACGTCGTCGACGCCGCGGGCATGCGCCCCGGGGTCGTCCGGACCGCGGTGCCGCTGTGAGTGGGCAGCCCGGCATCCGCCGTGCCGTCGCCGACCGCCTCGACGACGTCATCCGGGCGTGCGAGGCGATCCGGCGCTACATCGACGACGAGCGGGTGCCCGAGGACCTGGTGCACGACGCGGTCCGGATGCGCCTGGTCGAGATCGGTGAGGCGGTCCGGGTGCTCCCCGCCGGGGTCACCGCGAGCGAGCCCGGCATCCCGTGGTCGCGCGTGTCCGACCTGGGGGAGCGGCTGACCCGGCGGTACTTCGACACGACGCGTGCGCTGGTGTTCGGCACCGCCCGCACCGACGTGCCGCACCTCGCCGACGCCGCGCGCCGGTTGCGCGCTGCCCACCCCTGACGGACGCGGGCGCGGACCGGACGCGGCCACGTGCCCTGGGCGGACCACACGGCGGACTGGAGGCAGGGAGCACGACGTGCGCCGAGCCTCCCGTCCGCCGTGTGGCCGGCCTCAGGACAACGCAGGACGGCCCCGTCTCGCCGAGGCGAGACGGGGCCGTCCGTGGTGCTGGGGAGATCAGCCCTTCTTGGCGAGCTCCTCGAGGGTGTCGTTGCCCTTGTAGGCCTCGACGGCGTTGTCCTTGGTGACGAGGACCGGCGTGAGCTCGATCGCGGGGACCGTCTTCTTGCCGTTGTAGTTGTTCGTCTTGTCCATCTTCGTGTCGGGCTTGTCGCCCTTCGACAGCGTGGAGACGAGGTCGACGGCCGCCTGGGCCTCCTTCGACGTGTCCTTGAAGATCGTCGAGTACTGCGTGCCCTTCATGATGAGCGGGATGGACGCGGTCTCCGAGTCCTGGCCCGTCACGACGGGGTTGTCCTTGCCGGCGGCCTTGGTCGCGGTGAGGATCGCACGGGCGAGGGTGTCGTTCGGCGACAGGACGCCGTCGAGCTCGGTGTCACCCGTGTAGTACTGCGAGAGCAGGTCGGTCATGCGCGACTGGGCCTTCTGCGCGAGCCAGCCCTGCGTGACGACCTTCTGGAACGTGGTCTGACCGGAGACGACCTTGATCGTGCCGTCGTCGATCTTCGGCTGCAGGACGTCCATCGCACCGTTGAAGAACACGGTCGCGTTGGCGTCGTCCGGCGAACCGGCGAAGAGCTCGACGTTGTACGGCTTGTCGCCCTTCTTCTCCTCGAGGCCCTTGAGCAGCGCCTCGGCCTGGAGCTGGCCGACCTTGAAGTTGTTGAACGCCACGTAGTAGTCGACGTTCTTCGTGTTCAGGATGTTGCGGTCCCAGGCGATGACGACGGCGCCACGGTCCTTGGCGGACTTGACCTGCGCGGTCAGCTGCGAACCGTCGGCGGCACCGATGATGACGGCCTTGGCGCCCTTGGTGATCATGCCCGAGATCTGCGACTGCTGGTCGGGGACCGGGTTGCCGGCGTTGGCGTACTGGATGTCGGCCTTGAAGCCGGCGTCCTCGATCGACTTCTTGAACGCGGCACCCGCGAGGACCCAGTTCTGCGAGGTCTTGGCCGGCAGGGCGACGCCGATGAGGTCGCCCTTCTTGATGCTGCTGGTGCTGCCGGCGTCGTCGGACGAGCCGCGTGCCGAGCAGCCGCTGAGGGCGAGGCCCGCGATGAGCGCCAGGCTGAGGCCGGCGACGATCTTCTTGCGCATGTGAGTGCTTTCTCTTCGTTGAGGAGGTGTGGGGCCGGAGCCCCGCTGTGGGGAGGGGTGGACTAGGGGAGGGTGATCTTGTCCGGCTGGTCCTCGATGGACCGCGGCTGCTGGGCGGCCACCGTGTTCTGCTCGGTGTCCTTCCGCTGGAACTGCCGCATCATGCCGCCGATCAGCGACGGGCGTCCCTGCGACTTCGAGTAGACGTCGAAGGCGACGGCGACGAGCAGGACCAGGCCGCGGATGATCTGCACCTGGTTGGACTCGAGGCCCATGAGCTGCAGACCGTTCGACAGCAGCGCCATCACGAGACCACCGATGATCGAGCCGGAGATCGTGCCGACACCACCGGCGACCGCCGCGCCACCGACGAACACGGCGGCGATCGCGTCGAGCTCCCAGCCGGTGCCGTCCGCGGGGCCCGAGGCGCCGGAGTAGGCGACGAACACCATGCCGGCGATCGCGGCGAGGACCGACATGTTCATCATGACGAAGAAGTTGACCCGCCGCGCCGAGACGCCGGACAGGACGGCTGCGTTGGCGTTGCCACCGACGGCGTAGACCTGGCGACCGAAGATCGTGTTCTTCGTGACGAAGCCGTAGACGATGGTCAGGATGCCGAGGATGATCGCGACGATCGGGACCGAGGTGCCGACCGGACCGGCGCCGAACAGGTACGTGGCGACGAGCGTGACGGCGACCAGGATGCCGGTGCGGACGATCGAGACCCACAGCGGCGGGACCTCGGCCTGCATCTTCCGACGGCGGGCACGGCCACGGGCCTCGATGATGATGAGCGCGAGGATCGTGACGAGGCCGATGAGCAGCGTGCCGTTGCTGAAGCCGAAGTCGGGGCCGAAGTCACCGAGGAAGCCGGCGCCGATCGGGGTGAAGGCGTCCGGGACGGGGACCGACGTCGAGTTGCCGATGATCTGGTTCACACCACGGAAGATGAGCTGACCGGCCAGCGTCACGATGAAGGCCGGGACCTTCACGAACGCGACCCAGAAGCCCTGCCACGCGCCGATCAGGGCACCGCACGCGAGACCCAGGATGATGGCTGCCCACACCGGGAAGTCCCACACGGCCATGGACTGCGCCACGACGATGCCGACGACCGCTGCGACCGACCCCACCGACAGGTCGATGTGCCCCGCGATGATGACCATGACCATGCCGAGCGCCAGGATCAGGATGTAGGAGTACTGCAGGAACAGGTTGATGACGTTGGTCGGCTCGAGGATGAGCCCGTTCGTCGTGATCGAGAAGAAGATCAGCAGCACGATGAGGGCGATGATCATGCCGTACTGGCCGATGCTGTTGCCCTTGCCGAAGAGCAGTTTCAGGTTGTTCATGAGGCGGTGGCGCCCTTCCGCGCGGAGGTCATGCTGCGCATGAGCGATTCGGGATCGGCCTGGTCGGCCGGGAGGTCAGCGGTGATCTGGCCCTCGAAGATGGTGTAGATCCGGTCGGAGAGACCGAGGAGTTCGGGGAGCTCGGACGAGATGAGGATGATGCCCTTCCCCTCGGCGGCGAGCTGCTGGATGATCCCGTAGATCTCGAACTTGGCACCCACGTCGATGCCGCGGGTGGGCTCGTCGAGGATCAGGATGTCCGGGTCGGTGAACATCCACTTGGACAGGACGACCTTCTGCTGGTTGCCACCAGAGAGCTTGCCGACGTTGTCCTCGACGCTCGGCACCTTCGTACGGAGCATCTTGCGGTACTTCTCGGCGACCGAGTACTCCTCGAGCGAGTCGACGACACCGGCCTTCGAGATCTTCTTCAGGTCGGCGGCGACCGTCGAGCGCTTCACGGTGTCGAGCAGGTTCAGGCCGAGCGCCTTGCGGTCCTCGGAGACGTAGCCGATGCCGTTCTCGATCGCCTGCTGGACGTTCGTGACCTTGATCTCGCGGCCGTCCTTGATGATCTGGCCGTCGAGCCAGGTGCCGTACGAGCGACCGAACAGGCTCATCGCCAGCTCGGTGCGTCCGGCGCCCATCAGGCCGGCGAAGCCGACGATCTCACCGCGGCGGACGTGGAAGTTCGAGGCCTTGCAGACCAGACGCGACGAGTCGATCGGGTGCTGCACGGTCCAGTTGCGGACCTCGAAGAAGGTCTCGCCGATCTTCGGGGTGCGGTCGGGGAAGCGCGACTCGAGCGAGCGGCCGACCATGCCGCGGATGATGCGGTCCTCGTTGACGCCGTCCGCCTTGACGTTGAGCGTCTCGATGGCCTTGCCGTCGCGGATGATCGTGATCTCGTCGGCGATCTGCTCGATCTCGTTGAGCTTGTGGCTGATGATGATGCTCGCGATGCCCTTGGCCTTCAGCCCGACGATCAGGTCGAGCAGGTGCTGCGAGTCGTTCTCGTTGAGCGCGGCGGTCGGCTCGTCGAGGATCAGGAGCTTGACGTCCTTGTGCAGGGCCTTCGCGATCTCGACGAGCTGCTGCTTGCCGACACCGAGGTTCTTGATCTGCGTGTCCGGGTCGTCGGCCAGGCCGACGCGGGCGAGCAGATCCTGCGCACGCAGCTGCGCGGCGGTCCAGTCGATGCGCCCGAAGCGGCCCGGCTCGTTGCCGAGGAACAGGTTCTCGGTGATCGAGAGCTCCGGGATGAGCGCCAGCTCCTGGTGGATGATGACGATGCCGGCCTGCTCGGACTGCTTGATGTTCGAGAAGCGGACTTCTTCGCCCTCGTAGACGATCTCGCCGCTGTAGGTGCCGTACGGGTAGACGCCCGACAGGACCTTCATCAGGGTCGACTTGCCGGCGCCGTTCTCGCCGCAGATCGCGTGGATCTCGCCGGCGCGGACGCTGAGGGAGACGTCGGCCAGCGCCTTCACACCAGGGAACTCCTTGGTGATCGAGCGCATCTCGAGGATCGTCTCGGGTGCGGTGATCGACCGGGTCTCGAGGCCGGTGTCGATCGGGGTTGACGCCACAGTGCATCTCCTTCTGCCGCTTCGGTGCGGCAGTGTGTTCGGGTGGTTCTGCTGCGGCAGCGAAAGCACAGGGGGCCTGTGTGGACTTCGTTGTCGCGTCCGGATCCGGCTCGGTGTGACGCTCATGTGAACGGTCACATCGGCTGGACGGAGGCAATTTACGCACAGCCTCGGTGTGGCTGTCAATTCGGATTGGTCGCGTTTTCGTAACGGCGTGCGTGATCCGGAGGGAACGTCCCCCGGGTTGGGGCCAGGGGGCTCGGGAGCGGGCGTTTCGTTGCGCGAATCCGCATGCGCGGCCGGGAGGCCCGTGGCGGGCCCGCCACGGGCCTCCCGTCCGCTTCGTGGTCGCGTCCGGAGCCGCGCTCGCCTCGTCGGAGCGGGCTTGGCTGGTGCTTCCGGGCGTCCCTGGTCGGAAGTTCGTGGCAGGTACGCCCGTTTGTGGCAGGTACTCCGGGGCGGCCGGGTGGTTCCGGGCGTACCCAGTCGTTCCGGGCGTACCTCGTTGGAAGTTCGTGGCAGGTATGCCCGTTCCTGGCAGGTACTCCGGGGACGCCGGGCGGTTCCGGGCGTACCGAGACGTTTCGGGCGTACCCAGTCGTTCCGGGCGTACCTGGGCCGAACTTCGTGGCAGGTATGCCCGTTTGTGGCAGGTACTCCGGGGCGGCCGGGTGGTTCCGGGCGTACCGAGACGTTTCGGGCGTACCCAGTCGTTCCGGGCGTACCTGGCCCGTTTCGGGCGTACCTGGGCCGAACTTCGTGGAAGGTATGCCCGTTTGTGGCAGGTACTCCGCGGCGGCCGGGTGGTTCCGGGCGTACCTGGTCGTTTCGGGCGTACCGGGCGTCTCCGGGCGTCCCTGGGCAGAAGTTCGTGGCAGGTACTCGGGGCGTGGCGCGGCCCGAGGCGCGTCAGCGCGTGCGGGGCGCGCTCGTGGAGGCGCGCACGACCAGCTGCGGGACGATGTCGATCGGGCGGAGCAGTTCGCCCTCGCTCGGCAGCAGCAGATCCACGCAGCGACGCCCGAGCTCGGCGAAGTCGACCTGCACCGTGGTGAGCGGTGGCCAGAAGTGCTTCGCCTCGGGGATGTCGTCGTAGCCGACCACGGACAGGTCACCCGGGACGTCGAGTCCGTACGAGCGCGCTGCGTGCATGACGCCGAGCGCCATCTGGTCGTTCGAGCAGAAGATCGCGGTGCAGTCCCGCCACCGCAGCAGCTCACGGCCGGCGTGGTAGCCGAAGTCGGCGGTCCAGTCGCCCAGGATCGGCGGCGCGACGGCCATGTCGCGGTCGGACATCTCGCGCAGGAACCCCTGCATGCGGGCGTCGGCCTCGATCCAGTCCTGTGGTCCGGCGATGTGCCGCACGTACTCGTGCCCCAGGTCGAGCAGGTGTGCGGTCGCGAGCCGGGCGCCCTCCATCTGGTCCACCCACAGGGCGGTCGGGTCCTCACCGACGCTGGCGCGCATGGTGACGTAGGGGGTGCGGATACCGAGCTCCGCGATCAGGTCGAAGACCCGCTGCTGGGGCGCGATGACGACGATGCCCTCGACGTCGAGGTCGAGCAGGTGCCCGAGTCCCTCACGCACGGCGGCGTCGGTCGCCTCAGCGATGTTCGCCGTCGTGACCGAGTAGCCGCGGAGCATCGCGGCGTCCTCGATCGCCTGCAGCGCCACGGCGGGACCGTAGTGGGCGCGGCGGGCCGTCAGGACGCCGATCGTGTGGGTCCGGCTCGTGACCAGGGCGCGTGCGGCCCGGTTCGGCCGGTACTGCAGCTGCTCCATGGCCGCCAGGACCTTGTCGCGTGTCTCGGCCCGGATCGCGTCCGAGTTGTTCAGCACCCGCGAGACGGTCTGGTGCGAGACGCCCGCGATCCGTGCGACGTCACGGATGCTGGGCGAACGCGGTTGCTGTGTCCGCGATGACGCCATTGCTGCTCGTTTCCGCCCGGGTGTCGTGGCACATCGATGTGCACGTTCACATCCGGGCCAGATCATTATGCACGTCCGGCGGATCGACGCCACCTGTGCGCCGATCCGCCTTCGGCTCAGAGCCAGTTGCGCTTGCGGAAGATCGCCCAGAGCACGCCCATCAGCAGGAGCATGCCGAGGATCGCGACCGGGTAGCCGTAGTGCCAGTGCAGCTCGGGCATGTGGTCGAAGTTCATCCCGTAGACACCGGCGATCAGGCCCGGTGCGAACAGGATCGCCGCCCACGACGAGATCTTCTTGACCTCCTCGCCCTGGCGGTGTGCTGCCCGGGCGAGTTGCCGGCTCTCCTCGCCCTGGGCCAGGCTCGCGCTGGTCATCCGGCGCATCGCCTCGTTCTGCTCCTGCGACACCAGGGTGGCGTGCAGGGTCAGGGCGTTCTCGAGCAGGGCGCGGAACGAGTCGACCCGCTCGGTGACGCGGAGTGCGTGGTCGTGCACGTTGCGGAGGCGGTGCTGCACGTCGTCGTCGACGCCGTACTTGTCGGCACCGCGGAGCAGCCCCGTGACCATCGCCGGCACCGGGGTGGTGGCCCGCTGGAACGCGAGGACCTCGCTGAGCAGCTGGTAGATGCGCTTCGAGACCCCGGGGTCGACCTGCCCGGCGAACAGCTGGTCCTCGATGGCGTCGATCTGCTCCTGCAGGACCTGGACGACGGGGCCGTAGCCGTCGACGACCTCGTCGAGCACGGCCGCGGTCACGGCCTCGGACCCCTTCGCCAGGAACTCCGGGTCCGCCTCGACCTGTGCCCGCAGCACCGCCAGGTCGGGTCGGGCGGCGTGCCGGACACTCACGACGAAGTGGTCGCCGACGAACAGGTGCACCTCGCCGAACTCGACGGTGCCCTCGGACGGGTCGAACCAGGCCGGCCGGAGCACCAGGAACAGGGTGTCGCCGTAGCGCTCGAGCTTGGCGCGCTGGTGTCCCTTGCGGGCGTCCTCGACGGCGTTCTCGTGCAGGTCGAACTCGGTGGCGACGGCCTCGAGCTCGTGCGGGTCGGGCCGGAGCAGCCCGATCCACGTCAGGTCGCCACGAGCCGGGCGCGACAGGGTCGACGGAGACTCCACGCGGCGTCCCCGGACGTAGATCGCGTTGTCGATCAGTGCCATGTGCGTGCTCCTTCGGTGGGGAGCAGGCGGGCGCGATGGCGCCCCGGAGGCGATCCGGGGCGGGGCAGGGTCAGCGAGCGGGCGCGACGACCGACACGGGCGGCCGGCCCGATCGAGGATGGTCACCCGACATCGCGCCTCACCTGCCCTTCTCGTCTCGTCGTGGCGGCGCCCAGAGCGCTGCCGACGGTCGAGCGTACGCCTGCGGCGCGGGTCGGACAACCCGTCGCGGCAGGCGCAGGAGCGTCAGCGCGTGACGTGCAGCCCAGCGGTCTCGAGCTCGGCGAGCTGCCACCCGAGCCATGGGCTCCAGGCGAACGGTGCGCCAGCGACGGCCTGCCTGAGAGAGTCCTCGGACACCCATGCCCACTCGGCGACCTCGTCGTCCGCGGGCGCCGGGGTGTCGTCGGTCACGGCACGGAAGACGGGGCAGACCTCGTTCTCCACGATGCCCGAGGCGTCGACCGCGCGGTACCGGAACTCCGGCAGCACGACCTCGACGTCACGCACGGTGATGCCGAGCTCGCGAGAGGCCCGACGGGCGATGGCGTCCTCGAAGGACTCGTCCGGACCGGGGTGGCCGCAGAAGGTGTTCGTCCACACCCCCGGCCAGGTCTTCTTCGACAGTGCTCGTCGGGTCACCAGGACGTCACCGTCGGTGTTCCGGACGTGGCACGAGAACGCCAGGTGCAGGGGCGTGTGGGCTGTGTGCACCGTGAACTTGTCCGCCGTGCCGATCGGGGTACGGTCGTCGGCCAGGAGCACCACGGATTCAGGGAAAGCGTTCATCTGTGTCGATAGGTTAGGCCAATGAGCGAGGAAGCGACCACCGTGCCGCACATCGACCTCGCGCTCGTCGACGACTGCCTCGAGCGCTTCTTCGCCGTGTCGTCGGCACGCGCCGAGCGCTACGGCCGACCGTCCGAAGAACTGTGGCGCGTGCTCCGCAAGGCGAGCATGGGCGGCAAGCGCTTCCGGCCCCGCATGGTCATGACCGCGTACGCCGGCATGGGCGGCACCGACGTGCACGCAGCCGCCAACGTCGCCGCGGCCTACGAACTCCTGCACACCGCACTCGTGGTGCACGACGACGTCATCGACCGCGACTGGTCGCGCCGTGGTCAGCCGAACGTCGCCGGGTCCTTCCGTGACAACGGGACGACGGGCGGCCTGCCGTTGCCGACGGCCGAGCACCGGGGGATGAGTGCGGCGGTCATCGCCGGTGACCTGGCGCTCGCCGGTGCGCCCCGCTTCATCGAGGCTGCGGGCGTCGACGGCACCCGCCGCGAGCGGCTGCTCGAACTGCTCGACGAGGCGGTGTTCGCCAGCGCTGCCGGCGAGATGACCGACGTCGACCTGGCGCTCGGCGTGATGCCGACGGTGGACGAGGTCCTGGCGATGGAGCGGGCGAAGACGAGCGTGTACTCGTTCGAGGCTCCGCTGCAGTCCGGTGCCGTCCTGGCCGGCGCTGACGAGGAGATCGTTACCGCCCTCGGGGCCTTCGGTCGCGAGATCGGCATCGCGTACCAGATCGTCGACGACCTGCTCGGGGTGTTCGGTGACGAGACCATGACCGGCAAGACCGTGCTCGGCGACCTGCGCGAGGGCAAGCGCACCATGCTGATCGCCTACGCGGCGACCACGGACTGCTGGCCCGACCTCGAGCCGTACCTCGGCGACCCGGACCTGACCGAGGCGCGCGCGGACGAGGTCCGTGCGACCCTGGTGTCCTGCGGTGCGCGCGGCGCCGCGGAAGCACGCGTCGCCGACCACACCGCACTCGCCCGGGCCGAGCTCGCCCGGCTGCCGTACGACCTCGCCGACCGCCTGGAGGCCCTCGTGACCGAACTCGTGGAGCGCGCCCGGTGACCCACAGCACCACCACGGCGACCGGATCCCGTCCGGCTCGCCTCCAGCTCTACGACGCCACGGCCGAGGCCGCGTCGGGTGTCGTCATCGACCGGTACTCCACGTCGTTCGGCCTGGCGAGCCGCATGCTGGCCCGCGACACGCGCGAGCACATCCGGAACGTCTACGCGCTGGTCCGCGTCGCGGACGAGGTCGTCGACGGCCCCGCGACCGAGGCCGGGCTCGACCGCGAGCTCGCCCGCACGGTGCTCGACGAGCTCGAGGCCGACACCGAACGGGCCATCGCGCTCGGCTTCTCGGTGAACCCGGTCGTCCATGCCTTCGCCCGGACAGCCCGCGCCACCGGCTTCGGCGCCGAGCTCACCGCCCCGTTCTTCGCCTCGATGCGCATGGACCTCGACCGCACCGAGCACGACGACGCCTCGTTCGACGCGTACGTGTACGGCTCGGCCGAGGTCGTCGGCCTGATGTGCCTGCGCGCGTTCGTGTACCGCGCCGGTCGGCCGACGTTCGACCAGGCCGAACTCGTCGCCGGTGCACGTGCGCTCGGTGCCGCGTTCCAGAAGGTGAACTTCCTGCGTGACCTGCACGCCGACTTCGAGGTGCTCGGTCGCTCGTACTTCCCGGGCGTCGACATCCGGTCGTTCGACGAGGCCACGAAGGACCGCCTGGTCGCCGACGTGCAGGCCGACCTCGACCACGCAGCACGCACGATCCGGCTGCTGCCGGCCGACGCCCGCAACGCCGTCGGACTCGCACACGCGCTGTTCCAGGAACTCAACGACCGACTCGCGCGCACCCCGGCGAGCCGCCTCGTCACGACGCGCGTGCGCGTCCCCAACCCGGTGAAGATGCGCCTCGCGGCGCAGGTCCTCGCCGGACGCGCACCGCTCCGGTCGCGCGTCACCACCCACCGGCCGGGAGGCTCCTCATGACCCCGCCCCGCGCCTCCCGACCGACGACGGCCGCCACCACCACCCGGCGCAAGGTGCCCGCACGCCGCGCGGTCGTCATCGGCGGCGGCATCAGCGGCCTGGCGGCCGCTGCGCTGCTCGCACGCGACGGCTTCTCGGTGACGGTGCTCGAGCAGCGCACGCAGCTCGGCGGCCGTGCCGGCTCGTGGGAGCAGGACGGGTTCCGGTTCGACACCGGGCCGTCGTGGTACCTCATGCCCGAGGTCTTCGACCACTTCTTCCAGCTGCTGGGAACGTCGGCCGAGGCCGAACTCGACCTGGTGAAGCTCGACCCCGGTTACCGCGTCTACAGCGAGGGCCACGACGAGCCGATCGACCTGCGCGCCGACGCCGAGGCCAACATCGCGTTGTTCGAGTCCATCGAGCCCGGTGCCGGCGAGCGGATGCGGAAGTACCTCGCGTCGGCCGAGGACACCTACACGATGGCCGTGCGCCGGTTCCTCTACACGAGCTTCCAGGACCTCACGAAGCTCGCCGCACCCGACGTCCTGCGTCGTCTGCCCAAGCTCGCGCGCCTGCTGCTCGAGCCGCTCTCCACCTTCGCCGAGACCGCGGTGCGCGACCGTCGCCTGTGGCAGATCCTCGGCTACCCGGCGGTGTTCCTCGGCACGAGCCCGTACGCGGCACCGAGCATGTACCACCTGATGAGCCACCTCGACCTGGCCGACGGCGTGCTCTACCCGAAGGGCGGCATCACCGAGGTGATCTCCGCCGTCGAGCGGGTCGCCCGGGCCGAGGGCGCGAAGATCATCGCCGGTGCGAAGGTCGAGCGGATCGTCGTCGAGGACGGCGTCGCCACCGGGGTCGTCCACCGCGACCGCGACGGCGTGCAGCACACGGCCCCCGCCGACCTCGTGGTCAGCGCTGCCGACATGCAGCACACCGAGATGCAGCTGCTCGAGCGTGAGCACCGCACCCACGGCGCCGACCACTGGAAGAAGCGCGACCCGGGCCCGAGCGCGGTGCTCGTGTACCTCGGCATCGACGGTCCGACGCCGGGCCTGCTGCACCACACCCTGATGTTCACCGCGGACTGGAAGGCGAACTTCGGCGCGATCTTCGGCGACGACCGGCACGTGCCGGACCCCGCCTCGATCTACGTCTGCGCCCCGTCCGAGACCGACCCGAGCGTCTCCCCGCCCGGTACCAGCAACCTGTTCATCCTGGTGCCGCTGCCCGCCGACCTGTCGATCGGCAAGGGCGGCATCGACGGTGCCGGTGACTACCAGGTCGAGCAGATCGCCGACCGTGCCATCGACGTGCTGGCCGAGCGCGCCGGGGTGCCGGACCTGCGCGACCGCATCCGGGTCCGACGGACGATCGGACCGCGCGACTTCGCCGACGACCTGAACGCCTGGAACGGCTCGATGCTCGGCCCGGCGCACACCCTGAAGCAGAGTGCGTTCTTCCGCGAGAAGAACGCGTCGAAGAAGGTCGAGGGGCTGTACTACGTCGGTGCCTCGACGATCCCGGGCATCGGTCTGCCGATGTGCTTGATCAGCGCCGAGGTCCTGCTCAAGCGCATCCACGGCGACCGGAGCACCGAGCCGCTGCCGACGCCCCTCGGGGCCCCGCGGGACCGGACCGAGACCGCCTGATGCCCGGGGTCTACCTCGCCGGCCTGGTGGTGTCCCTGGTCGGCATGACCGTGCTGGACGCCCGCTTCCGGCTGTTCTTCTGGCGGGCACCGTGGCGGGCGGCGGCCGTGATGGTCGTCGGCGTCGCGTTCTTCATGGTGTGGGACGTCGCCGGTGTCGCTGCCGGCATCTTCTTCATCGGGCCGCAGAACCTGCTCACCGGGGTGCTCCTGGCGCCCGAGGTCCCGCTCGAGGAGCTCTTCTTCCTGCTGCTGCTCTGCTACTCGACGATGGACCTGGTCGGCTTCGTCCGGCCCCTGGTGCAGCGGGCGACCGATCGGCGGCGGGCGTGAACGGCACCGGGGCGTACGCGCTCCTGGCCCTGCCGTTCTTCGGCGTCACGGCCGTCGTGGCCGTGGTCGCCGGCGTCGTCGCCGCCCGCCGGGCCCGTGCGGCGGGTCGACGGCCCGCGGTCGGGCGCCGGGTCGCGGTGCTCACGTCCGTGATCGCCGGCGTCGCGTTGCTTGTGATGACGATGGTGTTCGACAACGTCATCGTCACGCTGCGGATCGTCGCCTACGACCCCTCGCTCATCAGCGGTGCGAAGATCGGTGCGATCCCGGTCGAGGACCTCGCCTACGCGATGTCCGCCATCGTGCTGCTGCCCAGCCTGTGGGTCCTGTTCGACCGGACGGGCGCACGCGACCGGACCGGCGCACGCGACCGGACGGGCTCTCGCCCCGCGCTCGGCCCGACCACAGCACCAGCAGAGGACACGAAGTGAACGCCAGCACCGCCTCCAGGCCGTCGACCCTGCGCGCCCTGTTCGTGTCGTCGCGCCCGATCAGCTGGGTGAACACCGCCTACCCGTTCGGCGCCGCGTACCTGCTCGGCAGCGGGGTCGGTGTCGAGGGCGGCGGCGGGTTCTCGCTCGTCGCTTTCCTGGTCGGCGTCGTGTACTTCCTGGTGCCCTACAACCTGGCGATGTACGGCATCAACGACGTCTTCGACTACGAGTCCGACCTGCGCAACCCGCGCAAGGGCGGCGTCGAGGGCGCCCTGCTCGACAAGAGCGTCCACCGCACCACGCTGTGGGCCGTCGTCGTCACGAACGTCCCCTTCCTCGTCGCGCTCGTGGTGCTCGGCGCGGTCAGCGGCAACGGGCCGTGGTCGTGGCTCGTCCTGGCGATCAGCGTCTTCGCGGTCATCGCGTACTCGGCACCGGGGCTGCGGTTCAAGGAGAAGCCGTTCCTCGACTCGCTCACGTCGAGCACGCACTTCGTCTCGCCGGCGATCTACGGCCTCGCCCTGGCGGGCCCGCACTGGACCGGTGAACTCGTCGCCGTCTGCATCGCGTTCTTCCTGTGGGGCGTGGCCTCGCACGCGTTCGGTGCCGTGCAGGACGTCCTGGCCGACCGCGCCGGCGGCATCGGCTCCGTCGCGACCGTCATCGGTGCACGGGCCACCGTCCGCCTGGCCTTCGTCGCCTACCTGGTCGCCGGCGTCGCGCTGCTGTTCTCGGCGTTCCCCGGGCCGATCGCCGCGATCGTCGTCATCCCGTACGCGCTCAACGTGCTGCCGTGGTGGAACATCACGGACCAGGGCGCCGAGGCCGCGAACGCCGGGTGGAAGCGCTTCCTCTGGATCAACTACCTGGCGGGCTTCATCGTCACGATGGCACTCATCGCGTACGCCTTCACGCACTGACAGACTGGACGCACGCACCGCGGCGTCCGTGGTGCGTCACCAGTCACGACGGCAGTCACGAAGGAGTGCGCGCATGAGCGTCCGGATCATCCACGTCGGTCTCGGAGGGTGGGGCGGCAACTGGGCCCGCACCGCCATCCCAGAGGTGTCGGAAGTGCAGGTGGTCGCGATCGTCGACCCGTCGGCGCCGACGCTCGAGGCCGTGCGGACCGACCTCGGGCTCCCGGCCTCCGCGGCGTTCGGGTCCCTGACCGAGGCGCTCGCCGCGGTCGAGGCCGACGCCGTCGTCATCACCGCCCCGGCCGTGACGCACGTGCCGCTCGCGCTCGAGGCCCTCGATGCCGGCAAGCACGTCCTGGTCGAGAAGCCGTTCGCCAACACCACCGACGAGGCCGTCACCGCGGTCCGTCGCGCCGAGGAGGCCGGCCTGGTGCTGCAGGTCAGCCAGAACTACCGCTGGTACCCGGCACCGCGGGTCGTGCAGGAGATGCTCGAGGCGGACGTCGTCGGCGAGGTCTCCGCGATCAACGTCGACTTCCGGCAGTGGGACAACGACCAGCCCGCCGAGACGTACCCGCACTACCGGTTCCCGCACGCGATGATCAACGACATGGCGATCCACCACTTCGACCTGCTCCGGATGATCACCGGGCAAGAGGCCGTCCGGGTCTTCGCCAAGGCCAGCTACCCCGCCTACAGCAAGTACCAGGACGAAGCGGTTGCCTCGATGATCATCGAGCTCGACGGCGACACGGTCGTCAACTACCGCGGCAGCTGGCTGAGCCGCGGCCCGCGCACCGCCTGGGCCGGCGAGTGGAGCATCGAGGGCGAGGACGGCGAGCTCTGGTTCACGAGCCGCGACGGTGAACCGAACGCGGTCGACGGCGACCGGGTCACCGTCCGCCGCACGCAGGACGACGTCGCCGAGCCGGTCGAGCTCCCCGTGCTCGCGCACACCGACCGCCAGGGTGGGCTGCAGGCGTTCGCCCGCTCGGTGCAGGGCGGCCCCGCCCCCGAGACGAGCGGTCGTGACAACCTGCGGAGCCTCGCGCTGATGGAGGCCGCCGGCCGCTCCGCGGCGTCCGGCCTGCCCGAGGACGTCGTCGTCCCGTCCTGACCGCGACCACCCTCGGCCTGGAGGCGCGGGGCGGGCCCGCACCGTGCCTCCAGTCCGGCTCTGGTCGCGTCCACCGCGTCGGTGACCTTTCGCGCACGCCCCTTCTGCGACGTTTCGCGCTCACCGACAGTCCACGCGTCGGAGCGCCCGTGAGGTGTCGCTGAGCGCGTGGACTCGCGAGCTGGTCGCCGCGTCAGGCGGCGCCGGCCACCCGCCGCGCCTGCGCGACGGCCCGCCGCACGCCGAGCGACCAGCCCGGCCCGTGGCCGGGCAGCACGTGCTTCGCCTCGGTGTCCGCGAGCCGGTCGAGCGACGCGACCGCCGTGTCGACGTCGGAGGTCGCCGCGGGTGCGACGATCCGCGGTCCGATCCCGCCCGTGTACGGGTCGAAGGTGACGAGCGCGTCCCCGGCGATCACGGCGTCGCGGTCGGCGAAGTGCAGTGCCACGTGGCCGTCGGTGTGCCCCGGGGTCTCGATGATCCACGGGTTGCCCGGCACGTCGGCGCGGCTCTCCATCGGTTCGGTGTCCGCGATGCCGTCGACCGTGACCGCACCGGCCAGCAGCATCCGGCCCAGGGGGCGCAGACCACCCGGGTGGAGTGCCACGAACCCGAAGCGGTTCGTCTGCGGCCGGTACGAGTACGGGTGCGCGGCGAGGTGCCGGTCGCCCGGGTGGACGAACACGGGCGTACCCCAGTCGCGGTGCATCCGTGCTGCGGTGCCGACGTGGTCGAAGTGGCCGTGCGTGAGCAGGAGCCCATCGACCTGGTCGGGCGTGTAGCCCAGGTCGTGCACGGCGAGCTGCAGGTGCGGCCACGCGGCGGGCAACCCCGCGTCGACGACGAGCAACCGATCGCCGGTCTCGACGAGGTACGTGTTGGTGTGTGCGATCTCGAGGCGGTGGATCCCCTCGGCGGCGTCCCGGAAGAGCATGTGCGGCACGGTAGACGCGGCCTGCTGGGCACGATCCCGGGTGGGACGTGTACGAAATGGGGAATGGCCAAGGACAGTCTGCCCGAGCTCGAACTCGCCAACGTGCGCACCCGCGAGGGCATCACGGACACCGTGACGGAGCTGAAGCGACGCGCGGACCTGCCCGCCCGCACGCGGCTCGCGGTCGCCAAGACGAAGCAGCGGTGGCACCGGGATCCCACGCCGCTGGTGGCGATGGGCATCACGGGACTGACCGGTGTCGCGGCGATCGTCCTCGGCATCGCGCTGCGGAACCGCCCCGCCGGGCACCTGGCCCAGCCGCCGGCGAACTCGGCCTTCACCGCGCTGCTGCCGTTCGGTGCGCGTGGCGACGCCCCGGCGAAGGAGCAGGCGCAGGCAGGTCGCAAGGGCCGGAAGGCGCGGGCCAAGGCGGCGGAGGAAGCCCTGGAGCAGGACCCGGCGCACCGCGCCCGCGTGAAGCAGCAGGTCGGCATCGCGGCGGTGCAGCGACGGGCGAACAAGAACCGCAAGCAGGCGGTCAAGCGGTCGAAGCAGGCCGTGAAGGCGAGAGGGTAGTCACATGGCGCACGAAGAGCACAAGCCGGATCCGGACGACGCCCGGAAGCCCGACAACCCCACCGACCTCAAGAAGCCGACGCTCGTCTACACGCTGAAGAAGACGCTGCGCGAGTTCACGAGCGACCAGTGCACCGACCTGGCGGCGAGCCTGACGTACTACTCCGTGCTCGCGCTGTTCCCCGGGCTGCTGGCGGTCGTGTCGATCCTGGGCCTGGTGTCGGACCCGAAGAAGACGATCGACACGCTCCTCGACATCATCGGCAACATCGGGTCGCAGCAGGTCGTCGAACTGATCCGCGACCCCGTCGAGGGGCTCGTCCGCTCGCCTGCCGCGCCCATCACGTTCATCGTCGGTATCGTCGGCGCCCTCTGGTCGGCCTCCGGGTACGTCGGCGCCTTCGGCCGTGCCATGAACCGGATCTACAACGTCCGTGAGGGCCGCCCGATCTGGAAGCTCCGCCCGACCATGCTCGGCGTGACCGTCACCACCGTCGTCCTGCTCGTGGTCGGTCTGCTGGTGCTGGTGAGCGCTCCGCTCGCCCGCAGCTTCGGCGACGTCATCGGCCTCGGCGACGTGGCCGTCACCGTCCTGTCGATCGTGCAGTGGCCGATCCTGCTCGTCATCGCGATCATCGTCGTCGCGGTGCTCTACTACTGGTCGCCGAACGTCAAGCAGCCGAAGTTCACCTGGGTCAGCGGCGGCTCGATCCTGGCGCTCCTCATCTGGATCATCGCCAGTGTCGGCTTCGGGTTCTACGTCGGGAACTTCTCGAACTACAACGCCACGTACGGCTCCCTGGGTGGGGTCATCGTGTTCCTGCTGTGGATCTGGATCACGAACAATGCCCTGCTCTTCGGTGCCGAGTTCGACGCCGAGATCGAGCGGGGTCGCGAGCTGCAGGCCGGCATCCGTGCGGAGGAGGACATCCAGCTCCCCGAGCGCGACACCCGCCAGATCGAGAAGCAGGACGAGAAGCGCGCGCAGGACGTGCTCGAGGGCATCCGCATCCGCCAGGGCGTCGACAACGACTGACCGCGGTTCGTCCGACCACCGCTGACGGGCGCTCTCCGGGTCGGGGCGCTACGGTGCGAGCGTGCCGTCCTTCCTCGAGGGGCTCCCGTTCCGGTGGCTCGTCCTCGCGCTCTTCGTGATCGTGTTCTGCCGTGCGCAGGCCACGTACTGGGTCGCGCGGCTCGCGGTGACGGGTGCGTCCCGATCGCGGTGGGGCGGCTGGCTGCGGTCGCCGGCGGTCCGTCGCGGTTCGGCGCTGCTCGAGCGCTGGGGGTTGCCCGTCGTGACGGTGAGCTTCGTCGTGGTCGGCCTGCAGACGGTGATGAACGCCGCAGCGGGGCTGGCACGGGTCGCCTGGTGGCGGTACACGATCGCGATGGTGCCGGGATGCGTGGCCTGGGCGTTCCTGTACGCGACGGTCGGGCTCGCCGTGTTCTGGGCGGTCGTCGCGGCGCTCGCCGGCTCGCCGTGGGGCATCGCGGCGCTCGTGGGCCTGGTGGTCGTCGCCGGCGTCGCGCTGACGGTCCTGCGTCGTCGCCGCGACCGCACAGGAGGCCCGGCTCGGCTTCCGTAGGCTGGCCTCCGTGACGACAGACCAGCTCCAGAACCGTCCGGTCGCCCTGGTGACCGGAGCCACCCGCGGCATCGGCCGCGCGATCGCCGCCGACCTCGGCCGCACCCACCACGTGCTCGTCGGCGGCCGGTCCGCCGACGCCGTGGACGCCCTCGTCCAGGAGCTGCCGAGCGCGGCGCCGTTCGTCGGCGACCTGGGCGCGGGCGAGGTCCCGGCGCTGCCGGATCGGCTCGACGTGCTCGTGCACTCGGCCGGTGTCGAGCAGGGCACCACCGTCGCCGACACCCCGCGCGCGGTGTGGGAGCAGGTCTTCGCGACGAACGTGTTCGCGGTCGCCGAGCTCACCCGGCTGGCGCTGCCGGCACTGCGGGCAGCCCGGGGCATCGTCGTACCGATCAACAGCGGCTCCGGGTTCCACTCGGGCCCCGGCGGTGGCGTGTACGCGGCGTCGAAGTTCGCGCTGCGGGCCTTCGCCGACGCCCTGCGCGAAGAGGAGCGGGCGAACGGCGTGCGGGTGTCGAGCGTGCACCCGGGCCGGACCGACTCGGACATGCAGCGGCAGCTCGTGGCGAAGCTCGGGGAGTCCTACGACACCGACTACTACCTGGCGCCGGAGGACGTGGCCGCCGCGGTCCGCACCGTCGTCGACATGCCCGAGCGCGGCACCGTCGAGTCCCTCGCGATCCGTCCGACCCGACGGCGCTGATGTTCGGACGGCGCTGACGCCGACCCTCGGCTACCGCAGCTCGATCCGTTCGTCGAGCTCGAGCCGTTCCAGGAACGTCTCGTCGTGGCTCACCACGACGAGCGCTCCCCGGTAGGCCCGCAGCGCGTCGACGAGCTGGTCGACGCTCGTCAGGTCGAGGTCGTTCGTCGGCTCGTCGAGCACGAGCAGCTGCGGCGGCGGGTCGGCGAGCACCAGGGCCGCCAGCGCCACCCGGAACCGCTCGCCGCCGGACAGGTCCCCGGCCGGGCGGTCGACGGTGTCCCCGCGCACCAGGAACTTCGCCAGCCGGTTGCGGACCTCGGCGACGGGGACGTGCGGGGCGTCCCGGCGCACGTTGTCGAGCACCGTGGCGGTGTCGTCCAGGCTGTCCTTCCGCTGCGGCAGGTACGCGATCCGGTCGACGTGGGCGACGGCCGTGGTCTCGGGCAGCGGGTGCTCCCGGGCCGCGGGGTCGCCGACGAGCTGCTCGAGCAGGGTGGACTTGCCCACGCCGTTGTCCCCGGTGACGGCGATCCGTTCCGGCCCCTGCACGATGACGTCCCGGCCGCGGACGGTCACGGTGGCGATCCGACGCGATGCCGGCACGTCCGGGTCGGGCAGGGTGACGTGGATCGACTCGTCGTCGCGCAGGCGGAGCTCGGCCTCGCGCTTGGTGGCGAGTGCGGCGGCTTCGTCGTCCGCGTACCCGACGCGCAGTCGACCGGCGGTCTCCTGCGCCTTCTTCCGCTGCTCGTTCGCCAGGATCTTCGGCATCGAGCGGCCCGCCTTCTCACCGGCCTTGGCACGACGCGCGATCTTCGTCTCCGCCTCGATGCGCTGCCGCTTCTCGGTGCGGTGCCGCTGGTCGGCGACGCGGACCTCGCGCTCGACGGCCGCCTGCTGCACGGCCAGGTGCTCCTCGAACGCGCTGAACGTCCCGCCGAACACCGTCATCGCCCCGGCGCGGAGCTCCACGGTCTCGTCGACGTGCTCGAGGAGTTCCCGGTCGTGGCTGACGAGCACCAGGGTGCCGCGCCAGTCGTCGACCAGGTCGAGGAGCAGCCCGCGGGCCCGGCGGTCCAGGTTGTTCGTCGGCTCGTCCAGGAACACGATCGGCCGGGCGCGCAACCGCACCCCGGCGACGGCGACGAGCACCGACTGCCCGCCGGACAGCGTCGACACCGGCCGGTCGAGGTCGGTGCCGTCGAGCCCGACCCGGTCGAGCACCGCGGCGGCCCGTTCCTCCAGGTCCCAGTCGTCGCCGACTGCCTCGAGCTGTGCTGCCGTGGCGTCGCCGGCCAGGACGGCCCGGAGCGCGGTGAGAGTGGGCCGGATGCCGAGCAGGTCGGCGACGGTGTCGTCGATCCCCGTTGCAAGGCGCTGCGGCAGGTGGTCGACGGGACCCGACGTCGTGATGCTGCCCGACGTGGGGTGGAGCCGGCCGGTCGCGAGCCGGACCAGCGTGGACTTGCCGGCCCCGTTCCTCCCGACCAGGCCGGTCCGGCCACGTCCGAAGGCGGCGGTGAGGTGGTCGAGCGCGACGGTGCCGTCGGGCCAGGCGAAGGTGACGTCGTGCAGGACGACGGACGGACTGGTGGGCATGGGGGTGTCTCCCGGTGTCGATGCTGGGCGCACGACACCGAGGCCACCGCGGTGCGGTGGAGCGCCCGACGGGGCGCGCGATCACGGTGTCAGCGCGTGGGCTGAGCGGTACCGGTGATCGACAGCAATCCGTCTGCTTCCGTCGGGGGACCCCCGTGTCCGCCATCCGTTCCGCCGGTCGGTCTCCCGCCCCGGCGGCCCCGCGATGACGACGAGGTGACCTCCACGGTAATCCCGTGACACGGGCACCCGCAAGGGATGACAGGCTGGGGGCATGCCGGAGAACCTGTTGCCGACCCCGTCGTCGAACCCCGAGACCCTGCTGCCCGCCGAGCCGGAGGTGACCGCCGCGATCGAGGCGGAGGCCCCCGTCGCCAGCGTGGTGGTGTCCTACCCGTCGTCGAGCCTGGCGTGGGCGTTGCTCGCCGACGAGGCGTGGGCGCGCGGCGCGACCCTCGAGTCCTATGCGTACGCCCGTGTCGGGTACCACCGCGGGCTCGACGCGCTGCGCAAGGCCGGCTGGCGCGGTGTCGGTCCGGTGCCGTGGTCGCACGAGCCCAACCGTGGCGTGCTGCGGGCGCTGTTCGCCCTGCGGCGTGCGGCCGAGGCGATCGAGGAGCCGGGCGAGGCCGAGCGCCTGACCGACTTCCTGAACGCGAGCGACCCCGAGGCCCTGCGCGCCCTGTCCGACGGCGCGTAGCTCCCGCGCGCAAAACACCGGTGTTCGCACTGCACGCCGCGGGATGCGGGTGTGCAACGTGCGAACACCGGTGTTTTGCGCGTGACCGCCTAGCCCAGCAGCACGCTCCAACTGAACGCCTGCGGCCAGAGCTGGTGCTCCGGCAGCACGTCGAGCCCGCACGCCCGACTGCCGAGCCCGTGCTGCGCGGCGTCGAGGTACAGGTACAGGTGGTCGGACGTGGGCAGCTCGTACGGGTGCTCGGCGCGGTCGATCTGCTGCGCGGTCCACGGCGACAGGGTGAACCCCGCACGGTGCGACCCGACCGTCGTCACGGTGAACGGCCCGACCGACAGCTCCCGCAGGTCGGGCCGGTACCCGGTCTCCTGCGGCCGCGAGTACTCCACCCCGA
This sequence comes from Curtobacterium sp. MMLR14_002, assembly GCF_001864975.1. Taxonomy (NCBI): domain Bacteria; kingdom Bacillati; phylum Actinomycetota; class Actinomycetes; order Micrococcales; family Microbacteriaceae; genus Curtobacterium; species Curtobacterium sp. MMLR14_002. The sequence continues at coordinate 265,785 of NZ_MJGT01000050.1, forward strand.
GCGAGCGCACCGGAGCGGTGAACCGGCCGACACGGGCAGCGTGCGAGGAATCGGCGTACGACTCCAGCGGTCCGGTCCCGAACCAGGTCGCGTCCGCATCCGCCAGCGACGCCGGCAGGTCGAACCGCACCCCGATCCGCGGCCACGTGACGTCCCAGGCGCCGAACGGCACGGCGTCGGTCTGCAGCACGAGCCCGCCGGACGTCAGGGTCCAGCGGTGCGTGACCTCGAGCCCCCACCCGCTGTTCGCCGCCGCGACGCGGACACGCTGCTCCAGACCGGAGTCGGTGCGCGACACCGACACCAGCCGGTGCGTCAGCCGGTCCAGCCCTCGGTCGCGCCAGCGCGTCGCGGACGGGGGAGCGGTCGGGTCGCCGACACCGTGCGTGAGCACCGGGTCCGCGGTCTCGTAGCCGCCCTGTGACGCCAGGCTGTCGTTGTCCGTCGGTGCACGCCACAGCTCCAGACGGGGCCCGGCGACCTCGTGCCCCTTCCACGACACCAGGTCACCGCGGGCACTGAAGGTGCCGTCACCCAGGTGGTCGCCGTCCCACCCCTGCCGGGAGGCCCGTGGTGCGTCCGCCGCGCGCGCCGCGACGAGCCGCTGGGTGCGTGCGACGACGTGGCCGGTGTCCGCCCACGCGGTCGGCCCCGCCAGTTCCACGGTCAGGTCGAACCAGAGCTCGTCGCCGGGTGCGAGTTCGGACGTGGCCGCGTCGAGCACCTCGGAGGGCACCGGGACCGTCGCCGACTCACGGGCGGCGACGATGCCCGTGGACAGGCGCCCCGAGGCCTCGACGACGCCGTTCCGCGACAGGGTCCAGCACAGCCGGAGCCCGGCGGTCGATGCCGAGTGGTACCGGTTCTCGACCAGCACCGTGGTGTCCGAGACCGCGAGCCGGATCGGGGCCACGACGGCCGCGAACTCGGCGAGCCCCGGTGTCGGGGTGTCGTCGGGCAGTACCAGGCCGTCCATCACGAAGTTGCCGTCGTGCACGACCTCGCCGAAGTCCCCGCCGTAGGCGTAGTAGTCCTCGCCGTCGTGCGTCTTCGCGAGCAGGCCGTGGTCCCGCCACTCCCACACGAACCCGCCGTGCAGCCGCGGGTACCGGTCGACCAGGGCTTCGTACTCGGCGATCTGCCCCGGGCCGTTGCCCATCGCGTGCACGTACTCGCAGTGGATGAAGGGCTTCGACCGCTGCCGTGCGGCCGCGGCCGGGCCGCAGCCGAGCAGGGGCGTCGGGGTGCCGCCGCCGATCGACTCGGTCTCCTGCAGCGTCGGGTACATCCGCGAGTAGACGTCGGTGTACTCGCCCGTGTAGTCGCCCTCGTAGTGCACGGGGCGCACGGCGTCGCGGTCGTGCACCCACTGCGACATCGCCGCGAGGTTCCGGCCGGTGCCGGACTCGTTGCCGAGCGACCACATCACGATCGACGCGTGGTTCTTGTCGCGCTCGACGGTGCGGGCGATGCGGTCGAGGTAGGCCTCGGCCCACGCCGGGTCGTCGGAGGGGTTGCCGACCCAGTCGGTGAACAGGAACCCGTGGGTCTCCAGGTCGCACTCCAGGATCACCCAGAACCCGAGCTCGTCGGCCAGGTCGAGCACGCGGGGGTGCGGCGGGTAGTGCGAGGTGCGGATGGCGTTGACGTTGTTCCGCTTCATCAGCGCCATGTCGGCGCGGGCGTGCTCCTCGTCGAACACCCGGCCGCGCACGGGGTGGGTCTCGTGCCGGTTCACGCCGTGGAACACCACGCGCTCGCCGTTCACCAGGAACCGGTCGCCGACGATCGACACGGTGCGGAACCCGAGTCGGAGCGAGACGGTCTCACCACCGGCGGCACCGCCCGAGCCGGCCGCCGCGGAACCGGTCGACAGCATCGCGTCGTAGAGCTTCGGCAGCTCGGCACTCCACGGCTCGACGCCCTCGACCTCGATCGGCGCGACGTCGTCCGCCGTGGCCCAGGTCACGTCGACGCCCAGGTCGGGCACCGCGAACCGCACCGGGAACACCGCGTCGAGCGTCGGGAACGTGATCGTGCCAGTCCCCGTCTCCGGCCGTCCCGAGGCCGCGGTGCCCGCCGAGGCAGCCGTGCCGAGCGTCGCCCACCAACCGGCCTGGACGAACACGTCGTCGATCGGTGCCGTGGGTCGGGCGAGCAGGGTGACGTCGCGGAAGATGCCGGGCAGCCACCACTGGTCCTGGTCCTCCAGGTAGGACGCCGCCGACCACTGGTGCACCCGGACCGCGAGTTCGTTCGCCCCCGGGCGCACCAGTTCGGTGACGTCGAACTCGGTCGCCAGGCGCGAGCCCGTCGACCACCCCACGAGCGTCCCGTTCAGCCACACCCGGAAGTGCGACTCGACCCCGTCGAACCGCAGCAGCACCCGGCCGGCACCGTCGAACGACGACGGCAGCTCGAACGTGCGGCGGTGGTCACCGGTCGGGTTCTCCTCCGGCGGGTGCGGCGGGTCGATCGGGAACGGGTACTGCAGGTTCGTGTAGCTCGGTGCGCCGTGCCCGTGCAGCACCCAGTGCGACGGCACCGGGAGCTCGCCCCAGGCCGGGTCGTCGTCCTCCCCACCCTCGGTCGCGAAGTCCTCGGAGACCGAGGCGACGGGCGACCACCGGAACCGCCAGTCCCCGTTCAGCGACAGGGACGGGGCGTCGGTGTGCAGCCAGGTACGGGGTGCCAGCCGCGAGTCGGAGCCGGGTGCGGTGGACGAGAGTGCGGAGTGGGTCAACCCTTGACCGATCCTTCCGTGAGGCCTCCACGCCAGAAGCGCTGGAGGACGATGATGGCGATGACGAGCGGGATGACCGAGACGAGCACCCCGCCGGTGGTGAGCTGGTAGAACTCCGGCAGGCGGTCGACCTGCGAGCGCCAGTTGTTCAGACCCAGTGTTATCGGGTACAGCTTCTGGTCTGCCAGCATGATGAGCGGCAGGAAGAAGTTGTTCCAGATCCCGACCACCTGGAACAGGAACACGGTGACGAGCGCCGGGGTCATCTGCCGGAGCACCACGGTGTGGAAGATCCGCAGTTCGCCGGCACCGTCGATGCGTGCCTGTTCGAGCAGGGTGGTGTCCACCGACGCGGCGGCGTACACCCGGCACAGGAACAGCCCGAACGGCGACACCAGGCTCGGGATGAGCACGCTCCAGTACGTGTCCGTCAGTCCCATCGACGAGAACAGCAGGAACAGCGGCAGTGCCGTCGCGGTCCCCGGCACGAGCACGCCGCCGAGGATCGTGCCGAACACGAACTGGCGCCCCCGGAAGTCGTACTTCGCCAGCGCGTACCCGCCGGCCGCGGCGAAGTAGGTCGCCAGGACCGCACCGACGCCGGAGTACAGGATGCTGTTCGCGATCCACCGGACGAAGATGCCGCCGTCGTAGGTGAACACCTGCTGCAGGTTGCTCCAGAGCGCGAACTCGCCGCCGAACCAGAACCCGTTGGTCGAGAACAGCGCGCCCGTGGTCTTCGTCGCGGCGATGACGACCCAGTACAGCGGGACGATGAAGTACAGCGCGACGACGACGAGGATCCCCGTGACGACGATCTGCGAGCGCGGCGACCGGTCGAGCTTCCGTCGCTGGTGCGCACTGATCGACGTGGTGTCGACCGGGACGGCGGTCTTCGCCGTGGCCGGCGCTTCGATGGCTTCGCTGGTCATGCGTCGGCCCCCTTCGTTCCGTTCTGCAGACCGGACCTGGCCTGGAGGCCCGGTGCGGCTTGGGAAGTGCCGTTGCTGCCCGCCGCAGCGCGCGTCTGGAGCGCGGTGCGGGCCTCCCGGCCGTCGCGCCGTGCGCGCTTGCGGCGGTCGCGTTCGTCCTTGGGCGGTCGGTTCGTCAGCGCGAGGAACGTGAACGACAGGATGAACGCGGCCAGCGCGATGATGACCGCCTGCGCACTCGCGACGCCGTACTCGTTGAACGCGAACGCGTTCGTGTAGGCGGCGTAGTTCGGCGTGTACTCGGTGTCGATCGCCGGGGCGACCGTCGACAGGATCTGCGGCTCCGCGAAGAGCTGCAGGGTGCCGATGATCGAGAACACCGTCGTGAGCACCAGGGCCGGTGCGATGAGCGGGATCTGGATCCGCCACGCGACCTGGAACGCGTTCGCACCGTCGACCTTGGCGGCCTCGTAGACCTCGCCGGGGATGGACTTCAGCTGCGCCACGATGATGAGCATGTTGTAGCCGGTGTACGTCCACGTGACGATGTTCGCGATCGACCACAGCACGCTGTTGGCACCGAGGAAGTCCGGCTGCAGCCCCATCGACTGCAGCAGCGACACGATCGGCGACAGGCCGGGCACGTACAGGAACGACCACAGGATCGTGGCGATGACGCCGGGGACGCCGTAGGGCATGAAGTAGATCGCCCGGAAGAAGCCCGGCCAGCGGGCGCTCGCCGACTCGAGCAGCAGCGCGAGGATCGTGCAGGCGATGATCATCACCGGGACCTGGACGATGCCGAACAGCAGCATGCGGCCGATCGAGGCGACGAACCCGCTGTCCTGCAGGGCGATCGCGTAGTTGTCGAACCCGGCGAACCGGCCGACCACACCGTCCTCACCGAACAGGCCCTCGCGGTCGACGGTGGTGAACGACTGGAACAGGGCGCTGATGATCGGGATGACGAACGTCAGCAGGAACAGGGCAAGGAACGGGGCGAGCAGGATCCACGGGGCACGCTTCTGCGCGCTCGTGGCCTTCGTGCTCGTGCGGAACGCGGGCGTCCCGCCGGCCGGTCGGCCGGTGGACTGCCTGGTGGTGGTCTGCTGGGTCATCGTGCCGTCCTGACGCTGAGGCCCTTGTCCTTGAAGGACTGGACGATCTCCCGCTGTGCGAGCGCCACGGCGTCACTGAGCTTCAGGCCCGAGGTGAGCTTGCGGCGGAACTGGTTCTGCAGGCTGGTGAAGGCCGACTGGGTCACCGGGGACCACGACCAGTCGATGTTCTGCTCCTTCGAGGCCGGCACGAAGACGTCCTCGTTGTAGTTCTGGCCGGAGAACCACTTCGACGGCTTCTCCCGCTGCGCCCCGATGTAGTCGACCGCGGGCGACCAACCGATGCCGCAGTGCTCGATCATCGCGTCGATGCCCTCCTTCGAGGTGGTCATCCACGTGATGAACTCGAGCGCCTCCTTCGGGTGCTTCGCGTTCGCCAGCACCGCGGCCGTCGAACCGCCGATGGCGCTCGATCCGAAGCCGTCGGCGCCCCACTTCTGCATCGGGGCGACCTTCCACTTGCCCTCGCCGCCCTGCACCGACTCGATCAGGGCGTCACCCCAGCTCGCGCTCGTGACCGCGGCGATCTTGCCGCTCGCGGCCGCGGCGTACCACCCGGGGGAGTACGCGCCGGCACTCGTGTCGACGAGCTTGTCGTCGATCACGCCGTCGAAGAAGTCCGCGACCATCAGGGTCTTGTCGTCGGTCATGTCGACGACCCACTCGTCGCCGTCGACCTTGAACCAGCGCGCGCCGGCCTGCTGTGCGTACGCGGCGAACGGTGAGGCGTCGGCGACCGGGAACACCTCGAGGTAGTTCTGCTTCCCGGTGCTCCGGACCTTGTCGGCCAGGTCACGCCACTCGTCCCAGGTCGTCGGGGGTTCGCCACCGGCCTGCTCGAGGATCGCGGTCTGGTAGTAGAACCCCATCGGGCCGGTGTCCTGCGGGATGCCGTAGATGCCGTCGACGAACGACACCTGCGCCCACGCGGCCTCGTCGTACTTCGACTCGAAGTCCTTCGCGCCGTACCGGGCCAGGTCGACCAGGCCGTTCGCGAGCATGAACTCGGGGATCTGCCGGAGCTCGACCTGCCCGATGTCCGGGCCGCCGCCGGCCGCGAGCGCGGAGTACATCTTCTGGTACCCGCCGCTGTTGCCGCCGGGGATCCAGTTCGCCGACACCTGGATGTCCGGATGTGTCCTGTTCCAGACGTCGCAGACCTTCTGCAGGTCCTTGAGCCAGGCCCAGTAGGTGAGCTGGACGGTCTCACCCGAGGCCGCGGCGGGCACGAGGGCCGCCTTGTTGACGTTGGTCGAGCCCGGGACCGCACAGCCGGCGAGGAGTCCCGCCGCCGCGGTGCCGAGGCCGAAGCCCAACAGGTGTCGTCTCGTGATGGGTCGTGGTCGTGGCGCCATTGCCGCACTCCGTTCGTCGTTGATCGGGGTTGTCGACACCCAATCACAGAACCGAACGCCGTTGTGGTTTCGTGACCGTACCGACACTGCGCGTTCCCGGCGCACCTTGGAACGGCCCCAGGCCCGGGCGCGGACGGTGGGGTCACAGAGCAGACACCGACGCCCCGGACGGCGAAGGCCGCCGGTGGCACGACCGGGAGGAGAAGCGATGACCGAACGCGGGAACACCACCCATCGCCCCGAACTCGACGAGCAGCTCGCGCACGAGGCGCAGAGCATCGTCCAGGGGCACGGCAGCAACGCCCACGTCGAGGAGTTCCGGCAGTCCGAGCCGGTCCCCGACGACACCGACGGCCCGGAGACCCTCGCGGCGTCGGGCTACGACGGCGAGCTCGAGGGCGAGCTGCAGGACGACACCACCGACGTGCTCCCCGAGGACGACGCCGACCGTGCCGACCCGCTGCCGACCGGCGACGGCGACGGAGCCGACGCGACCGTGTACCGCACCGAGACCGGGGAGGGCAGCACCGATGGCTCTGCCACAGAATGACGCGCCGCACCTGCAGTCCGGCATCGCCGAACGCCTGAAGCGCGGGGGCACGTGGACGTGGGCCTACGTCGACGCGTCCGGTGACCGTGAGGACCCGCAGCACCTCGCCGCCCTGCAGCGCCGGAAGGCCGAGGACGTGCTGCGGTCGGCCGGGGCGGACGCCGAGGTCATCGACACGGTGATGGCCGAACTCGAGGAGACGCCCGGGGTGCCGGCGCCCGTCAGCCGGTACGTGCTCGTGCACGACGGCGAAATCGTGCTCAGTGAGGTCCTGCCCGGGGCGATGCACGCCCCGACGTCGATCGGCCACGACCCCGTGCCCGACCTGCTGCCGCTCCTGGCGCACCGGCCGCTCGACCTGCCGTTCCTGATCGTCGAGGTCGGCCGCGAGGGCGGTGGCTACCGCGCCTACCGTCTGGGCCACGCCGACGTGCCGGACCGTCGCGACGAGCAGCGCGTGCAGGGCCGCACCGACACGCTCCACAAGTTCCAGGGCGGCGGCTGGTCGCACCTGCGGTGGCAGCACCACACCGAGGAGATCTGGCGCGACAACCAGAACGAGGTCGCCACGTCCGTCGACGAGGCCTTCCGGCGGCTGCAGCCGAAGCTCATCGTGGTCGCGGGGGACATCCGCGCACGGGGGCTCCTGCTCGACCAGTTGTCCACCGAGGCGCGCGCCGTCGTCTCCGAGGTCCCGGTCGACACCCGGGCTTCGGATGCGTCGGAGACCGCGCTCGTCGAGCACGTCGACATCGCGCTCGCCCGGGTCATCGCGACCCGTCGGCACGACTTCGAGGACCTGCTCCGCGCGCACGTCGGCCGCGGGGACAACCAGACGGTCACCGGCCTCGGGTCCGTCGTCGAAGCGCTGCAGCAGGCGCAGGCCTCGGTCGTCGCGATCGACGCCGCCGCGATCGGCGACCGCACCCTGCTCGCGCTGGGAGCGGTGCCGTGGATCGCCACGGCACCCGAGCAGGCGGCGGGTGCACCGGTCATCGGACCGGTCCCGGCCGTGTGCGCGATCGTCCGGGCGGTCGCCCTCACCGACGCGGAGCTGCTGCTCGTGAACGCCGCGTCGCTCCCGAACGGCGCGCCCGCCGCGGCGTTGCTGCGGTGGCCGGTGGGACCGGCGGTGCCGGCCGCCTGAGCGGTGACCGGACGACGGACGGGAGGCCCGGTGCCAGCTGGTACCGGGCCTCCCGTCCGTCTCGGCGCGATCCTGCGGGCCGCCACGACGGCCGCGTATAGCGTCCCGGCCATGACCGACGACCGCCGACGTGAACTCGGCACCAGTGACGCACCCGTGGAGGACGAACTCGCGGAGTCCTTCGACGCGACCATCGAGGAGGGCGCGGAGCGGCTGCAACGGACGACCCGGGCCGTCCTCGTCACGGGGTTCTTCGGCGGCCTCGAGGTCGGTCTCGGGGTGATGGCGTACCTCGCGGTGCTCACCGAGACCGACAGCCACCTGCTCGCCGGGCTGGCCTTCGGCATCGGGTTCATCGCGCTGCACCTGGCGCACAGCGAACTCTTCACCGAGAACTTCCTGATGCCGGTCGCGGCCGTGGTCGCACGCGAGGGGACCGTGCTGCAGCTCGTGCGACTGTGGGGCGGCACCCTCGTGGCGAACCTGGCCGGGGGATGGGTGTTCATGTGGCTCGTCGTCCAGGCGTTCCCGCAGTGGCACGCCACGCTCTCGGAGTCGGCGCACCACTACGTCGACGCGCCGTTCGGACTGCAGAGCATCGTGCTGGCGGTCCTGGGCGGCAGCACCATCACCCTGATGACGCGGATGCAGCAGGGCACCGACTCGGACCCCGCGAAGCTCGTCGCCGCCGTCGCCGGAGGCTTCCTGCTCGCCGGGCTGCAGCTCTTCCACTCGATCCTCGACTCGCTGCTCGTCTTCGGGGCGATCCAGTCGGGCGCGGACATCACCTACGGGCAGTGGCTCGGCTGGTTCGGCTACACGCTGCTGTTCAACGTCCTCGGGGGGCTGGTGCTCGTGACGGCCCTGCGCCTGCTCCGGACGAAGGAGCTCATGCATGACCGCCGCCGGGAATCCCAGGACGACCCCGAGCGTGCGGACCACGAACAGGGGTGACGGGCGCGACGGGCGGAGCGGACCGACGGGGCCGTTCGCAGTCAGTCCTGCGGACGGTCAGTCGTGCGAACGGTCGCGTCGGGGCACCAGCGGGACCGCCAACAGCGGGAGCACCGCCACGATGCCGAACGACGCCGCGAACCCGAGCGCACCGACCAGCGCCCCGATGCCCGGACCGACGGCGCTCGCCGCGATGAACTGCCCGGTGTTCTGCGCCCCGAGCGCCCGGCCGGACCAGAACGGCCCCGCCGCCTCGGCGACCGACGTGTACGCCAGCCCGTTGTCGGCGACCGTCACGCTCGTCGCGAGCACCAGGAACACCGCAGCCCCGGCCAGGTGCGTCGCGTCGACGACCGCGAGCACCGCCATCACCACCGCGGCGCTCACCGCGACGATGCGCAGGGGGCCGACGCGCGATCCGGCCCGGTCGCTCCAGCCACCGACCAGGATCCGGCCGATCGCCCCGACGAACTGCGCGGCGCCGACGAGCAGCCCGGCCGCCGGTGTCGACCAGCCGAGGCCGACGAGCCAGACGAGCCCGTACGTCGACAGGGTGAACTGCGGCACCACGAGCAGGACCGACACCGCGTGCACCCGCCACAGGAAGCCGCTCGAGCGGTAGGGGTTCGCGGTCGCCGTCGTCGCCACCGTGGCCCGGGCAGGGCGTGGCGGGTCGGTGATCCCGATCGCGCAGCAGACTGCGAGCACCGCGCACAGCACGATCGGCAGGACCAGGGCCGTGCGGATCCCGGAGCCCTCGGCGAGCTGCGGCACCGTGACCGCCGCGAGTGTCACCCCGAGCGGCTGCGACATCTGCCGGATGCCCATCGCGAGACCCCGGCGCTCCTTCGGGAACCACCCCACCACGACCCGGCCGCTCGCGGCGTTCGTCGAGGCGCTCGTCATCCCGCCGGCCAGGAACGCCAACCCGAGCAGCACCGGGTCGCCCGCGGCCAGCCAGGCGCCGACCACCGCCAGCGTGGTGAGCACGAGTCCGCCGGCGATGACGACGCGCTCGCCGAACCGGTCGGTGATCGCACCCCAGGCGATGAGCGTCAGCACCATGCCGAAGGTCGGGGCGGCGGCGAGCAGCCCGGCGGCCGGCAGGGACGTGCCGCGGCTGAGCAGGTGGGGGATGAGGAGCGCCGGCGCGGACACGACGAGCGTCCCCGCCGCCTGGGCCGCGACCCCGAGGGCGAGCATCGTCCAGGCGCGGGCGGAGACCGGCGGCGTCGTGGTGGATCGCTGCGGGGCGTCGGTCGTGGGCATGGGTCGTGTCGGCCGTTCGTCGTCGTTCCATCGCGGAACGGATTGGTATACCAGAACGGTATACCATTCCCGCCGTCACGCCGCTAGGCTTGTCCGCCGTGACCGACACGACCGACGCCGCGCCCGTGTCGCAGACGGCCCAGCTCTACGACAACCTGCGCGCAGCCATCCTGACCCTCGACATCGCACCTGGGGAGCGCATCTCGGAGCGCGGGCTCGAGGCACGGTTCCACGCCTCGCGCACGCCGGTCCGCGCCGCACTGTCGCGGCTCGAGCGCGAGGGACTCATCCTGCACGAGGGCCGCTCGTGGACGGTCACCCCGATCGACCTCGACGAGATCGCCTCGCTCGCCGAACTCCGCGGCATCCTCGAGCCCGCTGCCGTCCGGTTGGCCGTCCAGCGCGCCACCCCCGAGCAGCTGGCCGAGGTCCGCGGGCACCTCGACGCGCTCCAGCCCACCCCCGACCAGCAGGCCGGCATCCGCATGGGGTCGACGTTCCACCTCGACCTCGCCGCGCTCGGTGGCAACCGGTTCGTCACCGACGCGATCGCCGACGCCCTGACGCGGCTCGAGCGCACGCGCTGGATCGAGGTCCGCACGCCCGAGGCGCGCGACGCCGCGTGGGACGAGCACAGCGCCATCATCGACGCCGTGCGCGACGGCGACGCGGACCGCGCAGCGGACCTCGTCGCCGCGCACGTCGCCGGCACGAACGACCGGCTCCTCAGCTGGATCGCGCAGGAGCGCCGACGCCTGCGCGGGGCAGGCATGACGATCGTGGGCGCGACCGAGCGCTGAGTGCCCGCGGACGTGAGCGGTCTGCGGGCGCTGCCCGGGCCTCCTGGCCGTGTCCGGGGGGAGGCCGGGCGCGAGCCGCTAGCGCAGGTCCGTCGTCTCGTGCGGTGCGTCGAGGTCGTCGAACGTGCGGATCGAATCCGTTCGTTCGAGCAGCGCGTCGCGCACCTCGGCCTCGTCGTGGCTCGCGCGGAGTGCGAGCTTGCTCCCGGAACGTGTCGACTGTGACATGTCGTGTCCTTCCCCTGTGTGTGGGCAACCTGATCGGTGCGGGCACGCGGCCCGCTGGTGCGCTTCCTCACGGGACGTACTGAGGTCGGAACAGTGTCGCGCGACCCCCGCTGTCCCGCAAGCGTTTCCGGCGCCGTGTGGAGAACTCCCGGCACACGGCATGCCTAGGATGGTCCGGCCGCACAGCGCGAGGCGCGGCACCAGCGGACGTCGAAGGGGAGGCACGGGTTGGCCGACCAGCGCACCGCACCTCCCACGGTCTACGACGTCGCCTCTGCGGCCGGCGTCTCCATCGCCACCGTCTCGCGCGTGCTCCGCACACCCGACGCCGTCCGCGAGGGCACTCGGGACCGCGTGCAGGCGGCGATCCGGAGCCTCGGCTACGTCCCGTCCGGCAACGCCCGCGCCCTCGCCGGCAAGCGCACCGGCGTCGTCGGACTGCTGCTGCCCGGGTTCGACGTGGTGCCCGACGAGCGGCCGGACCTGGTCACCGACGGCGGCGTCCGCGTGGTCGACGACCGGCGCCACGTGACGCAGCCGTTCTCGTCCAACCTGTACTTCGACGAGGTCCTGCGCGGTGCCGAGACCGAGGCCTGGCAGCGGGGGCTCGCGCTCATGGTCGCCGCCGGGCGGGGTTCGTCGCGCGACGTGATCGTGAACGACGTCGCCGGCCGGGTCGACGGGCTCGCCGTGCTGGCGCAGACCGTGCCCGACGACCTGCTCGAGCACGTCGCCCGCCGCATCCCCGTCGTGGTGCTCGCCGACGACCGGCGCTCGCACGGGTTCGACTCGGTGAGCGTGGACAACGCCGCGGGCATGCGGACCCTGGCGTCGCACGTGATCGGGCGCCTGGGGATCCGGTCCCTCGCGTACGTGGCGGGGCCGATCGACTCGCCCGACGACATGGAGCGCTCGGCAGGGTTCCGCGCGGCGCTGGCCGACCACGGGGTGCCGGCCTCGACGGTGCGCACCGTGCACGGCGACTTCGGGCGGGCCCGGGCGCGGGAGCTCGCGGTGTCACTGCTGGCCGACGACGTCCCGCGCGCCGTCGTCTGCTCGAACGACCAGTCCGCGCTCGGGGTGCTCGACGCCGCCGCTGCCCGGGGGCTCCGCGTGCCCGAGGACCTCGTCGTGACCGGGTTCGACGGCATCGACGCCGGTCGGTTCTCGTCGCCGCGCCTGACGACGGTGCATCAGCCGATGGGGGCGCTCGGCCGTGCTGCCGTCCTGGCCATCGTCGACCGGCTCGAACGCCGCGAGGGGCCGCCGCGCGCCGTGCGCCTGCCCGTCGAGGTGCTGCTGCGCGAGAGCTGCCCGCCCGCGCTGTAGGCGTGCGTGCCGTCGCGAGGCCGCACCGTGCGAGGGGCGTGTGGTGCGAGGTTCCGTGTTCGGTGCGAGCCTCGCGACCTCGCACCACGGACGCAACCTCGCACCACGCGCGACGCCCCTCGCACCGTGCGACGTCCCGCGCCGCCGACACCTCGCACCGTGCCGCCCCGCGAAACAACACCCGCAGTTGCACGCCGCGATGTAAGCGCATACATTGAGCACGTACCGAATCGACATGGAGGTCGACCGAGCAATGACGCTTCCCCCACAGCGCACGCGCGGCACGCGTGACCCAGGCCCCCGCCGTCGAGGCCGCCTCGTCGCGGCCATCGCCGGCCTCGCCGCAGTGGCCCTCGTGGCCACCGGCTGCAGCATCCAGGTCCGATCCGAACCCGATCCCACCATCGGCAAGGACACGATGCTCATCAACGCGGACCGCGGCAACCCGCTGTTCGACCGCAACTTCAACCCGTACATCGCGAACGCCCGCACGGCCTCCAAGTGGATGTACGAGCCCCTCATCGAGGTGAACCCCCTCGACGGCAAGCGCAACCCGTGGCTCGCCAGCGCGTGGAGCCAGCCCGACGCGAAGACGATCGACATGACGATCCGCTCGGGTGTCGAGTGGTCCGACGGGTCGCCGTTCAGCGCGAAGGACGTCGTCTTCACCTTCGACCTGCTCAAGAAGTTCCCCGCCATGGACGTCAAGGGCGCCTGGCAGCACATCAAGAGCATCGAGCAGGACGGCGACCACGTCGTCTTCCACCTCAAGAGCGAGGACGTCCCGAGCCTGACGATCATCGGGCAGACGTACATCCTCGGCGAGGACCACTGGGGCGGCGTGAAGGACCCGACCACCTGGCGCGACCCGAACCCGGTCGGCACCGGGCCGTTCGTCCTCGGCAACTACACCGACCAGCAGTACTCGATGAACAAGAACCCGAAGTACTGGCAGGCCGACAAGATCGCCATCAAGCACCTCATCCTGCCGGCGACGAACACGCAGCTCGACACCGTCACCCGCGGCTACGACTGGGCGTACTCGTTCATCTCCGACGTCAAGGGCACCTGGGGCGCCGCGTCGAAGACGAACGAGTGGTGGTTCCCGGCCGGCGGTGTGATCGGCCTCATCCCGAACCTCACGAAGGCGCCGTACAACGACGTCAACGTCCGCCGGGGCATCTCGCTCGCGCTGGACCGCGACGCCATCGCCGAGACCGCCTCCGAGGGCAACCTGTCGGCGGCGGGCCAGACCGGCCTGATCCTGCCGAACCAGGAGCGCTACCTCAACCCGGACATCCCCGACAAGGGCATGATCACGCAGGACACGAAGGCGGCGCTCGCCAGCCTCGAGAAGTCCGGCTACACCGTGCAGGGCGGCAAGGTCGTCAAGGACGGCAAGCAGCTCGCCATCACGATCATGACCGCGAACGGCTACTCCGACTGGCTCCGCGCCGCGCAGGAGGTCCGCCGCGAGCTGACGGCCATCGGCATCAAGGTGACGATCCAGGCGCCGCAGCCCGCCGGGTACCAGCAGAACATCAACAACGGCACGTTCGACATGGCGATGGGCGGCATGGGCAACGGTGACGTCTACCAGGCGTTCAACTCCCTGCTCAGCAGCGAGTTCTACCAGCCCGTCGGCAAGTCGACGGTCAACAACTACGAGCGGTACAAGAACGCCGACACCCAGAAGCTCCTCGACGAGTACAAGGCGACGACGGACACCGCGAAGCAGCAGGAGATCCTCGACCAGCTGCAGCAGACCGTCTACGACGAGCTCCCCGTCATCGGCATGTACTACGGCGGGCTCTGGGGCCTGTTCAACACCGGCAAGTTCGTCGGCTGGCCGAGCGCGAAGGACCCCTACATGGCACCGCAGAACTACGACTCGGCACCGCTGCTCATCTTCACCAAGCTCCGGCTCCGCGACAGCGCCGCCGGCAAGCAGATCCTGCAGGAGCAGAACGCCGCGCAGCAGGAGGACCAGAAGTGAAGTACATCCTCCAGAAACTCGTCCTCTTCGTCCTGACCCTCTGGGCCGCGGTCACGCTGAACTTCGTGCTCCCGCGCCTGATGCCCGGCAGCCCGGCCGACGCCGCACTCGCGAAGCTCAGCCAGAACGGCCCGGTCACCGACGCCACCAAGAAGGCCATCGAGGCCCAGCTCGGGGTGCCGACCGGCAACCTCTGGGACCAGTACGTCAGCTACCTGCACCAGGTCATCACCCTCGACTTCGGCACCAGCTACACGTTCTACCCGCAGCCCGTCGGTGACCTCGTGTCAAAGGCCCTGCCGTACACGCTGATCCTCGTCGGGGTCGTCACGATCCTGGCCTTCGTCCTCGGCACCCTGATCGGTGTCGCGGCGGCGTGGAAGCGCGGCACCTGGCTCGACTCACTGCCCACCCTGTCGGGCAGCTTCATGTCGACGTTCCCGTACTTCTGGACCGCCCTGCTGCTGCTGTTCTTCCTCGGCTACGTGCTGCACTGGTTCCCGACCACGGGCGCCTACTCGGCGACGACGACGCCCGGGCTCAACGGCGCCTTCTTCGGCGACGCCCTGCAGCACGCGGTGCTGCCGGCGGTCACGATCCTGGTGACGAGCCTCGGCGGCTGGATCATCGGCATGCGCAACGCGATGATCAACACCCTCGGTGACGACTACGTGACCTTCGCCGAGGCCAACGGCCTGCGCGGACGCACCGTCGCCATCCGCTACGCGGCCCGCAACGCGATCCTGCCGAACCTGACCGGGTTCGGTCTGGCGCTCGGTGGCGTGGTCGGCGGTTCCGTCCTGGTCGAGCAGGTCTTCGGCTACCCGGGCATCGGCTACCTGCTGTTCAACGCCGTCATCGGGCAGGACTACCCGCTCATGCAGGCCCTCTTCCTGATGATCACCGTGTCGGTGCTCATCGCCAACTTCATCGTGGACGTCATGTACGGCGTCCTGGACCCGAGGACGCGTCGATGACCAACAACGCAACCATCGCCGTGCGAACGCAAGACACGGAAGAACAAGCAGCGCCGTCCAAGTGGCGCGCCGCCGCCCGCCAGTTCGGCGTCGTCTGGTCGAACAAAAAGGCCCGGATCGGCATCATCATCCTCGGCGTCTTCGTGTTCGTCGCGATCTTCGCCCCGCTCCTGGCCCCGTACGGTGCCAGCCAGAACGGCTTCGCCCGGTCCGCCGACGCGACGCCCGACCACTGGATGGGCACCACCGCCGCCGGCGAGGACGTCCTGTCCCAGATCATCTACGGCGCCCGCATCTCGGTCATGGTCGGCGCGGTCGCGGGCATCCTGTCCACGCTCGTCGCCGTCGCGATCGGCCTCAGCTGGGGCTACGTCCGCGGCTGGGTCGCCGAGGTCATCGGGTTCATCGTGAACCTGTTCCTCGTCATCCCGGGTCTGCCCCTGATGATCGTCATCGCCGCCTACCTGCAGAACGGCGGCATCGCGGTGATCATCGCGGTCATCGTCGTGACCGGTTGGGCGTGGGGCGCTCGCGTGCTCCGCTCGCAGACGCAGTCGCTGCGCGGCCGGGACTTCGTCACCGCCGCCCAGTTCTCCGGTGAGGGCGCGACCCGCATCGTGTTCCGCGAGATCCTGCCGAACATGACGAGCCTCATCGTCGGCAGCTTCTTCGGGGCCGCCACCAGTGCCATCCTCGCCGAGGCGGGCCTCGAGTTCCTCGGACTCGGCGACTCGTCGATCGTCAGCTGGGGCACGATCCTGTACTGGGCGCAGAACTCGAACGCGCTCCTCACCGGGCAGTGGATCCTGCTCTTCGCGCCGGGTCTCTGCATCGCGCTGCTCGCGATGAGCCTCACCCTGATCAACTTCGGCGTCGACGCCGTGTCCAACCCGCGGCTGCGCGACGGCGCACGGCCCCGTAAGGAGAAGCGCGCATGAGCGGCTTGCCAGAAACGCACCCGGCAGACGGCCTGGAGGCGCCCACCGGCGCCGCCACGGGCCTCCGGTCCGACGCCCGTCGCGACCAACGCGACGCCTCCGTCCTGCTCGACGTCCGCGACCTGTCGGTCGTCTACGAATCGGCCGGCCAGACGGCCGTCCAAGCCGTCGACCACGTGTCGTTCCAGCTGAAGAAGGGCGAGTTCGTCGGCCTGGTCGGCGAGTCCGGTTCCGGCAAGTCGACGCTCGGTTACGCGCTGACCCGGCTGCAGAAGCCCCCGGCGCGCACGAACGGCGGCAGCATCGTCTTCGCGGGCAAGGACATCCGCGACCTCGACGACGAAGCCCTGCGCCAGCAGCGGCAGGGCGGCTTCGCCATGGTGCTGCAGTCCGGCATGAACGCGCTCAACCCGGTGCGCACCATCCGGAACCACTTCATCGACGTCTTCAAGGCGCACGGACACGTGTCGCGCGACCGCTGGGACGCCCGGATGAAGGAGCTCATCGAGAAGGTGAAGCTGCCGACGTCGATGCTCGCCCGGTTCCCCGGGGAGCTCTCCGGCGGCATGCGCCAGCGCGTCTCCATCGCCCTGGCGCTCTCGCTCGAGCCGCAGCTCATGGTGTTCGACGAGCCGACGACGGCGCTCGACGTCCTCGTGCAGCACGCCGTGATGGACACCATCATCGAGCTGCAGCGCACCGAGGGCTTCACCGCGATCCTGATCAGCCACGACCTCGGCATCGTCCTCGAGGCCACCGAGCGCGTCCTCGTGATGCACGAGGGCCGGATCGTCGAGGACGGCGGCTCCCGCGAGATCCTCCGCGACCCGCAGGACGAGTACACGCAGATGCTCCTGTCGCACTACGCCGACCCCCGCGCCGAGGTGGTGTCGCTGCCGGGCTTCCCGGACCGCTCGCTCCGCGCCGAGGCCGGCGAGAAGCGGCAGCAGACGACCTCGTCGTTCAGCACCGTCGGCTCCCGCGAGCGCAGCGCCGCCCGCAACCCGATCGTCGTCGACCACATCGTGAAGACCTACCCGGCTCCCCGCCGCGGTGAGCAGCCGGTGCAGGCCGTGCGCGACGTGTCGTTCACCCTCGAGCCCGGACAGTCGCTCGCCCTGGTCGGCCAGTCCGGTTCGGGCAAGTCGACCATCGCGAAGCTGCTCACCGGCGTCGAGAAACCGACCACCGGCACCGTCCGGTTCGGGGACCTCGACGTCGCCCGCCTCGGCAAGCGCGGCCTGCGGGACCTCCGCTCCGAGGTCCAGATGGTGTTCCAGGACCCGTACTCGGCGCTCAACCCGCTGCACACGGTCGAGTACACGCTGTCCCGGCCGATCGCGAACTACACCGGGCTGCGCGGCCGTGATGCCCGCCGCCGGGTGCTCGAGCTGCTCGAGACCGTCGGCCTCACCCCGGTCGAGCAGTTCGCCCAGAAGCTCCCGCACCAGCTCTCCGGCGGGCAGCGGCAGCGTGTGGTGATCGCCCGGGCGCTCGCGAGCGACCCGCAGGTGATCATCGCCGACGAGCCGGTCTCGATGCTCGACGTGACGCTGCGTGCCGGTGTGCTCGCGCTGCTCGAGGACCTCCGCGAGCAGTGGGGTGTCTCGCTCCTCTACATCACGCACGACCTGCTGAGTGCGCGGCTCATCACGGACGACATCATGGTGCTCCACGAGGGCGCCGTGGTCGAGCGGGGTCACACGGCCCAGGTGCTGCAGGACCCGCAGGACCCGTACACGATCGCCCTCCTCGACGCCGTTCCCAACCCGCGGAGGACCCTGCGCGCATGACGAACCTGCACGACTTCCCGACGGTCCCGCCGTTCGGGCACCTGCCCACCCCGGACGGCGTCGACGTCGTCGGGATCGACGTCCCGGTCGGGCGGCTCACGGCCTACCGGATCGTGCCCGAGGGGGTGTCGAAGGGCACCGTGCTCATCGTCCCCGGGTACACCGGCTCGAAGGAGGACTGGCGGACCTTCCTGCCCGTCCTCCGCGACGCCGGCTGGACCGCGGTCGCGATCAGCCGGCGTGGGCAGGCCGACTCGGCAGCGTCGACCGAACCGCGGGACTACTCCCTCGACGAAGAAGCCGCCGACGTCGTCCGGGTCGCGCGCCTGCTCGACGACGGTGCCCCCGTGCACTTGATCGGGCACTCGCTCGGCGGTGTGATCGTCCGGGCCGCCGCGCTCCAGGACCCGACGGCGTTCCGCGACGTCGTGCAGTTCTGCTCCGGTCCGCACGGGTGGCCGTACCGCAAGGTCGCCGAGCTGACGATCCTGCACGACACCGGCGGGAACCTCCGGCAGCTGTTCGACTCGACGAACCCGCTCTGGGCGTACCGGCCCGACGACGAGCTGCCCGACGACGTCCGGATGGTGCGCGACCGCTTCGACGCGACGAGCCCGCTCAGCGTCGTCGCCGGTGGTCACATCCTCGAGGACCACACCGACGCCTCCGACGCCCTGCGCGCCACGGGCCTGCCGGTCCTCGTCGCCCACGGCGAGTGGGACAACGCCTGGCCGATCCCGTGGCAGCGGGCGATGGCCGAGCAGACCGGCGCCGAGTACGTCGTCATCCCCGCGAGCTACCACGGCCCCCAGGTCGAGAACCCGCTCGGGACGGTCGCCGTCTTCGACGCATTCTTGTCACAGCACTGAAAGGCACCATCATCTCCACGCTGCAGTTCCCCGACGGCTTCCTCTGGGGTGCCGCCACCGCCGCCCACCAGATCGAGGGCAACAACGTCAACAGCAACTGGTGGGTGCACGAGCACGAGCCGGACACCACCATCGTCGAGCCCTCGGGCGACGCGGCGGACAGCTACCACCGGTACCGCGAGGACATCCGCATCGCGGCCGAGCTCGGGCTGAACTCCTACCGGTTCAGCATCGAGTGGGCCCGCATCGAGCCCGAGCGCGGGTTCGTCAGCCGTGCCGAGGTCGACCACTACCGCCGCATGGTCGATGCCTGCCACGAGTTCGGCATCGAGCCGATCGTCACCCTCATGCACTTCACCGTGCCGCGCTGGTTCGAACGCGACGGCTTCTGGCGGGCACCCGACGCCGCCGACCTGTTCGCCCGCTACACCGAGGCCGCGCTCCCCGTGGTGCAGGACGGCGTCCGCTACGTCTGCACGATCAACGAGCCGAACATCGCGGCGATGCTCGCCGGCGGCGAGGACGCGGCCAACCTGGTGGCGTTCGGCCTGCCGAACCCGGACCTGGGGGTCGCCGACGCCCTGCTGGCCAGCCACAAGCGGTCGCGCGAGGTCCTGTCACAGGTGTCGGGCCTCCAGTCGGGGTGGACCATCGCGACGCAGGCCTTCAAGTCCTCCGGCGAGCCCGGGGCGGACGCCATGCTCCGCGAGTACGGGTACCCGCGCGACGACTGGTACCTCGAGCAGGCCGCCGGCGACGACTTCCTGGGCGTGCAGGCCTACACCCGCACGTTCATCGGTCCGGACGGGCCCCTGCCCGTGTCCGACGACGTCGAGACGACCCTCACCGGCTGGGAGTTCTACCCCGAGGCCTCGGCCGACGGGCTCCGCAGCGCGTGGGAGCTCTCCGGCGGCGTCCCGCTGATGATCACCGAGAACGGCATCGCCACCGCTGACGACTCCCGCCGGCAGGCCTACACGCAGGGCGCCCTCGAGGGCATCCACCGCTGCATCGAGGACGGCATCGAGGTCCTCGGCTACCAGCACTGGTCGCTCCTGGACAACTACGAGTGGGCCTCCGGCTTCCGCCCGACCTTCGGGTTGGTCGCGTGGGACCGCGAGACCTTCGAGCGCACGCCGAAGGACTCCGCCCGCTGGTACGGGCGGGTCGCGCAGGCGAACGCCCTCGAGTCGGTCACCGTCTAGGACGGTCGACCCCGCAGGCGCGCGGCGGACGGGAGGCCCTGCTCCCGTCCGCCGCGCTTCGTCACGTCAGGCACGGTTCGGCCCACGGGCCGTGGTGCGGACTGCGCTCAGGCGGCGGCGAGCAGGTCGGCGACGGCCGTCTCGCGGAGCAGCTCCGCCCGGTCCGCGGCGCTCGAGCCCTCGTCGTCGACGGCGTCCCGGTCGACGTCGAGCGACAGCACGACCCGGACGGTGTCGAGGTCGCCGGAATCGACGGCCGCGATCAGCAGCGTCGCGCCCCGTGACCCGCGCGCCCTGGTGTCCGCACCCGCGGTGGCGAGGGCGCGCACGATCGCGGCGTGTCCGCCCCACGCAGCGCGGACGATCGGGGTGTTGCCGTCGCCGTCACGGGCCTCCAGGTCGGCGCCCGCTGCGACCAGCACGTCGACCGCCCGTCGTGCGTCGCGGTCGATCGCCAGCGTCAGCGGCGTCCGCCCCTCGGTGTCCTCCAGCTGCAGGGTCGCGCCGCGGCGCAGGAGTTCCTCGAGCATCTCGGGGTGGTCGAACCACGCGGCGGCGTGCAGTGGGGCGAACCCCCAGCGGGGATCGACGTCGTCGACGTCGCTCGCGTCGTCGGCCAGGTGCAGTCCGCCGAGGTCGCCGTAGGCCGCTGCCCGCACCACCTCGGTCGTCCACTCGACCCAGCCGTCCGGCACCGGGCCGTGCCAGCCGCGTGCCGGGCGCGCCTCGAGGTCGGCGTACACGCTTTCGGCGACGCTCCGGATCGCCACCCGGACGCCCCGGAACCGGATCGCGACCTCGCCGACGGGGGAGATCAGCAGACGGAGTTCCCAGGCGTCGTGCTCGTTCAGGTACTCGAGTTCGCCCCGGGCGACGTGGGCGTCACCGGCGAGCAGTGCTGCGGCGTCGACACCCGGCGGGTCGATGACGGCGTCCCGGAGCCGGAGCGACACCCTGGCGTGGTTCCAGCGGCGCCACAGGCCGCTCGGGGTGTCGAGGACCTCGTCGTTGCGCACCACGATGTCGGCGTGCACGACGACCGGGTCGGGCACACCGTGTCCCGGCAGGTCGACGGGGGTCGTCACGTCGTCCTCGTCGGCGTCCGGGTCGACGACGGCGTCGGCGGACTCCACGACCCAGCGTTCGATCCGCGAGTCGGTCCACTTGACCGTCAGGAGCGCGGCGACCGTGGGCGGGGCGTCCTCGAGCAACCGGGTCACGTGTTCGCGCTGGCCGTCGAAGTCCTCGAGGGAGACGTAGCCAACGGAGGGCCAGTTCACTCGACTCCATCGCACGGGACGACACTACCCGGCGGGTAGCCGGTGCCTCGCGGTGCGCGGGGTCCGTGGTGGTGTGGTCCGTCGCCGCTGGAGCCGCCGGATCACCGGACGGTCGACCGCGAACCACACCACGACCGAGGCGGCCACGGCGGCGACCGGTGCGGCGATGCCCGCGACGATCGGCGCTGCGGGGCCGGAGACGACCGCGGCGACCACGGCCACCGTCGCCGGTGCGACGATCGGGTGCGTCAGGTACAACGCGTACGAGGCATCGCCCAGCGTCCGCCCGACGGTGCCGGTGCACCGACGCAGGAGCGGCTCACCTGCCACCGTCGTCGCCAGCGCCGCGGCCGCGAGCGGCAACAGCAGCAGGCTCGGCACGGACGCGCCCGCGACGGTGCCCACCACGAGCCAGATCGCGGTGATCGCCGCGGTCCGGAGCAGTGCCACCCGGGTGCGGCGGTCGAGTGCCCACCGGCCGATCACCATGCCGACCAGGAAGCACAGGACGATGCGGTTCGCGTGGAACTGCCAGACCGGCCACCCGTCCGGCCCTCGGAACGCCGAGGCGACCGCGAGTCCGACGAAGACGACGGACGCCAGCCGGAGGGGGTCGGAGCGGGTGGCGAGCGCGATCGTGACGATCACGTAGAACAGCAGCTCGAACGACAGCGTCCAGGTGACGGTGTAGAACGGCTCGACCACGCCGTTCGGGCCGCGGCCGGGCAGGAACACGTAGGACAACGCGATGTACGTCGGTGACGTGGCCGCGCGTTCCAGGGCCTGCGGGGCCACCAGCAGTGTGCCGAGCTTGATCGTCATCACCGCCCACGCGAGCGGCAGGATACGGACCAGCCGACGGGAGATGAACTCGCGCCAGGTCGGCCTCGGGGTCCGCTGTGTCACCAGCACCGCGACGAACCCGCTGATCGCGAAGAAGACCGTCACCCCGACCTGGCCGAGGGGGATGTCGACCAGGGGTGTGCCGAGACGGGCGTGCAGGTACGTCGGCAGGTGCGAGAACACGACGAGGAGCGCGGCGACGAACCGCAGCACCTGGACGCCGGTGAAGGTCGGTCGTTCGGCTGGCATCGAGCAACTGTGGGCGGGAACGATCGCCGTCCGCCAACAGTTCGCATGTTGTGTATCGCCCAGGATCGAGTCGATCGCATAGCGGGTGCCGTGCATTCCGATCGCTCGCCAGCACCTGACCGTGCTGCCCATGATGGCCGGATGGAACACGTCGGGCCATCCGTTGGCCGCCCCGCTCCCCGTCCTCCGTCCACACGCCGCCGTGGCCTCACCGCCGCTGCCGTCACGGGCGTCGTGCTCGCGGCGATCCTGTCCGAGCACGCCCAGCCCCAGTCCGCACGCGGCACCACGCCGACGGCCACGACGACGCCGACGCTCCGACCCATCGGTGGGAGCGGTCTCTTCGGGCCCGACGAGCAGCCCGGGTTCACGGTCACCGGTGTCGAGCGAGCGGCAGACGTCACCTGGCGGATCAACGACACCACGGGAACGATCGTCGACTCGGGGAGCGGCCGGGCCGGCACCCGGTCGGTCGAGGTGCACCCCACGAGCGCACTCCCGTCCGGCACCTACCGATTGACCGTGCAGACGCCCGGGTCGACGTCCGCGTCGACCCGGTTCGTGCGCACCATCGCCGGTCCGGTCGGCTCCGACCCGTACTTCGGTCTCGGCGTCAACCCCGTGGCGAGCGCGCTGCCGTCACTCGCCGCACTCGGTGCCGGCAGCTACCGACAGGACCTGCAGTGGAGCGCGGTCGAGAAGGTCGCCGGCCGGTTCGACTTCACGGCGACGGACGCCCGCATCGACCCGGTCGTGCGTGACATGGGTGTCAGCCCACTCTTCGTCCTCGACTACGGCAACGTCGCGTACACGAACGACCCGATGGCACCACCGGACGTCTCCAAACCCGCCCAGGCCGCCGCCTGGAAGCGCTACGTCAAGGAGACCGTGTCCCACATGCGGGACCGGCACCCGGACACCGATCTGTCCTACGAGGTCTGGAACGAGTGGACGAACAACCACGGTTCGCTGCCCGCGACGCCCGCCGCCTACATCGAGCTCGCACGGGTCACCGCACAGGTCATCCGTGCGACCGACCCGGCGGCGACGATCGTCGGGCCGACCCAGAACTCGGTGTCCGACGACGAGCGCGCCTGGATCGGCGAGTGGTTCCGCCTCGGTGGCGCTGACCACGTCGACGCGGTCAGCGTCCACCCCTACAACAACCCGTGGGGCCCCGAGCTCTGCGTCCCGACGAACCCCTGCATCGAGGACGCCCTCGCGTGGCTCCGGACGACGGCCGACCGGTACCCGCGCCCCGACGGCAGCGCCTTGCCGATCTGGATCACCGAGGTCGGGTGGCCGACGCAATTCGCCGGACCGGGGTGGGTCCGACCGGAGGACCAGACCGCCTACGTCCTGCGCACCTACGCGATCGCCGCGCAGTACGGCGTCGAGCGACTCTTCCTGTTCGAGATGGCCGAGCCCGCCCTGGCGAACGGCACCGCACGGACGTTCGGGCTGCTCGGCAACGCCGACGGCGGCTACGAGCCGAAGACCTCCGCCGCGGCCTGGGCGACCATGCAGCGGGTCCTCTCCGGAAAGCGGTTCGTGGCGGAGCACCGGATCGGTCCGGTCCGCCACATGCGGTTCACCTCGCCGGACGGCAAGCACCACGCCCGTGTCGTCTGGCAGTCGGAAGCGCAGCACCTGTCGACGCCCGTGCGCGTCTCACTCCGCGGAGCGGGCCGGATCGTCGAACCCACGGGATCCGAGAAGACCGTGCGGGGCGCAGCAGGGAAGCTCGACATGTCCGCGAAGTGGATCCCGCGGTTCGTCGTCTGGGACGAGTGACTCCGAGCGGCCCTGCGGTGCACCTGGTGCGCTGCGGGGCCGCTCGTGTCACCCGTGCTGCGGCGTCGTGGTCCGGTCGAACGCGTGGTGCGCGCCGTGGTCGTCCGCGCCGTGCCACCCCTGCCACCGGCCACGGAGCTGCGCCTGCTGGAATCGGGTCGCATCGTGGTCCCGCTTGGCCCGCGCCACGAGGACGGCCACCATCGACCGGGTGACCCAGTAGGCCGCCTGGCCGCGGAGCCGGTGCTTCCGGAGCACCCGGCCGAACCCCCGGTTGTACCGCAGCACCTTGGCCAGGGTCTCGTCCGTCATGCCGTCGTGCCGGAAGTCGCCGTGCCGCACGGTCACGTCCGGCATGTAGGCGATGTGGGCACCGCGACGGAGTGCTCGGATGACGAGGTCGTTCTCCTCGCCGGAGCCGAACGGCGTCGCCGAACCGGTCCCGAGGGCGACGTCGAAGAGCCCGTGCCTCTCGAGCAGGTCGCGTCGCAGGAAGATGCCTGCAGCGACGATCGTCCGGGGAACCCGCCAGCTCGTGACCCGGCATGCCCGTCGGCGCCAGCGGAGCATCGTGCCACTGTCGTCACTCGCACGGCAGGGGATGGCTGCTCCGTCGAGGTTCCGGTCGTCCATCCGCTCGGACAGGAGTTCGAGGACACCGTCGTCGAACCAGCAGTCGTCGTCGGGGAACGCCACGATGTCCCCACGGATCGTGGCGAGCCCGCGGTTCCGGCCGCGGCTGACCCCACGGACGACGGGCTCGTGCACGTGTTCTGCGTGACCGGCCTCGATCAGGTCCCGGAGGAGCGGCAGCGCGTCGGGCGTCGGGCGCTGCTCGACCACGGTCACGAAGACCGGCACACGTGCTCGGCGGATCGAGTCGAGGCACCGCTCGATGTGTTCCGGCGAGCGGATCGTCGAGATGACCAGGTGGAAGCGGTGGCTGGCCCCTGCGACGGCGCTCACACCGACACCGTGCTCGTCGTCAGCAGGTCCGTCGTCGAGCGCGTCCCCGACTTCCAGGCGAGCAGCTCGACCCTGATCCGCTGCAAGCGGTCCTGCAGTTCGCCGACCCGGTCGGCGATGCCCACACGCTCCTGTTCGGCCGTACGCATCGCGTCGACCAGGTCGTCCGTCGAGTGGCCCACCGTGACGGGGGCGGCACGACCGGTGACGCTCGACCAGAAGTCGTCGCACTTCGAGGCGTAGGACAGCGGGACCGTCGCGATGCCGAGCGACACTGCGGCGACCGCGCCGTGCAGCCGTTCCGACACCACGAGGTCGCAGCTGCCGATCGCGGCCATCGTGGCCGCGACGTCCGTGTAGGCGTGGACGACCGACGACGTCGTCAGGCGGTCCGACAGGTGACGTGCGGCGTCCTGGTCGGCTGCCGACAGGGCGAACGCGACCACCTCGGTGGCACCGAGGTCGCGTGCGTGTTCGTCGACGGCCGCGGCGACGGTGTCGACGTCGAAGCGGGAGTGGGGATCGGACCCGAGGCTCACGCCGATCCGCGGAGCAGCTCGAGCGGGGCGGGGCACGTGCTGGACGAGCGGGTAGAGCAGCGCCGGGTCACCGCTGATGTCGACGGGCATCAGGTGAGCGGAGACCTCGTCCTGGGTGAGGGGACCGCGAACGCCGGCGATGTGCAGCCGCTCGAGCGTGCGCCAGGCCTCCCAGCGTTGCCGCTGCCGCGCCAGGGAGTACGTGTCCGATGCCGACGCGGCACCGAGGCCCACACCGATCAGGCCGTCCGTGCCGAAGTTGCGGATCGCCAGCCGTGCGTGCTCTGCCCACGACGCGAACCCGACGGACGTCCCACCGCCGAGCAGGACGACCCGTTCCGCGCCGAGTGTGCGGAGCCGGTCGAGCCCGAATCGTGGCGCCGATCGGAGGTAGTCGCGTGCGTTGAGCGGCGCCTGGACCGTGAGGGGGTCGTCGAGTGCAGCGCGCCAGGTCTCGTACAGCAGGTCGTCGCCGAAGTTGGCGTTGCCCTGCCACCCGAGGTAGACGAGTGAACGGCGTGCGGGCGGCTTCATCAGTGGTCCTCCGGGGTGCGGCGAGCTCGCGACGATCGACGAGGGCTCTCGCTGACCGGCGCCGACGGCTCGTAGTTGTAGTAGGTCTTCGCGCGGCGCTGCACCGGCAGGCGGTTGACGACGAGGCCGAGCAGGCGGGCGCCGACCTGGGTCACGGTCCGTTCTGCAGCGGTGAAGTCGGCGCGTCTGGTCCGCCCGTCCACGCTCACCACGAGCAGGACACCGCTGCAGATCGCGCCCAGCACAGCGGGGTCGGTCACCGGGAGCATCGGAGGGGCGTCGACGATGACGTACTCGTAGCGGGACTCGAGTTCGCGGACCAGGTCGACCATGCGGCTCGAGCTCAGGAGTTCGCTGGGGTTCGGGGGGACCCGCCCCGCTGCGAGGACGTGGAGGGGCGTGTCCGCGCCGATCTGTTGGATGGTGTCGTCGAGGGCGACCTGCCGGGTGAGCACCGTGGAGAGTCCGACGCGGCTCTCGATGCCCAGGTAGGTGCCGGTGGTCGGGCGTCGGAGGTCGGCGTCGACGAGGACGACGCGGGATCCGTTCTGGGCGAGCATGAGCGCGAGGTTCACGGCGGTGGAGGACTTCCCCTCGCCCGGCGTCGCGCTGGTGACGACGATGCTCTGCGCGTCCCCGTCGAGGTTCGTGTAGGTCAGGTGGGTCCGGAGCTGGCGGAACGCCTCGGCTCGCGTGCTGTAGCGGTTGCCGAACGAGACGAGTGGTTCCTTCACGACCGAGTCGTCGAGTGCGAACTCACCCAGCACGCTCGCCTGGGTCAGCCGGCGCAGTGCCTCGAACGAGCGGAGGCGGGTGTCGAGGACCTCGCGGAGGACGGCTTGGGCGATGCCGAGGGCGAGTCCGGCGAGCACGCCGATCGCGATGTTGACGGTCAAGCGGGGCGAGAACGGTGTGCTCGGAGCTGTCGCGGGCTGGAAGACGCTGAGGTGCACGAGGCCGGTGGTGGCGGCCCCCTCGTTCTCGACCTGTTCGACCACTTTCACCAGCTGAGCCGTGACGGCGTTCGCGATGGCGGCGGCTTGCGACGGAGATCCGTCGGTGGCGCTGATCGAGATGAGCACGGTGTCGCGCTTCGACTCCGCCGTCACCACCCGCGAGAGGCCGCCACCACCCGGCAGACCGAGCTGCTTCGCGGCCTGTCCGAGCACCTGGGGCGTGACTGCGAGCGCCTCGTAGGACTTGACGCGCGCGGCCGAGAAGGTGTTGGCCTGGCTGAGGTCGGTGACCGAGTCCCCGCCTGCCACGGACACGAACACCTCGCTCGTCGCACGGTACTGCGGCGCCTGGACCGCGGAGAAGGCCGCCGCGAGTCCGGTCGCGAGCAGCAGCACCGCAGCGATGGAGATCCAGCGGTGCCGGAGCACGTCGATGAACTGCGCGAGTGTCATCCGAGCCTTTCCTTCGGGTTTCGATGTGTGATACTCATAGTAGTTGATATGAAATATTACGCAACCAAGTGGAGGAAGCCCGGATGACCGTCCTCGGAGCCGTGTTCCTCGTCGCGCTCGGCGTCGGACTGACGGTGCGTCGTGAGTGGTTGCCGGCGATCATCGGGGCGGCCGCCGGGTTGCCGTACTCCGCGGGCGTCGTCGTCGGGGGGAACGGCGTGCCGCTGTTCACCGTCGCGGCAGCAGCCAGCGCCTGCGCGCTCCTCGGGACGCGTCGACTGGGGACGTCGCACTGGACAGCGAACGCGTTCGCCCTCTTCCTCGGTTGGACGACGGTGATCACCGCACTGGCTCCGTGGATGTTCGGCGGCATCCGGGTCCTCGTCTCGCGCGGGGGAGTCGATCACCAGGTGGCTGACCCCGGTGTGCTCGCCTACACGGTGAGCAACGGCGCACAGCTCGCCTACCTGCTCCTCGCCGCCTGCTGCACGCTCTACCTGGTGCGCGTCCGGGGTGCCGTCCTCGCGGTCGGTGTCGCGCTGGTGGTGGGGACGGTGACGACGAGCATCCGCGGGTTCCTCCTCCTGTTCCGTGCGGACGTGACGGCTCCCCTCTTCGACACGCTGCCGAACGTCGCGTACGCCTGGACGACGACGGAGGACCGGCTGCGGGGGGTCTTCAGCGAACCGAGCGAGCTCGCAGCGTTCTCCCTGCCCGCGGTCGCGTTCTTCGTCGTGGCGGCACTGCGGTCGACGGGCCGGGCCCGGTTCCTCTGGTCCGCGGCAGCTGCCCTCGCATGCTCCAACCTGCTGCAGGCGTCGTCGGGCACCGCCGTTGTCGCCTCCGCCGTCGTGATCGGCTTGGGCATCGTCGTACTGGCCGTCCGGTACGTCGTCCGCGGTGGTGTCGGCACCCCGTGGCTCGTCATCGGCGTGCTCACTGCGGCCGTGGTCGCCCTCGTCGCCGGTGACCACCTGCTCGCGCCGATCCGGCAACTCGTCGTCGACAAGGTGGACAGCAAGTCGTACGACTCCCGGACGGGTGCGGACGCGTTCAGCTGGGGCGTCCTCGCGGACACGCTCGGGATGGGTGCCGGCATCGGCAGCAACCGGCCGTCGTCGTTCGGCATGTCCCTGTTGTCCACCGTCGGCATCCCGGGCACCGCGGCGTTCGCTTCACTCGTCCTGGGCATCGTGGCGACCGCGATCCGGCGTCCGGGGACGGTCGCGGCGGCCACCGCGCTCGTCGCGTTGCTCGTCGCCAAGGTCGTCGGGACGCCCGACTTCTCGACCCCGGTCCTCTGGGTCCTCATCGCGGCCTGCGCGACCCCGACGTGGGTCCCGACCGCCGTCCCCGACCCCGTCCTCCGACCCACCGCCCCCGCACTGACAGGAACTCGATCGTGATCGCCATCCTCATCGTCTGCGAAGGGAACGTCTGTCGTTCCCCGTACGTCGAACGCGTGCTCCGGGCCCGCCTGGACGCTGTCGCCCCCGGAGCGTTCCAGGTGTCGAGCGCGGGGACCGCCGCCGAACCCGGGGCGGCGATGTTCCCGCGGTCGTCCGACGCCGTCCTGCGCCACGGAGCCGACCCCGCTGGCTTCGCAGGGACGCCCCTGACCGCCGGCGTGCTCGACGGCCCCGCGCTCGTGCTCACCCTGGAACGCCAGCACCGTGCCTCGGTCCTCGACCTCGCTCCCGCGCTGTTGCGGCGGACGTTCACGCTGCGCGAGTTCGAGCGGCTCGTCCGTCCGCTCCTCGATGAGGACGCCGTCGGCGCGGGGTTCTGGGACGACTTCCCCAGATTGGTCGCAGGTTCACGACTCGGCACCGCCCCCACCGACCCAGAGACGGACGACATCACCGACCCCGTCCGCGGAGACGACGCCGATCACGCCCGGATGTGCGCCCTGGCCGACGAGGCGATCGATGCCGTCGTCGCCTGTGCCGCACGAACGACGGAAGGAGCTCGCGATGCGCGGACTGCTCGTGCATGAGTGGATCGAAGCGGTCGGCGGCGCCGAACGTGTCCTCGACGCCATGGCGGACGAGTACCCGGACGCCGACCTCTTCGGCCTCTGGAACGACGCCCCGGGCCGGTACCCCGGTCGGCGGGTGATCGAGAGCGCCCTCGCGCCGACGCCGCTGCGGGGGCGCAAGGCCCTGGCTGTCCCGTTCCTCCTCGCGCTCTGGTCGCACGGGCTGCGCGACCTCGGACCGTACGACTGGGCGCTCGTCAGTTCGCACCTGTTCGCGCACCAGGCCCGTGTGCCCGGGGTCGATCCCGAGCGCCAGTTCACCTACGTGCACACACCGGCGCGGTACCTCTGGAACCCGGAGCTCGATGCCCGCGGCGCGTCCGTCGCCGCACGGGTCGCGGGCCCCGCGCTCCGCGCGGTGGACCGCCGTCGGGGTGGGGCGCTCCGGCACGTCGCGGCCAACAGCCGCTTCGTGCAGCAGCGCATCCGCGCGAGCTGGGACGTCGACGCGGTCGTGATCCACCCACCCGTCGGGGTCGAACGGCTCACCGCTGTCGACGACTGGGCACGGGAACTCGACGACTGTGAGCGTGCGCTACTCGAGTCGCTGCCCGCAGGCTTCCTGCTGGGCGCGTCCCGGTTCGTGCCGTACAAGCGACTCGACGTGGTGATCCAGGCCGGCCGGGCATCAGCGCGGCCGGTGGTGCTCGCCGGTGACGGTCCCGACCTCGAGCGGCTCCGGGCGCTCGCCGCGGACTCCGACGTCGACGTCGACGTCCGCATCGTCGTCCGGCCGTCCGACGCGCTCCTGGCAGCATTGTTGCAGCGTGCGGCCGTCTACGTGTTCCCGCCGGTGGAGGACTTCGGCATCATGCCGGTCGAGGCCATGGCACTCGGTACGCCGGTCGTCGTGAACGCCGTCGGAGGCGCGTGCGACTCGGTGGAGCCCGGCCGGAGCGGCGTCGTCCTGCACGACTTCGCTCCGTCGACGCTGCGGTCGGCCGTCGAGGCCGCCGCCGCGCTCGACGGTGCGGACTGCCGAAAACGGGCCGACACGTTCTCCACCACGCGCTTCCGGCGCGAGATCGGCGCGTGGACCGGGATCCCGAGCACGGTCCGTTCCTGACGCGCGCCAGCCAGGAGGCCCGCCTTCCGTCGCCGGGTCGACCCACGACAGGCGACGCGCACCCGCAGTGCCGCCGTCCGGCGTCAGCGGGCGGTCGCCACCAGGACTGCCTCGATCTGCGCGACGACGCGGGGGAGATCGAACCGTCTGGCGATCCGACGGCCGTTGTCAGCGAGCCGGCCCCGGGCCTCCCGGTCGGCCGCCAGGCGCACCATGGCGGACGCGAGCGCTGCGACGTCACCGGGCGAGACGAGGAGACCGTCCCGGTCGTCGGTGATGATCTCGGCGGGGCCACCCGCGTCGCTGGCGATCACGGCCCGGCCCAGCGCCATCGCCTCGATGACGACCTGTCCGAACGGCTCTGCGCGTGTGCTGGCGTGGACGACGACGTCACACGCGGCCATCTCGGCGGCGACGTCGTGCTGGTGCCCACGGAAGTCGACGGAGTCGCGGACGCCGAGGTCGGACGCAAGTGTGTGCAGCGCCCGGGCGAACGCGTCGTCGGCACCGAACAGCGGTGCGCCCACCAGGCGGAGTCGCGCGTCGGGGTCGAGACCGGCTGCGCGGGCGGCCGCGAAGGCGCGGAGGACGACGCCCTGCCCCTTCCACGGCGTGAGGCGTCCGACCATGCCGATCGTGAACGCTGAAGCGGTGTGTGGCGCTGCTTCCGCCGGGACGGACACGGGGCAGCCGACGACGGCGACGGGCCGGGGCAGGCGACCGAGCGACCGCGCCGTGCTCCGGGAGTTCGCGATCACCGTGCGGGGGAGGAGCGCGAACGCGAGCCGGAGCAACGCGGCGTTCACTCGCGACGACCCGTCGGCACCGACGAGGTCGTGTGCATGGGCGACCACGGGGATCCCGGCCCGTCGTCCGGCGAGTCCACCCCAGATGTGCGCCTTCGCCGAGTGGGTCGTCAGCACGTCGACGCCGAGGGTACCCAGGACGCGGGTGAGCTCGTGGGTGGCACGGAGCGTGCTGACCGTCTTCTCGATGAGCCCCGCACCCGTGGCGGCGGTGTGGTGCCGGACGGACGCATCGAGGGGCACGACCTGGCAGCGCACACCGGAGGCGGCAAGGAGTTCCTCGAGCGGGCCGTGTTCACCGAGGACCACGATCGGTTCGATCCTCGTGCACGCCGCCGTCACACGGGCGACGAGCAGTTCTGCCCCGGAGAGGGCTGCGGAGTGGCTGAGGAAGGCCACCACCGGCAACCGGTCAGTTGTCATGCATTCAGCATATCAAGTATTATATAGAACATTACATACGAATGTCTGCGGGTCCGATGACGCGCCCGACACCTCCCGCTCCAGATCGGAACACACCATGGCTCTGAGCCCCCATCCTCCCGTCCGCCGCTTGCTCGTCACCGGGATCACCGTCCTCGGCGTCCTCGCTGCAGTGACCGCGTGCTCCGGCACCGGTGACGACAAGTCGACCCCGAAGCCGAGCGCGAGCGCGAGCGCGACGGCCAAGGCGGACAAGACTGACAAGCAGGTCTTCTCGAACCCGCCTGCCGACATCGAGAAGGTCCAGGCCGGGTGCGAGGACGGCAAGGCCGTCGTCGACCAGGCCAACAAGGACGTCACCGTCGGAGACTGCGCGTCGGTGGAGATCACCGCGGGCAACGCGGTGGTGCACCTCGGAAACGTCGAGGAACTCGTCGTCTCCGGTTCCATCAACGACATCGCCGGGAAGCAGGTCGGCTCGGTCACCGTCACGACCGACGGCAACCGCGTCACCACGGACAACGAGCCGAAGATCGACGACAAGGGCGAGAGCAACGTGTTCGTCACCCGATGATCGACCCGTCCCACGACGAATGCCGCCGGCCTGAGGCCGGCGGCATTCGTCGTTCTGTCGTTCCGTTCTCCGTTGCTTCGCTCCTGACACACGGGAACGGGCGCCCCTCCTGGTGGAGAGGCGCCCGTCGCGTTGTGCTGGTGGTGTTACCGGATGACGTTGATGGTGCGCTGGTCAGCAGGGCCGTTGAGGTTGCCCTTGGTGATCTGCTTGGTGAACAGCGTGTACGCCTGCGGAGTGAGGGTGCGCTCCACGGAGATCGTCCAGGCGCCCGACGTGTTCACGGTCGCGGAACCGAGGCGGCTCGAGGTGCCGTTGAGGACGACCTTGGCGCCGGGTGCTCCGGTGCCGGTGAAGACGATCTGGTCGCCACGAAGGGTGCCGCCGTTGGACGGGGTCTCGATGACGAGTGCGGCGGGCGTGCCGTAGTCGAGCGTCGCCGTCTTGGGTGCCGAGACCGTGCCGTTGACCGTCTGGGTGACGGTGAAGGTGCGGACGCCGGCGACCGTGGCGGGGATCGTGACGGAGTACTTCCCGTCGACGGCCTTGACGCTCTCGATGATCGTCGTGCCTTCGCGGACGATGACGTCGGCTCCGGTCTGGGCGTTGCCCGAGACGACGGCGTTCTGCTCGACGTCACGGTCGAAGACCCCGTTGGCAGTCAGCGCCGTGATCTGCTCGTTGCGGACGTTGACGGTGATGTTGACGCGCTGGGTGAGGCCGCCCTTGCTGGTCTGGAGTGCGTGGAGGTCGTAGACCGCCGGGTTGAGCTGGCGGGTGACGTCGACGGTCCAGGCGCCGTCGGTGATCTTGGTGTCACCGATGGAGGAGGTGTTGCCGCGCATGTCGAGCTTGGCGCCGGTGGCTCCGGTGCCGGTGAAGCGGATGGAGCCGTTGGTGACGGTGGCGCCGTTGGCCGGGGTCTGGATGACCGGGGCTGCGGGGTTGCCGTAGTCGAGGGAGCGGTCCAGTGGTGCGGAGACCTGGCCTCGGACGGTCTGGGTGACGGTGAAGTCGTTGACGCCGAAGTGGGCCTTGTTCGCGGGGATCGTGATCGTGTAGCGGCCGTTGGTGGCGACGGCGGTGCCGATGGTGTCGCCGTTGCTGTCCTTCACGGTGACGGTCGCGCCGGGGTTGGCGGAGCCGGTCATCGTCGCGGGCAGGTTCTCGTCCGTGGTGTTGAACGCGGCGGTCGCGGTCAGCGGAGCAACCGGAGCAACCGGGGCCTCGTCGGTGATCGTGATCGTGATCGGTGCCTGCGTCGTGAGGCCACCCTTGGTGGTCTGCACGGCGCGCAGGTTGTAGACGTTGTTCGACAGGTCGATCGTCACCGGTGCGTTCCAGGTGCCGTCGGTGACGGTACCGGTCGCGATGGCTCGGACGGAACCGCGGACATCGATACGAGCGCCGTTGTCACCCGTGCCGGTGAAGGTCAGGCCGTCCTTCTGGACTGTCGAGCCGTTCGCCGGGCTGGTGATGCGGATCGGGGTCGGCATGCCGTAGTCGAGCGAGACGTCCTTCGCGGGCGAGGTCGTGTCGTTCTTCGTCTGGGTCACGGTGAAGTCGTTCACGCCGGTGTGGGCGAACGACGGCGGGACCGGGATCGAGTACTTCCCGTCGACGGCCTCAGCCCGGCCGACCTCGTTGCCGAGGCTGTCCTTGACGATCACGGTCGCGCCGGTGGTGGCGTCGCCGGAGATCGTGGCGGGCTTGGTGACGTCGTCATCGAACGCGCCGACCGCGGTGAGCTCGGTCGTGAGCGGGTTCGTCGCGACCGTGAACGAGACCTTCTCGGTGCTCGGCGCCCCGGCGAGCGGAGTCTGGGTCACGTCGAACTCGTAGGAGCCATCCGCGAGGTCCGCGGCTGCGGGGACGCTCCAGGCGCCGTCCTTCACGACGGTGGTCGCGATGAGGTTGTCGTCGGCGTCGCGGATCTCGATCGTGGCGCCCTCGTCACCGGTGCCGGAGAAGACCGGACGCTTGGTGTCGACCGTGGAGTCGTCGGCCGGGGTGGTGACGACGAGCGCATCGGGCGCCGGAACCTCGGCGTCCGTCACGGTCGTGGTGGTCTTGCCCTGTGCACGGAAGTCGTTCGTGCTGCTCGTGCCCGTGAAGTCGAAGTCCATCGAGCTGGAGCCTTCGGGGGCGTCCTCAGCCGCGGCGACGTCGATCATGAAACGGTACTGCTGGTCGGCCGGACGCTCGCTGGACCAGTCCGCGTCGAACGTCAGGGTGGTGTTGTCGTTCGACAGACGGCCGTTGGTGAGCGGGATCGACGTGGAAGCGTTCCACGCGGTGTTGCCTACGCGACGCCACGAGCCCTGAACGGTGTCCTGCTCGGAGAAGGTCGCCCCGTCCGGAGCGGTCAGCACGACGGTGCCCTTGGTGTCCGTGCGCGAGACGCGGTTCTCGACGACGAACGGCACCTGGGTGGTCGCACCGCGCTCGAGCTCGACGGGGCCCTGGTCGACGCCGAAGAGGCCGCCGCCCTCGACGATCGTGACCGAGACGTTCTGACGGTCGATCTCGGTGGCGCCGCGCTTCTGGATGGCCACGAGCGAGTTCGCGCCGTTCACGAGGCCGGTGACCGTCATGTTCCACTTGCCGTCCGCATTCACGTTGACAGTCTTGGAGCCGATCGTGACGGTCTGGTTCGGGGTCGCCGTGCCGGAGATCACGGCCGACTTGTTGATGTTGCTCGTGCTCGTGACGTTCGCGACCAGCGGCTTGTTGATCGACGCGACGATCTCGTCGTAGGTCGCCAGCGAATAGCCGGACAAGTATCCCAGGTAGAAACCAGTCTGGGCCGAGTTTCGGTAGACCCCGAGTCCAAGGTTCTCACTCATCGTGAACTGGCCTGCCGCTGTCCCGCAGTTGCTTGACCACGGGGCGTACTTGCCTCCAAGGCTGCTCAGGCACTGGCCCTTCGAGTTTTTGATGACACCACGAGTCCCGGGCGCGGGAAACTCGACGCGATCCGCCGATGCCTTTGCTTGAGCAAACGTGGAGTACGCCTTTGCTACTGCGCCATTGACAGCCCCGGAGCCAAGGTTGGCTGCCTGGACCGCAAAATATGTGTCCGTTCGCGCTTCTCGGAGCACGAGGGAACCGACGACCCGCTCGGACGGCTCCGCTCCAGGACCAGCGGCAGTGGCCGGGGCCGCGCCGAAGGAGAGGCCAGACACGATGGTGGCTGCGGCCAGCCCGGCCGCACCCATGGACTTGAGGGCAGTTGATGCCCTCTTCTTGTGAGACATGTGCATCTTTCAGGACAGGCCGCGCGACGGCGGCTGTGCGGGAAGTGGCACGCCCGTCGACAGACTCCGACGGTGCATGTGTATTCAGAATATCACGTGAAATACCAACATACGCGCGTACTCGATCACGAAGGGTCGCCTGTGAGTTGAGTGGGATTGGCGCAGGTTTGCTCTCGCTGAAGTTGACTCCAGGCGACTCAGGGGTAGAGTTGAGTCCATCGGACGCAAGTCCAACGACTTACCCCCAAGCAAGAGGAGCAACACATGGGACGTGCAGTAGGCATCGACCTCGGAACCACTAACTCCGTCGTCGCAGTTCTCGAAGGTGGCGAGCCCACCGTCATCGCCAACGCCGAGGGCATGCGCACCACGCCGTCGATCGTGGCGTTCACGAAGGACGGCGAGGTCCTGGTCGGCGAGACCGCCAAGCGCCAGGCCGTGACGAATGTCGATCGCACCATCGCGTCGGTCAAGCGTCACGTCGGCACCGACTGGACCACCGAGATCGACGGCAAGAAGTACACGCCACAGGAGATCTCGGCCCGCACCCTCGGCAAGCTCAAGCGCGACGCTGAGCAGTACCTCGGCGAAGACGTCACCGACGCAGTCATCACCGTGCCGGCGTACTTCAACGACGCCGAGCGCCAGGCCACGAAGGACGCCGGTGAGATCGCCGGCCTCAACGTCCTCCGCATCATCAACGAGCCGACCGCGGCCGCGCTGGCCTACGGCCTCGACAAGGGCAAGGAAGACGAGCTCATCCTGGTCTTCGACCTCGGTGGCGGCACGTTCGACGTCTCCCTGCTCGAGGTGGGCAAGGACGACGACTTCTCGACGATCCAGGTCCGCGCGACCTCCGGTGACAACCGTCTCGGTGGCGACGACTGGGACCAGCGCATCGTCGACTACCTGGTCAAGAAGTTCAAGGACGAGCACGGCGTCGACCTGTCCACGGACAAGATCGCCAAGCAGCGCCTGAAGGAAGCGGCTGAGCAGGCCAAGAAGGAGCTGTCGTCGCAGATGTCGGCGAACATCCAGCTCCCGTACCTGACGCTCACCGCCGAGGGCCCGCTGAACCTGGACGAGACCATCTCGCGCGCACAGTTCGAGCAGATGACCTCCGACCTGCTGGACCGCACCAAGAAGCCGTTCAACGACGTCATCAAGGAAGCCGGTGTCTCGGTCAACGACATCGCCCACGTGGTGCTCGTCGGTGGCTCGACCCGCATGCCCGCCGTGGCCGAGGTCGTCAAGTCGCTGACCGGTGGCAAGTCCCCGAACCAGGGCGTCAACCCGGACGAGGTCGTCGCCGTCGGCGCCGCACTGCAGGCCGGTGTGCTGAAGGGCGAGCGCAAGGACGTCCTGCTCATCGACGTCACGCCGCTGTCGCTCGGCATCGAGACCAAGGGCGGCCTGATGACGAAGCTCATCGACCGCAACACCGCGATCCCGACCAAGCGGAGCGAGACCTTCACGACCGCTGACGACAACCAGCCGTCGGTCGCCATCCAGGTCTTCCAGGGTGAGCGCGAGTTCACCCGTGACAACAAGCCGCTCGGCACCTTCGAGCTCACCGGCATCGCACCGGCTCCCCGTGGCGTCCCGCAGGTCGAGGTCACCTTCGACATCGACGCCAACGGCATCGTGCACGTGTCCGCCAAGGACAAGGGCACCGGCAAGGAGCAGTCGATGGTCATCTCCGGCGGTTCGTCGCTGCCGAAGGAGGACATCGAGCGCATGGTCCGCGAGGCCGAGGAGCACGCAGCCGAGGACAAGGCCCGTCGCGAGGCCAACGAGCGTCGCAACCAGGCCGAGCAGCTCGTCTACTCGATCGAGAAGCTCATCAAGGAGAACGACGAGAAGCTCCCCGCGGACGTCAAGTCCGAGGTGCAGGCCGACGTGGACGCGCTCAAGTCCGCTCTCGCGGGCGAGGACGACGACGCCGTGAAGTCCGCCTTCGACAAGCTCAACGAGTCGCAGGGCAAGCTCGGCCAGGCCATCTACAGCCAGCAGGACGCAGCAGCCGGCACCGCCGGTGGCGAGCAACCCGCGGGTGAGCAGCCGGCCGACGACGAGGACATCGTCGACGCCGAGGTCGTGGACGACGAGGACGACAAGGACAAGAAGTAACGATGACGGATCCCAAGGAGAACGCGCCCAACGAGGACGAGCCCCAGGTCGAGGGCGACGTCACGAACGCGGCGGAGCCCGAGGACCTCATCGAGGCGGAGGGGCCCGACGTCGAAGTACCGACGGACGGCCCCGCCGCCGGGGGCCCGGCGGCCGATGCAGCGAACGACCTCTCCCCGGAGGACGAAGCGCTGCTCGCCGATGCCGCCCGCGGCATCGCCGAGGACAAGCTGAGCACCGAGGACCGCGACCTCGTCGCCGAGATGCGTGCAGACATGCTCCGTGCGCAGGCCGAGCTGGTGAACTTCCGGAAGCGCGTCGAGCGTGACCGTGAGGCCAACCGCGAGGTCGCCATCGCCGAAGTCGTGCGGGCCCTGCTGCCGGCGCTCGACGACCTCACCCGGGCCGAGGCCCACGGTGACCTCGCCGAGGGCCCGATGCAGGTCATCGGCCAGAAGATCCGCGGGGGCTTCGAGAAGTTCAAGCTCGTGCAGATCGGCGAGAAGGGCGAGGCGTTCGACCCGAACATCCACGAGGCGATCGTCCAGCTCCCCACCCCGGGTGCCACCGGACAGACCGTCGCGGACGTCGTCGAGCCGGGCTACAAGCTCGGTGAGCGGGTCCTCCGCGCGGCCAAGGTCGCGGTGGCGGTCCCGGCCTGAGCCGGGCCCCCACGGTGACGACAGAAGAAGGCAGGTGATCCATGGCCAGTCAGGATTGGTTCGACAAGGACTTCTACAAGGTCCTCGGCGTGTCCAAGGACGCCTCCGACGCCGAGCTGAAGAAGACGTACCGGAAGCTCGCGCGGCAGTTCCACCCGGACTCCAACCCGGGTGACGCCGCCGCCGAGAACCGCTTCAAGGAGATCAGTGAGGCGTACTCGGTGCTCTCCGACAAGGAGCAGCGCCAGGAGTACGACCAGGTCCGCGCCATGGGCTCCGGCGCTCGCTTCACGGCGGGCGGCGGGGGCCAGGGCGGGTTCGAGGATGTCTTCGGCGGGATGTTCGGGCAGCAGGGCGGTGGCGGACAGCGCGTCCGCTTCGGCCAGGGCGGCCCCGGCGGTGCCGGCGGTTTCGAGGACATCCTCGGCGGGATGTTCGGCGGGGGTGGTGGCTTCGGCCAGACCTCCGGCGGCTACCGCGGCTTCGGTGGGCCGACGAAGGGCCGCGACGTCACGGCGTCGACGACCCTCGACTTCACGACGGCGATAGCCGGTGACACCGTCAAGCTGTCGCAGGGCAACGGCCGACCGGTGAACGTCCGCATCCCCGCGGGTGTCGCCGACGGTCAGAAGATCCGTCTGCGCGGCCGCGGCGAGCCCTCGCCCGACGGCGGTGAGGCCGGTGACCTCGTGGTCGCCGTGTCGGTGCGGAAGCACCCGGTGTTCGAGCGCGACGGGCTCAACCTGCGCGTGGACGTCCCCGTGACGTTCACCGAGGCAGCGCTCGGCGCGACGATCGAGGTCCCGACGCTCGGTGGTTCGCCCGTGAAGCTGAAGGTCGCCCCCGGCACGCCGTCGGGTCGCGTCCTGCGCGTCAAGGGCCGCGGCGTCACGACGAAGAACGGCACCGGCGACCTGCTCGCCACCGTCCAGGTCGCGGTGCCGTCCCACCTGTCGGACAAGCAGCGCGAGGCCGTCGAGGCACTCGCGGCTGCGCTGCCCGACGAGAACCCCCGCGAGGACCTCCTCGCCAAGGCGCGCGACTAGCGTCGCGCAACCACAGCAGTAGACCGGTCTGGAGGCCCGGCGCGGCTCCGTCAGGAAGCCGCACCGAGCCTCCAGGCTGGTTTTCACCCCACGCGGACGACGGAAAGGAACGCGCCATGACCGACATGGACGAGAACTCGCCCGTCTTCGCGATCGCGGTCGCTGCGGAGCTCGCCGAGATGCACCCGCAGACGCTGCGGCAGTACGACCGGCTCGGCCTGGTCGTGCCGGGCCGCACCCGGGGTGGATCGCGGCGGTACTCGATGCGTGATGTCGCGCAGCTGCGCGAGATCGCGCGGCTCGGCTCCGAGGGAGTGTCGCTGGAGGGCATCCGGCGGGTGCTCGACCTGGAGAACGAGAACAGGGCGCTGCGCGACCGGGTGCGCGAACTTGAGTCGGCGTTGGCCGACCAGCTGATCAACCGACCGGGGGCGCGGGTCTTCGCCGCCAGCGCAAGTGGTGCGGCGATCTCCCTCAAGGCGGGGTCACGGCCGCAGCGGAACACGCAGATCGTGCTGTACCGCGGGCCGCGCTGAAAGGCAGCGACAGGCGAACGCCCCCGGTGACCGAGTGGTCACCGGGGGCGTTCTCTGTGCGCTGTGTGGCTTACTTGACGGTGAAGCGGACGGGGAGCTCGCTGGCGGCGTTGCCGGGCGTGGTCTGCTTCGCGGTGAGGGCGTAGCTGCCACGGCCGAGGTCGATGTTCGACGCCACGCTCCACTTGCCGTCGGTGTTG
>NZ_MJGT01000051.1:0-67319 GCF_001864975.1 Curtobacterium sp. MMLR14_002
GCTGGCACCGGGCCTCCCGTTCGTCGTGCGCGCGCCTTGCTCCCCGCGCAACACGCCGTCGTGTCAGCGGGACGCCGCCTGGCCGACGAGACGCCGCCGGATTCGCGGCGTCTCGCGCGCGTGGCGGCGTCGAACGAAGACGCCGGCGTCTGCGCACCCGATGCTGCGCGGCTCGCGCCGTCAACGCAGGTTGACGGATGTCGGTGCGTCAATGTAGGTTGACAGGCATGGACCGACCGACCATCACGAGCCTCGCGGCCGGAGCATCAGGGGACGACCCGTTCTCCGCCCTCGCCAACGTGCGGGAGCTGCGCCGTGAGCTCGACCGGACCGAAGAGCTCGCCGCGCGACGTGCCCGCACCGCTGGCGCCTCGTGGCAGGAGATCGCGACGCTGCTCGGTGTCAGCCGACAGGCAGTGCACAAGAAGTACGGCAGAAACTAGGAACACGATGAGCTTCCCCTTCGCACGCCCGAAGACCTCCGACGGCCCCCGCGCCACGTTCGGTCGCCTGCTGTCCTACCTGTTCGAGAACAAGCCCGCGATGGTCGTGATCATCGTGCTGAGTGTCCTCGGTGCGGGGGCTTCGCTCGCGCAGCCGCTCCTGGTCAACCAGGTCATCACCGCGGTGCAGCAGGGCAACACCCTCAGCACGCTCGTGTGGCTGCTGGTCGGGCTCGTCATCGTCGCTGGGGTGCTGAACGGCGTGCAGCACTTCCTGCTGCAGCGTGCGGGCGAGGGCGTCGTGCTCTCCACCCGCCGCAAGCTCATCGCCCGCATCCTCAACCTGCCGATCTCGGAGTTCGACACGCGGCGCACCGGCGACCTGGTGTCCCGCGTCGGCAGCGACACCACGCTCCTGCGGGCCGTCCTGACCCAGGGACTGATCGAGTCGATCGGCGGCGCGCTCACGTTCATCGGCGCCATCATCGCGATGGCGATCATCGACCCGCTGCTGCTCGGCATCGTGATCGTGATCGTCCTGATCGCCATCGTCGTCGTCGGTGGGCTGAGCCGACGCATCCGGGTCGCCTCGAAGCGTGCGCAGGAGAAGGTCGGCGACCTCACTGCCGCCGTCGAACGCGGGATCGGCGCGGTCCGGACCATCCGCGCGGCCGGCGCCACCGAACGCGAGGTGCGCGAGGTCGACGGCCACGCGACCGAGGCCTACAAGCGGGGCCTCGACATCGCCAAGATGTCCGCGTTCGTCGTCCCCGTCGCGAGCATCGTCATGCAGGTCGCGTTCATCGCCGTCCTGGGCGTCGGCGGGGCACAGGTCGCGGCCGGCACCATCACCATCGCGACGCTCATCACGTTCATCCTGCTGCTCTTCATGATGATCATGCCGCTCGGCCAGGCGATGGGCGCGGCCGTGGCCGTCGCCCAGGCGCTCGGCGCGCTCGGCCGGATCGAGGAGATCCTGCACCTGCCGACGGAGTCCCAGGACGACGAGTCGGTCCGGCCCGCCGCAGCGGTCGCCACCGACGACGCCATCGCGTTCGAGCACGTCTCGTTCCGGTACCGCGCCCAGGCGGACGCCTCGGGTGCCGACGGCGCGGTCGCGTCCGACCCCGCGGACCGTCCAGGAGGCCCGGATCGCGTCGACGACGAGCGCCCGGCCGACGACGTGGTGCTCCACGACGTGTCGTTCCGGGTGCCCCGCGGCTCGCGTGTTGCACTCGTGGGTCCGTCCGGTGCCGGCAAGTCGACGACCCTGGCGCTGATCGAGCGGTTCTACGACCCCACCGACGGCGTGATCCGCCTGGGTGGCATCGACGTCCGCGGCATGGACCGCGACGAGCTCCGGGCTCAGATCGGCTACGTCGAGCAGGACGCACCCGTCCTCGCCGGCACGATCCGCGCCAATCTGCTGCTCGGGTCGCCGAACGCCACCGAGGACGACTGCGTCCGGGTGCTCGAGGCGGTCAACCTCGGCGAGGTCCTGCACCGCGACCCCCGCGGTCTCGACGCGCAGGTCGGTGAGGACGGCGTGATGCTCTCCGGTGGGGAACGGCAGCGCCTGGCCATCGCCCGCGCGCTGCTCGCCGCTCCCCCGATCCTGCTGCTCGACGAGTCGACGTCGTCACTCGACGGGGTCAACGAGCAGAAGATGCGGCTCGCGATCGACGCCGTCGCCGAGGACCGCACCCTGCTCGTGATCGCCCACCGGTTGTCGACGGTGGTCGACTCCGACGTGATCGTCGTGCTCGAGCACGGCCGCGTCGTCGGCAGCGGCACGCACTCCGAGCTCGTCGAGTCGACGCCGCTCTACCGCGACCTGGCGAAGCACCAGCTGCTCGTGTGAGTGCCGGTACGGCCGCGTGCACCGCGGCCGTACGGTCGATCCGGGCTCGCGGTCAGGCTCGGGGTCAGGCTCTGGCTCAGGCGGCGAAGGGGTCCGGCGTCAGCACGTAGACGGTCTCGAGGTACTCCTCGATGCCCTCGTGCGACCCCTCGCGGCCGAGGCCGGAGGACTTCACACCGCCGAACGGGAACGCCGCATTCGAGACGACGCCCGTGTTCAGCCCGAGCATCCCCGTCTCCAGGCGCTCGGCGAGCCGCTGGCCGCGCCGGAAGTCGGTCGTGAAGGCGTAGGCGATGAGCCCGTACTCGGTGTCGTTCGCGAGCCGGATCCCCTCGTCCTCGGTGCTGAAGCGCGTGACCGAGGCGACCGGTCCGAAGATCTCCGTCGTCATGATCTCCGAGCCGGGTTGCACGTCGTCGATCACCGTCGCCTCGTAGAAGGTGCCCGGGCGGTCGATCCGGTGGCCGCCCGTGACGAGCCGGGCACCGCGGCCGAGGGCGTCGTCGACGAGCGAGGCAGCCTTGTCCACGGCACGGTCGTCGATGAGCGGTCCGAGCGTCGTGCCGTCCTCGGTGCCCCGGCCGACGCGCAGGGCGTCCACCTTCTCGGTGAGGGCCGCGACGAACGCATCGGCGATGCCGTCCTGCACGAAGAACCGGTTCGCGGCGGTGCAGGCCTCGCCCGTGTTGCGGAACTTCGCGAGCATCGCCGCGTCCACCGCCTCGTCGAGATCGGCGTCGTCGAACACGAGCAGCGGAGCGTTGCCGCCGAGCTCCATGCTCGTCTTGAGCACGTTGTCCGCCGCCTGCTTGAGGAGCGCAGAACCGACCGGGGTCGAACCAGTGAACGTCAGCTTCCGCAGGCGCGGGTCGGCGATGATCGGCTCGGACAGTTCCTTGGCGTCACTCGACGGGATCACGTTGAGCACGCCGTCCGGCAGCCCGGCACGGCGGAACAGCTCGACCAGGAACAGGGTCGTCAGCGGGGTGAGATCGGCCGGCTTCGCGACCACCGTGCACCCGGCGGCCAGGGCCGGGCCGATCTTCCGCGTCGCCATGGCGAGCGGGAAGTTCCACGGGGTGATCGCGTACACGGGGCCGACCGGACGCTTCAGCACGATCGCGCGGCCGGTGCCCTCGGGGTTCGTGCGGTAGTCGCCGGTGATGCGGACGGCTTCCTCCGAGAACCAGCGCAGGAACTCGCCGCCGTAGACGACCTCGCCGCGGGCCTCGGCCAGGGGCTTGCCCATCTCGAGCGACATCAGGGCCGCGAGGTCGTCGGCGTGCTCGTGCACCAGGTCGAAGGCCCGGCGCAGGATGTCCGAGCGCGTGCGTGGGGCCGTCGCTGCCCACGACTCCTGCGCCGCGGCGGCGGCGTCGAGGGCGGCGAGGCCGTCCTCAGGGGTGGCGTCGGCGACCTCGGCCAGGACGGCACCGGTCGACGGGTCGTGC
Source organism: Curtobacterium sp. MMLR14_002 (assembly GCF_001864975.1). Classification (NCBI taxonomy): domain Bacteria; kingdom Bacillati; phylum Actinomycetota; class Actinomycetes; order Micrococcales; family Microbacteriaceae; genus Curtobacterium; species Curtobacterium sp. MMLR14_002. The sequence goes on from NZ_MJGT01000051.1 coordinate 3,756, forward strand.
ACGGCGAAGGTGGACCCGCTCGACGAGGCGCGCCAGGTGCCGCCGATGAAGAGTCCGGTGGGGACGTTCTCGACGCGGACGTGCTCGTCAGCGACGGTGGTGGTTGTGGTGGTGGTTTCGTTCGTGGTGGTGTCGGTCACAGTCGTGCTCCTCCTGGGTTCGCGAGGCCCTCGTCCATGTCGCTGCGGTCGACGTGTCCGCCGGCCGCCCGGATCTCGTCGAGCGCCCGGGCGCTGCGCTCGACGTCGACGCCGGCCACCAGGTCCTCGTACACGGCGACGTCGAGGCCCGCGGCACGGGCGTCGAGCGCCGAGGCACGGACGCAGTGGTCGGTGGCGATGCCGACGACGTCGATCGTGTGCACGCGGCGCTCGGCGAGCACCTCGGCCAGCGGGACGCCCGCCTCGGTCCGGGCCTGGAACGCCGAGTAGTCCGGCGTGCCCTGCCCCTTGCGGACGTCGACGTCGATCAGTGCGGTGTCGAGATCGGGGTGGTAATCGGCGCCGGGCGTGCCGGCGACGCAGTGCACCGGCCACGTGTCGACGAAGTCGGGTCCGTCGGGTCCGGCGAAGTGTCCGCCGTTGTCGTCGTCGCCGTGGTGCCAGTCGCGGGACGCCACGATCAGGTCGTACTCGTCCCCGTGCCGACCGAGGAACGCGGTGATGCGCTTCGCGAGCGCCGCTCCCCCGGTGACCGCGAGCGCACCGCCCTCGGTGAAGTCGTTCTGGACGTCCACGACGAGCAGTGCTCTTGCCATGGGTCCATCCAACACCCGTCGGCTCAGGAGCCGGTGAGCTTGCTCCCGCACGAGTAGGTCGCGGCGGTCACCGCGTCGAGTGCCGGCAGTGCCGCTGCACGCGGCGAACCGATGGCGTAGAAGGCGAAGGTCAGCCGCGACCCGTCGGCGGCGTCGATGTAGCCGCCGAGGGTGTTCGCGCTGTCGATCCAGCCCGTCTTGGCGTGCACCTTGCCGCGGGCGACCGCGTTCGCGCCGGTGAACCGGCTGGCCAGGGTGCCGGACTGGCCGGACACCGGCAGGGCGTTCGCGAGCGTGCCGAGGCCCTTCGCGCCGGAGGCGACCTGCACCATGAGGCGTGCGACGAACTCCGGCGACACGGCGTTCGAGGCGCTCTCGCCCGAGCCGTCCTTGATCACGATGCCGGCCGGGTCGAGGCCGTAGGAGCGCAGTGCCGACTGGTACACGGACGACAGCGACGCCGCCGAGCCGTTCGAGCCGGACTCCTTCGAGGACACCCGGGCGAGCATCTCGGCCAGGGTGTTGTCCGAGTTCGGGATCATCTGCCCGATGAGCGTCGACACCGGCTGCGACGACACCGTGGCGATCGTCTCGGTGCCGGTGGTCGCCCGCTTGACGATCTGCGCGGACGAGGCGCCAGCGACGCCAGCGTTCGCCAGTGCCGTCCGGAAGGCGATGCCCGCGCGTCCGACCGGGTCCTCCGACCGGGGCGAGGTCGCCGCTGCGGGGTTCGCCCGGTCACCGTCGACCATGAGCGCCGTGACCTCCGGCTGGTACCCGATGGTGCGCTCGGACACCGGCCACGTGGGGTCCCAGGCGTCGGCGTCGCTCCAGTACGAGTCGTCCGTGACGATCGTGGTGACCGGGGTGTCGCCGACCTTCGCCTTCACCTGCTGCGCGAGCTGCGCGAGGGTCGGGGCACCCGGGTAGACGGTGCCACCGCCGGCGGACAGCGTCGCGTCGCCGTGACCGACGAGGGCGACGGTGTTCGCGGACTCCCGTGCGACGGTCGTCGGGATGCGGTGGTCGCCCCCGAGCACCGAGAGCGCGGTCGCCGAGGTCAGGGTCTTCATGACGCTGCCGGTCTGGGCGGCCCGCTCGCCGTGCTTCGAGAACAGGACCTTGCCCGTCTTCGCGTCCATCACGTACCCCTCGAAGTCGCCGAGGCCGCTCGCCGACGCAGCCGTCGCGATCGAGCAGGTCCGGAGGGCAGACGGACCGGCGAGGTCGTCCGGCACCGCGCGGGCATCGGCGGTCGGGGTGGGCGACGGCTTCGTGGTCGGGCGCTTCGTGGTGGTCGTCCGGTCCGGAGCCGAGGACGCGGTCCGGGTCGGACTCGGCGCCGCAGCGGTCCGGGAGTCCGGGGTCGTGGCCGCCGCGACGGCGACGGCCCCACCGGAACCGACCACGAGCAGCGCCGCGAGGCCACCGGCGATCCAGGGGACCGGGCGTCGCGCGGCGGAGGCGCGCACCGCGGTGACGGCGGCGCGGAAACTCTCCGGGACGGAACGCGGGGTGGGCTGCTGCTCGGACATCGCGACCGATCCTACGGAACTGCGGCAGGAGCCTCCAGGCCGGATCCGGGATCCGTGGCAGACGGGAGCCGGATCAGGGAGCTGTGACGGGACCGTCGGCCGGGTACCGGACCCCGACCTGGCGTCGTGCCTCGTCCAGCACCGCCATGATCGCGACGGTCTCGTCCGGGTCCATCGGGCCGCCGTCGTGGCGGCCGGACGTGATCATCGTCTCGAAGGCGCGGGCCTCGTGCTCGTAGCCGGCGAGCTCCTCGCGACCGTCGAACTCCTCGACAACGGCACCGTCATGGTCACGGATCCGCCAGGTGGTCGGCGTGTACCAGGTGGAGTCGAGGTCGATGCGGCCGGTCTCGCCGATGATCGACGCGGTGTTCGGGCTCCGCAGGTCCATCCCGAAGTGGATCATCGACTGCGCACCGCCCTCGTGCGTCATCACAAGGCCCATCTGCTCGTCGACGCCCTGCTCGCTCAGCGTCCCGGCTGCGACCAGCGCGGTCGGCACCCCGAGCACGTCCACCGCGAAGGACACCGGGTAGATCCCGAGGTCGAGCATCGCTCCCCCACCGAGTGCCGGGTCGCGCAACCGGTGGCCGGGGTCCGTCGGGAGGGCCTGGTGGTGGGTCGCCTCGACCACCAGCGGGCGGCCGATCCGTCCCTCGGCGACGATCTCGCGGATCATCGCCATCTGCGGCAGGAAGCGGGTCCACATCGCCTCCATCACCGCGACACCGGCTTGCCTCGCGGCGTCGACGACCGTCCGGGCCTCGTCCGCGGTCATCGTGAAGGCCTTCTCGACCAGGACGTGCTTGCCCGCGCGGATCGCGAGCAGGGCGTCCTCGGCGTGCCGGACGTGCGGGGTCGCGACGTAGACCGCGTCGACGTCGTCGTCCGCCACCAGGTCCTCGTAGGAACCGTGGGCCCGCTCGATGCCGAACTCGGCGGCGAAGGCCTCGGCGTGTTCGCGGGTGCGGCTGCCCACGGCCGTGAACACGATGCCGGCCGCGGTGCAGTCACCCACGAAGGACCGTGCGATGCCGCCTGTGCCGATGACTCCCCAGCGAACCGTCATGGGTCCTGTCTACCAGCGCGGGGTGGGCTGCGGCGGGCCCCGCCTCGGGTCGTCAGCGGCGGTGCTTGCCGAGCGCGGCGTCCGGAGCGGCCATCGGGTGGTTCCGGAACCAGCGCAGGAGCTCACGGGCACGGCTCGTGTCGGCGCTCGCATCGCCCTCGGCGAGGAACGAGTCGAAGCCGTCGGGCAGGTCGGCTTCGGCCTCCCGGTGGAACGCCATCTTCCACTCGCCGAAACGCCGGGTGTGGATACGCTCCTCGACGAGCAGGCCGACGTCGGTGTGCCGCGGGTCGTCGATGATGCGCTGGTACGTCTCGAGCACGGCTGCCTCGGGGCCCTCGAGCAGCTGCATGAACCGGCCGTCCTTGTAGACGAGCAGACCGGACAGGCCGGACGCGGTGTTGCGGACCCGTGCGTGCTCGAGCAGTGCGTCGAGCCGCTCCTGGTCGAACACCTCGTTCGCTGCGCTCATGTAGACCAGGGACAGCAGCATGACGACCTCTCGGTGACGACGGAACGGGTTCCCTCTCATCGTGGACCGCACCGACGCCGTCGGGCAGCCCCAGAACGGGGATCGTTCCCGCCCGCGCACCCGCGTCGAGGTTCGGGTCATCGACGCGAGCACACGGGTGTCGGGTCGTACGACCGGACTGATTCGGAGCCCCCGTCCGGGGGGATTGGTCACTCCGTGTCGTAGGTGCGGACCCAGTCGATCTGCACGTGCCCGGGGTCGCCCCAGTTGCCGATCTGGAACATGTAGCGGTGCGGCGTGGTGGGCACGTTGCGCGGCACCGTGAACACGAGCTTGCCGTCGAGGTAGTACCGGATGATCTTCCCCGGCACCCACTCGGTCGTGTAGGTGTGCCAGTCGTTCCAGGACACCCGGGTGTTGTAGTGCTCGGTCCGCTTCTCGAGCCCCTGGAGCATCGAGTGGTGGAAGACGCGCGGTGAGCCGTTGAACTGCCCCTCCGGGTAGTTCAGCTCGCCGTCCGCCCAGGCGTTCGACGTCGGCCAGAGCATGACCGCGATCCCGTTGCCGTCGCCACCGGTCGCCCGCGCACGGATGCTGAAGGTGCCGCCGACGTGTGACCAGGCGCCGGTGGGCGTGCCGAACGTTCCGGCAGCGCCGTGCTCCCCGTCCATCGCGACGTCCAGGTAGCCGTCGTGGGCGCTGATGAGCTTGTCCGAGTAGTACTTGCCGCCCGTACCGTCGGGGTACGGCTGCCACGAGTTCCGGTAGGTCTCGGCGAAGGGGCCGCCCGCTGCTGCGGGGGTGTCGAAGTCCTCGGAGAAGGTCGGCTCGCGGTCCGCGAGGTACGCGGGGCCGGTCGCGGACGCCGTCGGGGTCGCGGACGGACCGGTGCTCGGCGACGAGGTCGAGGCGGACGTGGCACGGGACTCTGGCACGGCTGCCGCGGTGACCGCGAGGGCTCCGGCGGTGGCAGCGACCACGACGATGACCAGGACACGCTTCAGCACGGCGGCACCGCCGGTGGAGCGCTGGGCTGGTGGTCGGTCATCGTGTCCCCCGTTTCGCGGACAAGGTTAGCCCGCGAACGCGCCCGACGTCTGTCCCTCGGGCGAGGGACACGGGTTTCGTCCGGAATACGAAAACCCCGGTCAGAGCCACTTCGAGTGGGTCTGACCGGGGTGTTCACGGAGCCGCCTGTCGGAATCGAACCGACGACCTATTCATTACGAGTGAATCGCTCTACCGACTGAGCTAAGGCGGCGCACACTCCATGTCCGGAGTGGCACGAGCAATGACTATACAGGTTCAGACGAGTGAACGCGAAACCAGCACGCCGAGCTCGGAGAAGGACCGTTCGAGCTCGTCGACCAGGTGTGTTCCGGCCTCGGAACCCGACCACTCCCACCACGCGTGGCGCAGGGCGGCGAGGGCGACGATGGCCGCGAGACCCGCGCGGCGGCGGAGTGCCTCGGCGTCGGCGGCGAGCTCCGGCTCGGCGTGTTCGAGCCGTCGCGTGACGGCCGCCTGCAGCTCCGCCTGGAACTCCTTCATGGACGCCATGCGACGGCTGAACAGCTCCGGGTTCGCGCGGAGCACCTGCTGCCGCTCCTCGATGAGCCCGCGCTCCTCGATCAGTTCCCGCGTGGAGTGCACGAGCAGCGTGCCGATGTCGGCGAGCAGGTCACCGCTCGGACCACCGTCGACGAACGCCTGCAACGCCGCGTCGTCGGGCAGCTGCGGGTCGTCCCCGAGGATCGCCTGCTCCTTGCTCGGGAAGTAGTTGAAGAACGTCCGGGGCGAGACGTCGGCCCGCCGGGAGATCTCGTCCACCGTCACCGCGCCGAGGCCGTCCTCGATGGCGATCCGGAGCGCAGCCTGCTGGATGGCGCGCCGGGTGGCGCGGCGCTTCCGTTCGCGCAGGCCGGGTTCAGCGTCGGGCATGCCGTGATTGTCGCACGCCGGGCCTCAGCGGCGGGCGCGGGCGATCGTGACGAGCAGTGCTTCGAGCGCCAGGAGTGCCGCCACGTTCGCCGCGATGCGCTGGCGCGCCAGGGCCACGGCGTCGAGGACCTCGAGCGCGGCAGCCGGCGGTGTCGTCGGCAACGCGTGTTCGAGCTGGTCCTGCATGGCCAGGTTGACCGGTTCCGCGGGGGCTCCGAGCCCCAGCAGGAGCAGGTCGCGGTACAGGGACGAGACGTCGACCAGGATCCGGTCGAGCCCGTCGCGCAGGCTCCGGGTCGCCCGGCGCTTCTGGTCGTCCTCGAGGGCGCGGAGCTGCGACCGGAGCGCCGGCGGGATCGTCCCGCCGGGTTCGACCCCGAGCGAGCGCAGGGCCGCGTCGCGCTCTTCGGAGTCGCGCTGCTCGGTGATGGACTTCGCGTCTTCGTCGGCGACGGCGAGGAGCTCGGCGGCCGCCATGACGGCGTCACCAACGCTCCGCACACCGAGCACGGTCGTCAGGGTCCGGCGGCGACGGTCACGGGCCGGCTCGCTCGTGGCGAGACGCTGCGCCATGCCGATGTGGCTCTGCGCCTGACGAGCAGCATCCATCGCGAGGGCACGGTCGACACCGGTGCGGGCGACGAGCAGGTCGGCGACGGACTCGATGCCGGGCACGCGCAGGCGGACCGAGCGGACGCGCGACCGGATCGTCGGCAGCAGGTCGGCCTCACTCGGGGCACAGAGGATCCACACCGTGCGCTCCGGGGGTTCCTCGAGCGCCTTGAGCAGCAGGTTCGAGGTGCGCTCGGTCATGCGGTCGGCGTCCTCGATGATGACGACGCGGTAGCGGCCGACCGACGGCGAGTAGTACGACGAGGTGACGAGCTGCCGGATCTCGTCGATCGTGATGATCACACGCTGGGTCGTGAGCACCGAGACGTCGGGGTGGGTCTTCGCGGTGATCTGCCGCAGGGTGTGGTCGTCGTCGGGGCCGTTGCCCACGAGCGCCGCCGCGAAGGCGGTCGCCACGTTCGACCGTCCCGACCCGGGCGGGCCGGTGATGAGCCACGAGTGCGTCATGCCACCGGTGCCGTCGGTGGACTCGGCCGCGTTGCGCAGCGACGCGACCGCTTCTTCCTGCCCGGTCAGGCCGTCCCACACGCTCACGGGACCATCCTGTCAGTGACCACCGTCATGCCGGGTCGATCCCGACGAGCGGGGCGACCGCTCGTCGGACCTCGTCCTGCACGGTGTCGGTCGGGGCCGAGGCATCGACCACCAGGAAGCGCGCCGGCTCGGCCTCGGCCATCGTGAGGAAGGCCTGACGGACGGACTCGTGGAACGCCGCAGCCTCGGACTCGAGACGGTCGAAGGTGTCGCCCCGCGCCGCGGCCACCCGGGCGCGTCCGACGGTGACGTCGAGGTCGAGCAGGATGGTGAGGTCCGGTGCCAGACCGTCCGCTGCCCACTCCGAGACGGACCGGACCTGCTCGGCGCCGAGGCCGCGCGCGACGCCCTGGTAGGCGACGGACGAGTCGATGTAGCGGTCCTGCAGGACGACCTCGCCGCGTGCGATCGCCGGACGGACGACCGTCTCGACGTGCTGGGCTCGGTCGGCCGCGTACAGGAGCGCCTCGGCCCGGGGTGCGACGTGGCCCCGCTCGTGCAGGACCATCTGCCGGATCTGGACGCCGAGGTCGGTGCCGCCGGGCTCGCGGGTGCGGACAACGGTCCGACCGTGCGCACCGAGCCACGCCGAGAGCAGCTCCGCCTGGGTCGTCTTGCCCGCGCCGTCGCCGCCCTCGAGCGTGATGAAGCGACCGGTCACTTCTTCTTGGCCGCCGTCCGACGGGCCGGGGTCTTCTTCTTGACCGGCCCCTTGGCACGCTTGTCGGCGATGAGCTGGACCGCGCGGGCGTGGTCGACGGCCTCGACGTCCTCGCCCTTCGGGATGGTCGCGTTCGTCTCGCCGTCGGTGACGTACGGCCCGAACCGGCCGTCCTTCATCTTGATCGGCTTGCCGGACACCGGGTCGGCGTCGAACTCCTTGAGCGCGGCGCTCGCGGTGCGGTTGCCGCCGTACTTCGGCTGCGCGAACAGCTCGAGTGCACCGGGCAGGTCGATGTCGAAGATCGCGTCCTCGCCGGGCAGGGTCCGCGTGTCGGTCCCCTTCTTCAGGTACGGCCCGTACCGGCCGTTCTGCGCCGTGATGTCGTTGCCCGTCTCCGGGTCCTGGCCGACGACGCGGGGCAGGTCGAGGAGCTTCAGCGCGGTCTCGAGGTCGACGGTCTGCGGGTCCATCGACTTGAAGAGCGAAGCGGTGCGTTCCTTCGGCGCCGCGGCCTTCTTCGTCGTCTTCTTCGCAGGCGCCTTCTTGGCGGGGGCCTTCTTCGCCGTCGCCGTCGCCGATGCCGTCTCGCTCGTCGCGGTCGCAGCAGCCGCGTCGGCCACGGGGGCCTCTGCCGCTGCGGGCGCTTCGACGACCTCGCCGGTCTTCGGGTCCACGGTGGGTTCGGGCTCCGGGGTGCGCTCCGTGACGTAGGGGCCGAAGCGGCCGTCCTTCGCCAGGACCTCCTTGCCGGTCTCCGGGTTGATCCCGACGACACGGTCGCCGATCACCGGTGCGTCGACGAGTTCCTTCGCCTTCTCGACGGTCAGTTCGTCGGGAGCGAGGTCCTCGGGCACGTTGACGCGCCGTGGCTTCTCGGGGTCGTCGCTCGGCACCTCGATGTAGGGGCCGTACCGACCGATCCGGAGCGTGAGGCCCGGAGCGAGCTCGACCGAGTTGATCTCGCGGGCGTCGATCTCACCGAGGTTGTCGATGACCGTCCGCAGGCCGCGCTGGTCGTCGTCGCCGCCACCGAAGTAGAAGCCCTTGAGCCAGTCCACCCGGTCGGCGTCGCCGCGAGCGATGCGGTCGAGGTCTTCTTCCATCTCGGCGGTGAAGTCGTACTCCACGAGCTCGCCGAAGTACTCCTCGAGCAGGCGCACGACGCTGAACGCGATCCAGTTCGGCACCAGCTGCGTGCCGCGGAGCGAGACGTAGCCGCGGTCGATGATCGTCGGGCTGATCGTGGGGTAGGTCGACGGACGCCCGATCCCCAGCTCTTCCAGCGTCTTGATGAGGCTCGCCTCGGTGAAGCGCGGCGGCGGGGTGGTGTCGTGCCCCTTCGCCTCGACGTCGGTGACCGCGAGGTGCTCACCCTGGGCCACGTTCGGCAGGGCGACGTCCTGGCCCGCACGCTCGGACGACTCGTGGCGGTCCTCGTCACGGCCTTCTTCGTAGGCGCTGAGGAAGCCGCGGAACGTGATGACGGTGCCGGATGCGGTGAACTCGGCATCCGTGCCGTTCGCCGTCGAGGCGATGCCCTCGACCGACTCGGTGGAGGAGATGCCGAGCACGATCGACGCGGTCGAACCCTTGGCGTCCGCCATCTGGGACGCGATGGTGCGCTTCCAGATGAGGTCGTAGAGGCGCCACTCGACACCGGTCAGGGTGCCCTGCAGGTCCTGCGGGGTGCGGAAGGAGTCGCCGGCGGGACGGATCGCCTCGTGCGCCTCTTGCGCGTTCTTGCTCTTGCTCGCGTACAGGCGGGGCTTGTCGGGCACGGTGGCCGAGCCGTACAGGTCCGCTGCCTGCTTGCGGGCCGCGTCGATGGCCTGCTTCGAGAGCGAGACCGAGTCGGTACGGATGTAGGTGATGTAGCCGTTCTCGTACAGGGTCTGCGCAGCGCGAGCCGTCTGTCGCGGGGACAGACGGAGCTTGCGCGCGGCTTCCTGCTGGAGCGTCGACGTGGTGAACGGCGCGGCCGGGCGTCGCGTGTACGGCTTCGAGTCGACGCTGCGGACGGTGGCGTCACCGGCGCGCTCGAGGACCGTCGTCAGCGACGCGGCAGCGGCCTCGTCGAGCCGGACGACGTCACCGCTGAGCGTGCCGCGGTCGTCGAAGTCACGGCCGGAGGCGACGCGGGTGCCGTGGATCCGGGCGAGTCGCGCCGAGAAGGAGGACTCGCCGGCCTTCTCGAACCGGGCGGAGAGGTCCCAGTAGTTGGCGGACACGAAGGCCAGGCGCTCGCGCTCGCGGTCGACGACGAGACGGGTGGCGGCGGACTGCACACGGCCGGCGGACAGACCGGGGGCGACCTTGCGCCACAGGACCGGGGAGACCTCGTACCCGTACAGACGGTCGAGGATGCGGCGGGTCTCCTGCGCGTCGACGAGGGCGGTGTCGAGCTCACGGGTGGCTTCCTGCGCGCGCTGGATCGCCTCCTTCGTGATCTCGTGGAAGACCATCCGCTTGACGGGGACCTTCGGCTTCAGGACCTGCAGCAGGTGCCACGCGATCGCTTCACCCTCGCGGTCTTCATCTGTTGCGAGGTAGAGCTCGTCGGCGTCCTTGAGGGCGCGTTTCAGCTCGGAGACGGTCTTCTTCTTGGCGTCGGACACGACGTAGTACGGCTCGAAGCCGTTGTCGACGTCCACCGAGAACTTGCCGAGGGAGCCCTTCTTGAGCTCGGGCGGCAGGTTCTTCGGCTCGACGAGGTCGCGGATGTGTCCGACCGAGGCCTGGACTTCGTATCCGTCACCGAGGTATTGCGCGATCGTCTTCGCCTTCGCAGGGCTCTCGACGATCACGAGCTTCTTCGTGCCTGGCACGTGTCTCCTTGATCGATGGTGCTGATCGGCCCTGGCCACGAGCGTGTCCGGGTCGACCGGGACATCGGTGACCGCGGGCCGACAGGCACACCATACACATAGTGTTCGGGCGGGTCGCCTGCCGGACCGGCCACCGCGAGTGCGCCGACGACGAACGGTCCGGTGCCCACGACCACGCGGACGCGGGCCGTGGTGGCGACGAGTTCGCAGGCGTCGAGGGCGGCCCCGTTCGCCGTGGCGATCCGGGTCGCGACCGCACACGGCTCCCCCGGTACCAGCCCGGTGGCGGCCGCCGCGGTGCCCACGGCGGCGGCGTCGGCGGCGCCCTGGGCGCGGAGGGCCTGCGTGCGGTGGCCGGCGGCGGCGAGCGCCGTGGACCCGACGAGGACCCCAACGCCGAGGACCGCCACGAGCAGCACGGTCGCCGAGCCGCGTTGGCCGTCGGGGATCGTCACGTCAGCCCCCTCGGGCCGCGGCACACCCCGTCGCGGTCAGTGGGAGCGCCGCGAAGGGACCGGTCCCGCCGCGCGTGGCGTCGACGCAGACCAGGTCACCGTCCGACCGGACGACGACCGAGACCCCCGGAGCGATCCGGTCGGCCGCGGACCGGCCCTGGTGCTCGTCGTCACGCCCGATCGCCCGGGCGGCGGTGGCTGCGGCGAGTTGCAGACGGCCCTGCGCGTCGACGACGAGGACGGCTGCGACGAGGGCGGTCAACACGATCGCCACCACGGGGAGCGCCACCGCGAACTCGACGGTCACCGAGCCGCGCTCACAGCGAGAGCGCGCCACGGACGAGGTCGGTGAGGATGGTCTGGACCTCGCCGGAGCGCATGACCGCGACGAGCACACCCGCGAAGGCCACGGCGGCGAGGATGACGACCGCGTACTCGGCGGTGGCCGATCCCCGGTCGTCCCGCAGCCGGGACGACCACCGGGCGACGAGGGGACGCGGGCGACGGTGGTGGCGGATGGCCCGACGGGTGCGGCGGTCGGGGGATGGCGTGGTGCTCATGGAGTCCGTCCTTTCTGTTCGGTGGGACCAGCGTGTCCTGGCTGGGGTGTCGACGAGGAGGCCTCGGCGCCATCTGTGGACAGGTCACGCGGCCCCGCCCACCGTGGAGGAGAGGACCCCGACCACCACGGGCACCACCCCCACGAGCACGAACGCCGGCAGGATGCAGACCCCGAGCGGCAGCACCAGTCGGACGGCCAGTCGTTCCGCCGCCACGAGCCCGGCGGCAGCGGCCTCGTCACGCACGTCCTCGGCGGCGCGGCGGAGCAACCCCGCGGCGGGCACCCCCGCACGCCGGGCGAGGTCGAGGACCTCCTGCAGCCGGTGCACGTCCCCGGCGGGCGGGGTGGCTCCCGCGCACGCCTCGGCGACTGCCTGCCCGGCGGTGGTCCACGACCCGCCTCCGGCGACCGCCACGGCCCAGGCGTCGAGGAGCACCCCGGGGACCCGGCCGTCGGGGGTCGCGGAACGGACCAGCCGGGCGGTCCACCGTCGCCCTGCCAGGACGAGGACGGCCGCGGTGCACGAGCACGCCCAACCGGCCGGTGAACCGACCAGGACCTCGACGGCACCGGCACCCCAGGCCGCACCGAGCCCCAACCCGAAGAGCGGCAGCGCGAGCACGACCCGGGCGCTCGTCCGCGGGCCCGCCAGGGCGACCCGGATCGCCCGGTCCGATGCCGCGGCTCGTCGGAGCGCGCCGGCGAGCCCGCGGAGCGTCTCCGCGACGGGAGCTCCCGTCCGGTCCGCCACGCGGAGGACGACGAGGATGTCCTGCTGGGCGGGTCCTCCGCCCCCGGGCAGCCCGCCGACGAGCCGCCAGGCCCGCGGCGGCGGGACGCCTGCCGCGACCAGCGTCGCCACCCGGTCGAGCACCCCGGCCACCCGCGCCGGGCCGTCGGGTGTGGGTCGTCTCACCGCAGCCCGTCCACCGGGCGCACCTCGAGCCTCCCGTCCGGGCCGACGCACAACGTGCCCACGCCACCGAGCCCCCGCTGGCCTGCGCGTCGCTCCACGTGCAGGACCAGGTCGAACGCGCTGACGGCCTGCCGGGCGAGCGCCTCGGCACCGAGGCCGGCGAGCGCACCGAGTGCTTCGAGGCGCGCGGCCACGTCGGCGATGCCGTTGGCGTGCACGGTGCCGGCTCCCCCGTCGTGCCCGGTGTTCAGGGCGGAGAGGAGTTCACGGACCTCGGCGCCGCGGCACTCCCCCACGACGATCCGGTCGGGGCGCATCCGCAGCGCCTCGCGCACGAGTCGGTCGAGGCCGAGTGCGCCGACCCCCTCGGCGTTCGCCTGCCGCGCCTCGAGCGCGACGACGTGCGGATGGGCGATCCGGAGCTCCGCGACGTCCTCCACCGTCACGATCCGCTCGTCGACGGGGACGTTCCCGAGCATCGCCGCGAGCAGGGTGGTCTTGCCGCTGCCGGTCGCGCCGGTGACCAGGACGTTCCGGCGCGCGGCGACGGCGTCCTCGACGACCGACCGTGGGACGAACGCGAAGGTCCCGCCGCGTTCGAGGGTGGCGAGGGAGGGTCGATGGACCTGTGGCAGTCGGATCGACACGGCGGTGCCCCCGACGGACACCGGGGCGAGGACGACGTGGACCCGGATGCCGTCCCCGTGCCGGACGTCCGCGCAGGGGGTGGTCTCGTCGACGTGGCGACCGCCGAGCGCGACGAGCCGGGTCGCGAGTTCGCGGGCACGCGCCTCGGTCAGTCGCGGCTGGACGGCTTCGAGGCCGGTGCCGCGGTCGACCCACGTCCCCACGCCACCGACCACCAGGACGTCCGTCACGGTGGCATCAGCCACCAGGGCGGCGAGTTCCTCGAACTCGACGACCACGGACGCCCGGCGACGAACCGGAGGCGCTGCTCCGGGCAGGAACGGCGCCGACGGAGCACGCGCCCGCGCCGGCGCCGAGAACGCAGGCGATGTCGACGCGGACGGCGCCGAGGCGTGGGGAAGCAGTGGAGCACGGTGCAGGGGCATGCCGCCGACGGTAGGGAGCACGTCGACCTTCAGCCGAGACGGTCCCCACTTCTGTGGACAACGTCGGAGTGCCCCACCAACGGACCGGTTTGTCCCCCGAAACGGAAAGCCGTACCCCGGTCGATGATGCGACACCGACGCGCTCGGGGCTACCCACCACCCCCGCTCCCCCCGGCCGGACTGTGCGTAGCACCTGCTACGCAAGAACATGCAGAATGCATGCACGAGCATGGACCGGTCTGTCCACGCGACTGGCGTGCCTGCGCGGATCGGGGCACACGGCGGAGCCCGACGAGCCACCATCGCTCGAGTCGGACCCCGGGAAACAGAAGAGGCGGCACCGGTTGGGGGGAACAGGTGCCGCCTTGACATCGAGGGATTGGGGGGAATCCGATTCGATGCCGCCGGAAACGAGTCCAGCGGGATCTACTGTACCCCACGATCGGCCCTCAAGGGCAACCCCGGACACGACCTCCGGGCGTGCCGCGCCCCGACCCGACCGAGGGGTAGTCTCCGGATGCACGCAGGCACCGGCGACGGATGCCACCAGAGGCCGCAACGACGCGAAAGGACATCGATGTCCACTCCGACCCAGACCGACCCCCGAGGCGACGACGGAGCGACCTTCGCACCGCCGCCCGAGTTCGTGGCCGACGCGGTCGCCGGCGAGGACCTCCACCGCGCAGCAGCAGCCGACCGCGAGGCGTTCTGGGCCGAGCAGTCCCGCTCCCTGCTCGACTGGCGCACCCCGTTCACGCAGACCCTGGACTGGTCGGGCGCCCCGTTCGCGAAGTGGTTCGCCGACGGCACGCTCAACGTCGCCGAGAACTGCCTCGACCGGCACGTCCGCGCCGGCAACGGCGACCGGGTCGCGATCCACTTCGAGGGCGCTCCCGGCGACACGCGCCGGATCACCTACGCCGAGCTGACCGCCGAGGTGCAGCGCGCCGCGAACATGCTCACCGACCTCGGCGTGGGCCAGGGCGACCGGGTGGTCGTGTACCTGCCGCTCATCCCCGAGGCCGTCGTGACGATGCTCGCCGTCGCCCGTATCGGCGCCGTGCACTCGGTCGTCTTCGGCGGGTTCAGCGCGGAGAGCCTCCGTGCCCGCATCGAGGACGCCGGCGCGAAGCTCGTCGTCACCGCAGACGGCGGGTGGCGGCGCGGTGCCGTCTCACCGCTCAAGCCCGCAGTCGACGAGGCGCTGACCGGCGAGGGCACGGACACGGTCGAGCACGTCCTGGTCGTCAAGCGCGGCGGCAACGACATCGCCTGGAACGACCGCGACGTCTGGTGGCACGACGAGCTGGCGAAGGCGGCGCCGACCCACGAGGCCCAGGCGTTCCCCGCCGAGACCCCGCTGTTCATCCTGTACACCTCGGGCACGACCGGGAAGCCGAAGGGCATCGTGCACACCTCGGGCGGGTACCTGACGCAGGCGGCCTACACGCACAAGAACGTCTTCGACATGCACCCGGAGAAGGACGTCTACTGGTGCACCGCAGACATCGGCTGGATCACCGGCCACTCCTACGTCGTCTACGGCCCGCTCGCCAACGGCGTCACGCAGGTGCTCTACGAGGGCACCCCCGACGAGCCGAAGCCCGGCCGCTGGTGGGACCTCGTCGACGCGTACGGCGTCACCGTCCTCTACACCGCACCCACGGCGGTCCGCGCCGCGATGAAGGCCGGCCGCGAGATCCCCGAAGCGCGCAGCCTCGGGACCCTCCGCCTGCTCGGCAGCGTCGGCGAACCGATCAACCCCGAGGCGTGGCAGTGGTACCGCCAGGTCATCGGCCACGACCGCACGCCCATCGTCGACACGTGGTGGCAGACCGAGACCGGCGCGATCATGATCTCCGCCCTGCCCGGCGTCACGAAGCTCAAGCCCGGCGCCGCACAGACGCCGCTGCCCGGCATCGTCGCCGAGATCGTCGACGACGACGGCAACCGCGCCGACCCCGGCGAGAGCGGCTACCTCACGATCACCGAGCCGTGGCCGTCGATGGCGCGCGGCATCTGGGGCGACCCGGACCGGTTCGTCGAGACGTACTGGTCGCGGTTCCCCGGCCGGTACTTCGCCGGCGACGGAGCGCGGCTCGACGGCCAGGGCGACATCTGGGTGCAGGGGCGCGTCGACGACGTCATGAACGTCTCGGGACACCGGCTGTCGACGGCCGAGATCGAGTCCGCCCTGGTCGGCCACGAGGGCGTCGCCGAGGCGGCCGTGGTCGGGGCCGCCGACGAGACCACCGGGCAGGCCGTCGTCGCCTTCGTCATCCTGACGGCCGAGGCCGCCGCCGACGTCGACCGCGAGACCGCCTCCGCGGAGCTCCGCAACTGGGTCGGCAAGCGGATCGGCGCGATCGCGAAGCCGCGCCAGGTCGTCATCGTGCCGGAGCTGCCGAAGACGCGCTCCGGCAAGATCATGCGGCGCCTGCTCCGCGACGCGGCCGAGGGCCGCCGCATCGGCGACACGACGACGCTCGCCGACCCGACGATCATGGCGACCATCGCGGAACTCATGTAGTCCCGCCAGACGGAAGCAGGGCCTCCAGTCAGATCCGGACTGGAGGCCCTGCTCGCGTTGGTTCCGTCGGTCGCTGCCGTCAGGCGGTGAGCTCCACCACCAGCTCGACCTCGACCGGCGCGTCCAGCGGGAGCACGGCGACGCCCACCGCGCTCCGCGCGTGGACGCCGGCGTCGCCGAAGACCTCGCCGACCAGGGTCGACGCGCCGTTCGCGACACCGGGCTGGCCGGTGAACGACGGGTCAGACGCGACGAAGACCGTGACCTTGACGACACGGGCCACGCGGTCGAGCGAACCGGCGACCGACTGCACGGCGGCCAGGGCGTTCAGCGCGGCCACGCGAGCCTGCGCGGCGGCGGTCTCGGCGTCGACGTCGGTGCCGACCTTGCCGGTCACGGGCAGGGCGCCGTCGACGAACGGCAGCTGGCCCGCCGTGTAGACGTACTGGCCCGTCACGACGGCGGGCACGTAGGCGGCGACGGGCGCGGCGACCGCGGGGATCGTCAGGCCGAGTTCGGCGAGCCGGTCGGAGACGCTCATGCGTCGGCCTTGGGGCGCTTCAGGTAGGCGACGAGACCGCCCTCGGGCCCGGTGACGATCTGGACCAGCTCCCAGCCCTCGTCCCCGTAGTTGTTGAGGATCGCGGTGGTGTTGTGGATCATCAGCGGCGTGGTGAAGTACTCCCAGCGAGTCATGCGGTTCCTTGCCAGCCTTTCAGTCGGGGGTGTCGTTTAGGCTGCATCCTATGTCTGCCCAGAAGACGTCTGCATCGCGGACCAAGCCCGTCTCAGCAGTCGGCGCCTTCATCGGATTCGTCGGGTTCAGTGCCCTCGCCGGCCTGCTCGTCACGATCGGCGTCACGCCGGCCATCGCCGTCGCCGGTGTCACGACGACGTCCACGATCGGTGTGTTCGAGTCCCTGCCGGAGTACATCGAGATCGGTGACCTGCCGCAGCGCAACGAGCTGTACGCGTACTCGGGCGGCAAGTCCGTGCACTTCGCCACCCTGTACGACCAGAACCGCCAAGAGCTGAAGTTCGACCAGATCAGCGACCAGCTGAAGAACGCCGCGATCGACGGCGAGGACAAGCGCTTCTACGACCACGGCGGCGTCGACATGACGTCGCTCATCCGCGCCGGTGTGGGCAGCATCGCGGGCGGCCTCGGCGACTCGGGCGGTGGGTCGACGCTGACCATGCAGCTCGTCCGCAACATCAAGATGAACGAAGCCCTGAACCTCCCCACCAAGAAGGAGCAGGAGAAGGCCTACAACGAGGCCGTCGAGCAGACCATCCCCCGCAAGCTGGAGGAGATGAAGCTCGCGATCGGGCTGGCGAAGAAGTACTCCAAGAAGGAGATCCTCACCGCCTACCTGAACATCGCCTACTTCGGCGACCAGACCTACGGCGTGCAGGCCGCGGCGCAGCACTACTACAACAAGAGCGCGACCGACCTGACCCCGGCCGAGGCCGCCTCGCTCATCGCGATCGTGCAGTACCCCGAGGCGCGCAACCTGTCGAGCCCGAAGAAGTACGACGCCAACGTCGCCCGACGCAACGTCGTGCTCCGTTCGATGTACGACCAGAAGAACCTCACCGAGGCCGAGTACCGAACGGCTCGCCAGTCGAAGCCGGCGGACTACGTGCACCTGACGCAGCCCTCGCAGGGCTGCCGGTCCTCGGTCGGTGACGGCTCGCAGTTCTTCTGCGACTACGCCAAGAAGGTCGTACTCGAGATGTCGCAGCTCGGCTCGTCGCAGAAGGCACGTGACACCGCGTGGCGCAACGGCGGCTACAAGATCCAGACGACGCTGAACATCGACCTGAACGCCGAGCAGAAGGGCCTGCTGAACACCTACGACAACAAGGCCGAGACGAACCTGGCCTTGGGGTCGACGCTCAACTCGATCGAGGCGGGTTCGGGGCGCATCATCACGATGGCGCAGAACAAGGACTTCGACGAGTCGCTGAAGTCCGCACCCACGTCGACCAGCATCAACTACAGCGTCGACTACAAGTACGGCAGCTCGGGCGGCTTCCAGACGGGGTCGACGTACAAGCTGTTCACGCTGCTCGACTGGGTCAAGGCCGGACACGGCCTGAACGAGACCGTGAGCGGTGCCGAACGAACGGTGTCCCCCTGGACCATCTGTGGCCAGACGGTCGGAACCCCCTTCCCGGTGTCCAACGACGCTCCCGGCGAGGGCGGCAACTGGAGCGTTATGGGAGCCACGGCGGGGTCGATCAACGGTGCGTTCGCCTCGATGGCGCAGAAGCTCGATCTCTGCGACATCCGTGACATCGCGCAGTCGCTCGGTGTCCACCGTGCGGACGGCGGAGAGCTGCAGTACCAGAACCCCTCCGCGATCCTGGGCACGAACGAGATCGCTCCGATGACGATGGCCGCGGCCTATGCGGCCGTCGCGAACAACGGCATCTACTGCAAGCCGATCGCCATCGACGAGATCACCTCGCCGTCCGGCAAGAAGCTCGGTGGCCAGACCAAGGACTGCCAGCAGGCCGTTGATCCGGCCTTCGCCCAGGCAGCGATCTACGCGATGAAGGGCACGATCAGGAGCGGTACGGCAGTGGGCGCGCAGACGCCCGACGGCACCCAGCTGTTCGCCAAGACGGGTACCACCGACGAGGCTGACCAGATCTGGCTCGTCGGCGCGAGCTCGCGGGTCGCCACCGCCTACTGGCAGGGCAACACCGACGGCAAGAAGAACAACCTCCGTCACTACAGCAATGGTGTCGGCGGAACGTACGCCGGAGACCGCGCCAAGGTCTGGCGCGAGGCGATGACCCCGATCAACGCGATCTACCCCGCTGGCCCGTTCACCGACCCGCAGCAGAACGCGATCCGCGGCAACGCCAAGGCACTGCCGAACCTGCAGGGCAAGACGGCGGACGAGGCCCGCGCGGCCATCTCGGGCGCCGGGTTCACCTACGTCGACGGTGGGGCGCGCCCCGGCCCGGGCAACCCCGGCTCCGTGACCTCGACGTCCCCGGCGGCGGGTGCGCTCCTGTCCTCGGGCTCGAGCGTCACCGTCTACACGTCGGACGGCACCCAGGCGACCGTTCCGGAGATCGGCGGCGACTCCCTCGGGGACGCCCGCTCGGCCCTGAACGATGCCGGGTTCACGAGCGTCAACCTCGCCGACAGCTACGCCAAGGGCGGCGGTGGCAAGACCTGCAAGGTCGCCGCGGTCGAGCCGGCGATCAACGCCACGGCGAACAAGAACGACAACGTGACGATCCAGCTCTACGGCGACAAGAACGGCAAGGCGCCCAAGGACTGCAAGTGACCCGCGGTCGCACCGCACTCGGCGTCCTCGCTGCCGGCGCGGCCGTCGGAGCTGCTTCGGCGGCGTGGGGCTCGCTCGTCGAGCGTCGTCGCTTCGGGATCCGGTGGGAGACCGTCCCGGTGCTCCCGCCCGGTTCCCGTGACGTCACCGTCCTGCACCTCTCCGACATCCACATGGCCCCGTGGCAGGCCGACAAGCAGCAGTGGCTGCGCGACCTGAGCCTGGTCGAACCGGACTTCATCGTGAACACCGGGGACAACCTCGGCCACGCGACCGCGAACGCTGCTGTTGAGTACGCGCTCGAGCCGTTCCGCGGGGTGCCCGGTGTCTTCGCCTACGGGTCGAACGACTTCTTCGGGCCGTCCCCGCGCAACCCGCTCAAGTACTTCTCGGGGCCGAGCCGGATGCACAAGGCTGCGGAGCCCGTCGGTCTCGACATCGATCGGCAGACGGCGTTCTTCGAGTCGCTCGGCTGGCTCGACCTCAACGACCAGGCGCACGCGATCGAACTCCGCGGCTCCCGGTTCGAGCTGTTCGGCACCTCGGACGCGCACCGCGACTGGGACCGCCTCGACCTGCTCCCCACCAACGTCGACGAGATGCGCAGCGACGTGCCGTGGTCCGAGGACGAGGACGGCCCCGCTCCGGTCGCGATCGGTGTCACGCACGCGCCCTACCGTCGCGTGCTCGATGCCTTCGTGACCCAGGGTGCCGACATCATCTTCGCCGGGCACACCCACGGCGGTCAGGTGGCGGTCCCCGGGGTCGGCGCGCTCGTCACGAACAGCGACCTCCCCCGCCGGTACGCGAGCGGGTTGCACAAGTGGGAGCACCGCAACCACTGGTCGTGGCTCGAGGTCTCGGCCGGTCTCGGCACCTCGATCTACGCGCCCGTCCGGTTCGCCTGCCGGCCCGAGGCCGTCGTGGTCACCCTCACCGCACGGGCTTCCTGAGCCGACGCGCCCGGGAGTTCACCGGATGGTCGTGAGCATCCCCGATCATCGGATAGTATTGTCTGGTTGCTCCGGTACGGAGTGATCACACCGCGGGGTGTGGCGCAGCTTGGTAGCGCGCCTCGTTCGGGACGAGGAGGTCGCAGGTTCAAATCCTGTCACCCCGACACTGTGTTGAGACAGTACGAAGAAGGCCCTGGTTCTCCGGAACCAGGGCCTTCTGCTTTCCCCGGGTGCATCTCGGCCGCCCGATGGGTCGCACGACCCAGTCAGCCGGTCCCCGCCCCATCACGAGCAGCCCCTCCCGCTACGCTCGCAAGCGCCATGCAGAACGACCATCCCCTCGCCGCCGTGCTCGCCGCGATCACCGCCGAGTTCCCCGACATCGCGGACGACCCGGCGCTGGCGCAGAGCCTGACCGAGAACGTCTCGTCGATGATCGCCGAGGCCCACGAGCGCTACGCCGCGGGAACCGACGGCAGCGTCGTGAGCCACGCGTTCCTCGACCCCGAGCACCTGGCGACCGGCAGTCTGCACGCCGAGCACGCCCAGCACCCGGCCGGCGCCATGCTCGCGGCGGAGATGCTGTTCGACGCCTACCTGCCCGTCTTCGTCGACGAGGTCGGCGCGGCGTCCACCGCCGAGGTCCTGCGCGCCACCAGGGCCCTGCACGCCGGCATCTGGAGCCGGTTCCCGGCCGGGGCGGTCGCGTACACGGAGGCACTGCGCCAACGCCTCACCACGGCGCACCTGGACTCCCGCACGCAGATCGCGCGGGACCTGCACGACCGCGTCGCCCACGGCATCCTCGCCGGGCTGCAGCGCCTCGACCTCGTCCTGCTGACGGACCCGCCGGCGGACGAACGAGCCGATCAGCTCGACGACGCAGCGCGGTTGCTCCGGAGCGCACTCGGCGACGTCCAGGACCTCGCAGTGAGCCTGCACGCCCGGGTCGGGGATGCCCTGCTCGACGACGCGCTCCGACGGCACGTGCGCGATCTGTTCCCCGACGACGACCTCCTGTCCATCGAGTCGACAGGTGTGGCCGGTCCCCTGCCGAACTGGCAGGCCGAGGAAGCGCTGACGATCCTGCTCGAAGCGCTCACGAACCGCAGCAAGCACGCTCCCGGTTCGACGGCTTCGGTGCGCTTCGCGTGGTCCCCCGCAGCACTGGTGGTGACGGTCGCCGATGACGGACCGGGGTTCGACGTGCAGAGCGACGCCGACGGCCGACTCGGCCAGCAGACCATGCGCGAACGCGCCGCGGTGATCGGCGCCCGGCTCGACGTCGAGAGCGTCCGCGGCAGCCGAGACCACGGCACCACCGTCCGCCTGACCATCCCGAGTGGCACCCTGTGACCGTCACCCACGTCGCCATCGTCGACGACCACCGGCTCTTCCGCGAAGGACTCGCCACGATCCTGGCCGCGGTACCCACGATCCGCGTCGTGGCGCACGGCGAGCGACCGGCCGAGGTGCTCGACTCCCCCGAGGCCGCCGCGATCGACGTCCTGCTGCTCGACGTCGAGCTGGACGGCCCGCCTGCACGGACGACGATCGCCACGGTTCGCCGCACCCGCCCGGACATCCGGGTGGTGGTGCTCACGATGCACCGGGATGCCGTCCTCCGCCGCACCCTGCTCGATGCCGGCGCGGTCGACTTCGTCACGAAGGACACCCCGAGCCGCGAACTCGTCGACCGGATCGCCCGCGCAGCCCACGCCGATGCGGCACCCGTCACGTTCCCCGTCGACCTGGTGACCGAGGCCCGAGCCGGCTCACCGTTGAGCGACCGCGAGCTCGAGGTCCTGCGGCTCCTCGCCGCCGCGCGCACCAACGCCGAGATCGCCGCCGACCTGCAGCTCGCGATCGGCACCGTCAAGCGGCACGTCTACAACGTCTTCCGCAAGCTGGACGTCGGTTCCCGCGTCGGGGCGGTCGCCGCAGCCACGCGCCTGGGCCTGCTCAGCTGAAGCGCCACGGAACTTCGTGAGCAGCAATGGTCGGGTGCCCAGCGGACACCCGACCATTCCTGCTCACGAAGCGACCTAGACGGAGACCGACGCACCCGCGGGCACGAGCTTGCCGGCGGCGTGCAGCCCGGCCACGACGTCGAGCGCCTGGTGCCGGTACCGTGCCTGCGCGGCACCGGGCGCGACGATCACGCCGTTCGCCCCGGTCGACGCCACGAGCGCGTTGATCTTCTCCGCGACCTGCTCGGCGTTGCCGTAGGCCTGACGCTCGGTGCGGGCCGCGATGAACCGACGCTCGAGGTCGTTGAACTCGTACGCGCGCGCCTCGTCCATCGACACCGGCTCGGGCTTCCGGCCGGAGCGCATCCGGATGAAGGAGATCATGCCCGGGGCGCTCTGCTCGTCGATGACGGCGGGGTCCTCGTCGGTGACGACCTGCACACCGATCAGCGCGTTCGGCGTCTGGCGGAAGCGCGACGGACGGAACGAATCGCGGTACAGGGCGAGTGCCGCCTCGGTGTTGTCCGACGCGAAGTGGTGGGCGAAGGCGAACGAGATGCCGAGCGCACCGGCGACCTGGGCGCTGTAGCCGGAGGACCCGAGCAGCCAGAACTCCGGCACGTCGCCGTAGCCCGGAACGGCGCGGATGCCGGCGAGCGGGTTCTCCGCGCCCATGCCGGTGAAGAACCCGATCAGGTCGGCCAGGCGGTCCGGGAAGTCGTCGACGTCGAGTCGGTCCGTGCGGCGGAGGGCCATCGCCGTCGCACCGTCGGTGCCGGGAGCGCGCCCGAGCCCGAGGTCGACCCGGTCGCCGTACAGCGCACGGAGGGTGCCGAACTGCTCGGCGACGACGAGGGGCGCGTGGTTGGGCAGCATGACGCCACCGGATCCGATGCGGATGGTCGAGGTGGCCGCGCCCACGGCGCTCAGCAGCACCGCCGGGGCCGAGGACGTGATGCCCGGCATCCCGTGGTGTTCGGCGACCCAGAACCGCTCGTACCCGAGCTGCTCGGCGTGCACGGCCATGTCGATGGACCCCTGCAGGGCCTCGGTGTTGGACTGGCCGTACTCGCGGGTGGCCAGGTCGAGGACGGACAGGTGCAGGGTGTCGTCGGTCATGTGGTCACCAACGCGCGTCGACGCACGTGCATTCCACCCGAGACCGGTACGTGGAGCGGTCAGGACGTGCCGTCGCACGGTCGCCGACAGGTCAACAGCCGTCGGCTGGACGCGACGGCAGCGACAGTTCGTGACCACCCGGCTGACGCATGCGGGGCGCCCTGGACGCGCGGCACGGCGACCGGGAGGCCCGTGGCGGGGCCGCGCCGCGCCTCCCGGCCGCCTTTCGGTTCCGTCTCGGACGCCGAGCGGTCACGACGTGCCGCGCGCGGCTCGCAGACCGGTCACGTCCGGTCGCTCGACGGACGCACCGCCAACGCGGCGTGACCGGTCGGCGAACCCCAGCGGGGTGTCGTGACCGGCGGGCGGACGCGATCAGGGCGCATCACCCGACGTGACGCGACCGCTCTACGAATCCGAGCGCGTGTCGTCACCAGCCGGCACGAGCGGTCAGGCGCCGTCGAGGCGGCCGCCGGACTCCGTCAGGTAGCAGTTGGCGCAGAGCGACTCGTAGGCGACGTCGACGCCGTCGATCGCGACCTGGGAGCCGTCGAAGACGAACCGGCCGTCGACCGTCCGGGCGTTGAAGACCGCCTTGCGGCCGCAGCGGCAGATGGTCTTCAGCTCTTCGAGGGAGTGCGCGACCTCGAGCAGGCGGGCGCTGCCGGGGAACGCCTCGGTGCGGAAGTCCGTGCGGATGCCGTAGGTGATGACCGGGATCTCGTCGAGCACCGCGATGCGCAGCAGGTCGTCGACCTGCCGCGGGGTGAGGAACTGCGCCTCGTCGACGAGCACGCAGCTGACGGGCCGCACCATGCCGTCCAGGCGGTCCGACTCGGGGTCGACGGCCCCGGCGGCGGTCACCGCCTGGCGCACGTCGGCGTCCGGCGAGAACACGATGTCGACGGTCCGGGTGACGCCGAGGCGGGAGACGATCTCACGGTCGCCCTTGGTGTCCACCGCGGGCTTGGCGAGCAGCACCCGGTGCCCGCGCTCCTCGTAGTTGTAGGCGGCCTGCAGCAAGCCCGTGCTCTTGCCGCTGTTCATCGCGCCGTAGCGGAAGTAGAGCTTCGCCACTACGCGAGGAACCCGTCCTCGGCGGCCCGACGGATGAGGTCGGACTTCTTCGAGGCGGGGCGGCCCACCTTGCTGTACTTCTCGCGCACGCGACGCAGGTAGGTCTTGGCGGTCTCGTACTGCACGTTCATCTGCGCGGCGACCTCGTTCGTCGAGTAGCCGGACACGTAGAGCCGCAGCGCCTCTTCCTCGCCGGCGCTGAGCTTCGGCCGCTGGTGCGCGGCGGCACCCGTCGGCAGCGGACGCCACTCACGGGGCTGCGGGGTCTCGCGGGCGACGCCCATGATCTCGCGGGCGACGTCCATGACCTCGCGCATCGGGAGCGACTTCGACAGGAACGCCGCGGCGCCGGCGGCCAGGGCGCGGTCGCGGGACTCGCGACTGTCGACGCTCGAGAGCACGATGACCTTCGCCCCGGCGGCACGGCAGGTGCGGACACGGGCCTCGATGGACACCGGTTCCTTGAGCTGGAAGTCCAGGAACACCAGGTCGGTCGGGAAGCTGTCGCTGTGGACCATCTCGAGCCAGGTGTGCGCGGTCAGGGCCAGGTCGAAGTCGAACGCGTTCACCGCGATCCAGCTCGACAGGCTGTCCAGCAGCACCTCGTGGTCGTCGAGGATGGCCAGCCGCACACGTCGTGCTCCCGGGTTCGGGAGGGACGGCGACCCCTCCGAGAGCCTGTTCGGGTCAGTGCTGGTCATAGGAGAACCTTAGTGCGAGGGCGGAAGGGCGGACCGCGACGTCGAGGTCGGGGAACGTCACGCGGAGGACGGCGAAGTAGGGGTCGAAGGTGCGGTGGATGCCGATGTCGGAGTCCGCCACGGCGAGCTCCATCTCGACGGACACACGAGCGGGTGCGGGTGCCTGCGCGGGTCGGGCCGCCAGGGCTGCCCGGGCCGCGGGGGCCGCGTGGTCCGCCGGGCGGGCCTGGGGCGCCGGGCCCGCCGGAGTGTCCGCTCGTCGCACCGTCGCGCGGAAGCCGGCCGGGTCGACGGTCGAGGCACGGAGGGCCGCACGGACGAACGTGCGGACGACCGCCCGCTGGTCGGTGTCGAGCGTCGCGATGAGGCCGTCGGGGTCGTCGACCACCGGCGCCTGGCCGCCGTCGACCCGGACGGCGTGCTCGAACCAGGTGCGGTCGGCGTCGGCGACCATGGACGCGCGGATGCCGTCGGCGATCGCGCGGGCACGGGCACGGTCGGCGTCGGTGATGACGTCGCGTGTGCGGAGCTCGGCGAAGAACGGGGCGACGTCGCGGGACAGGATCGTCGAGCGGTCCTGCTGCACGCTCGCCGCGATGCCGTCCCGCTCGGCGCGTGCGACGGAGTACGACCCGGCACGGATCTGCACCCGTTCGGCGAGCCCCGCGAAGGTCCAGGCGAACACCGCGGACGCGGCGGTCAGCACGAGCGTCGGGGCCGCGGCCAGGAACGCCGCGACGGCGACCGGCACCTCGTGCGGGAACTCCGCAGCACCGGCACCCCAGGTCACGGCGTTCACCGCGGCCAGCACGAGCCCGCCGATCGTCAGGTCGGTCCACGGACGGTACGGCGCGACCATGACGATGCCGGTCGCGGTGATCAGGGACATGAAGTCGTTCAGGGCGCTGCGGTCCGGTCCCCACTGCGCGGCGACGCTCGTCACCGACGCCAGGCCGAGCAACCCGACGTGCGCGACGAACGCCGAGCGCGGGAAGGGCGCACGGAACGGGCTCGAGGCAGCGAGCACCACCACCGCCGAGGCCGCGACGAGCAGCACGGTGAGGGCGCTGAGCGTGGGGCTGCCCACGACGTCGCGGTCGAAGATCGACACGAGCAGGGCCCAGACGACGCTGCCGGCCCCGAGCACGACGGCCAGGGGTCGCGACCCCATCGCGCCGAGCGGGTCGTACTGCTGCGCGGTGCGGCGGGACCCGCGCTGCCGAGCCGCCGTCATCGCTCGGTCCCCCGGCCGTCGCTGACCGCCGGCACGGTGACCGCGCCGGTGACCGGTCCGTACGGCACGGTCATCATCACGCTCGTGCCGGAACCGGGCGACGACCAGATCTGGACGTCACCGCCGACCCGGCCGATCCGCTCTCGCACCGAACCGCGGAGGCCCATCCGGTCGGCTCCGGTGGCGTCCTCGTCGAACCCACGACCGTCGTCGACGACCATGACGGTGCAGGACGCGCTGTCGTCGAACACGCTGACCTCTGCGGCGTCGGTCCCCGCGTGCTTCCGCACGTTGGCCAGGCACTGGCCGACGGCCCGGACCACCGCCGACAGCGCACGCTGGTCCAGGCGCTCGAGCGCGGAGGTGTCACCCGAGACGGTCACGTCGAGCCCGAGCGTCCGGTGCTCGTCGACCATGGTGCCGAACGCCTCGGCCGCGGCCCCGGGACGCGGGCGGGCGGCCGGCGCGAGCCACCCCTTGCCGGTGAGCACCGCGACGTCGGCGTCGACCGTCTCGGCGAGGTGCGGGTCCATCGGGCCGTCCGGCGCGAGGGCGATCGCGCCGAGGTGGTTGAGCACGGTGTCGTGCAGGATCGCGGACGCCTCGGCCTCGACCCCCGCGCGGTACGCGGACACGTGTTCTTCACGGGCAGAACGCAGGAGCTCGGGCTGCACCCGTTCGCTCCGCCCGGTGCTGCGGGTCGTGAAGAGCACGAGCGCGACCACGAAGCCCAGCGTGACCCAGGCGAGGATGAGCGGACGGGGCGACTGATCGGCCTGCACGATGGCGATCCACGTGGCGAGTCGTCCGGTCAGGAAGCCGACGAAGGACCACAGCACGACGCGGCTCGGCACGGCGCCTGCTCCCCCGACCAGGATGAGCGGGATCACGACGAGGGACATCAGGTACGAGGTCACCCACCCGGTCGGCACCTGCTGCTGGACCCCGACGGCGAACCACCAGGCACAGACACCGCCGACGGCCAGGAAGGCGATCGCCGAGACGCGGTTGCCGAACTGCACGTGCACGCCGATCATGGCGAGCATCGGGACGACCGCCAGCGCCGTGCCGACGACCTGCACCCCGGGCTCGGACAGGCCGTAGAGCACGAGCGTGATGGCCGCGGCCAACAGCGAGCCGATGGCGCCGGCGTGGAATGCGCGCACGGTCGACCACGCGTTCACTCGCGGTGCGAGGTGCGTGGGGATGCCGAGCACGAGGTGGATCCTTCCGGGTGGCGAGGGCGCCGTCCACGATCCAACCACCGGAGCAGCGGCCGTGTACCCCGAATCCGGGGCCGTGCGGCGACCCGCACGATGATAGCGGCCCGGACCGGGGTCTTGCTGTCCCCCGAACGTGGACCGGACACGACCCGGACGGACGCCCCTCAGAACAGCGTCTGCGCCGGAGCCGGCCGGAGCAGCCGCTGGTCGAACCCGGGGTCGGCGCGCTTCAGCGGTGACACCGTCGGCACCGACTGCTCCTGCGGCAGCGCCTGCGGCCCGCCCGTGCCCAGCCCCTGCGGCACGCCCGGCTGCAGCGTCCGCGGTTCCGAGAAGCCCATCGACCCCGTCGCCGGGTCCACTCGCCCCAGTCCGACCCCGTGCGCCGCCAGGATCGGGCGGATGCGCTCCGACAGCCACAGTCGGTAGTCCTTCGGCGCGTAGGTGTTGTCGAGGTACATCGCGCGGTACCGCTGCACCAGGTCGGGTCGCTCGCGGCCGAGCCACTCGAACCACCACGGCTTGACGCCCGGCCGCAGGTGCAGCGCCGAGTACATGATGCTCGTCGCGCCGGCCGCGGTCGCCCGACCGATGGCGTCGTCGAGGTGCGCCCGGGTGTCGGTGATGTACGGCAGCACCGGCATCAGGAACACGGCGCAGTCGAGCCCCGCGTCGCGGATGGCCCGCACGGTCGCCAGCCGGGCCGACGTCGTCGGGGTGCCGGACTCGACCGACTGCTGCAGCGAGTCGTCGTACACGGCGATCGACATCGCGAGGTCGACAGGCACCACCTTCGCCGCCTCGGCCAGCAGCGGCAGGTCTCGGCGCAGCAGCGTGCCCTTCGTCAGGATGCTGAACGGGGTGCGCGACTCCGCCAGCGCCTCGATCACCCCGGGCATCAGCCGGTACCGCCCCTCGGCCCGCTGGTACGGGTCGGTGTTCGTGCCGAGCGCCACCGGGTGGCGGTCCCACGAGGGCTTGCCGAGCTCACGACGCAGCACGTCGGCGACGTTCGTCTTCACCACGATCTGCTGGTCGAAGTCGGCGCCGCCGTCGAACTCCAAGTAGGTGTGGGTCGGGCGGGCGAAGCAGTACACGCAGGCGTGGCTGCACCCGCGGTACGGGTTGATCGTCCAGCCGTACGTGCCCGACCCGTCCGCGCTCGGCACCCGGTTCAGGGCGCTCTTCGCGAGGACCTCGTGGAAGGTCACCCCGGCGAACTCGGGCGTCGTCACGCTCCGGACGAACCCGCTGTTCGATTCCATCCCGGGCAGCGCGTCGCTCTGCTCGGCGTCGATCGCCTGTCCACTCCACCGCATGCCGCCATTCGAACACACGTTCGAACAGACCGCAAACCGGCGCGGGCCACGACAGGCCTCAGTGGTGCAGGCCGAGCACCTTCGCGGTGCGCTCGAGCGTGGCGTCGGCCAGAGCCGGGTCGTCCCCGAGGTCCTGCCCGTAGGTCGGCACCATCGCGCTGACGTCGTCCTGCCAGCTGTCCCACCGGTCCGGGAAGCACCGGCGCAGCATCGTGAGCATGATCGGCACGGCGGTCGAGGCACCCGGCGACGCTCCGAGCAGGCCGGCGATCGAGCCGTCGGCGGCGGTGATGACCTCGGTGCCGAACTGCAGCACACCGCCCTTGTCCTTGTCGGGCTTGATCACCTGGACGCGCTGCCCCGCGGTGATGCGGTGCCAGTTCTCGGGCTCGGCGCTCGGCATGAAGTCGCGGAGCGCCTCGAACTTGGTGTGCTTCGACGCGAGGAGCTGGCCGACCAGGTAGCGGACCAGGTCGAAGTTCGAGAACGCGACGCTCAGCATCGGGCGGAGGTTGTGCGGTCGGATCGAGCGGAACAGGTCGAGGACCGAGCCCTGCTTCAGGAACTTCGGGCTGAACCCGGCGTACGGCCCGAACATCAGCGACGACCCACCGTCGACGATGCGGGTGTCGAGGTGCGGCACCGACATCGGCGGGGCACCGACGCTGGCCTTGCCGTAGACCTTGGCGGAGTGCTTCTGCACCACCTCGGGGTCGTCGGTGCGCAGGAACTCGCCCGACACCGGGAAGCCGCCGTAGCCGCGGATCTCCGGGATGCCGGACTTCTGCAACAGGTGCAGGGCTCCGCCACCGGCGCCGACGAAGACGAACTTCGCGGCGATGCGCTGCGTCGACCGGCCGATCTCGTTGCGCACGTTGAGCACCCAGCCCTCGGACACCTTCGAGCGGGTCAGGTTGGTGACCTGGTGCGAGGGTTCGAACTCGACACCGTCGATCTCGAGCTGGTCGAAGAGCTGGCGGGTGAGCGACCCGAAGTCGACGTCCGAGCCGGCTGCCGAGTAGGTCGCCGCGATCGGCTGGTCCTTCTTGCGGCCGGGGATGAGCGCCGGTGCCCACTTCCGGATCTGCGCCGGGTCGTCCGAGAACTCGATGCCCGCGAAGAGCGGGTGGTCCCGCATGGCCTCGTACCGGGCGCGCATGTAGGCGACGTTGGCCTCGCCCCAGACGAACGAGATGTGCGGCGTGGGGTTGATGAAGTTCGACGGCTCCGGCAGCACACCAGTCTCGACGAGGTGCGCCCAGAACTGCCGCGAGACCTGGAACTGCTCGTTCACCGTGACGGCCTTCGCGATGTCGACGCGACCGTCCGGCAGTTCCGGCGTGTAGTTCAGCTCGCACAGTGCCGAGTGCCCGGTGCCCGCGTTGTTCCACGGGTTCGAGGACTCCTGCGCCACCGTGCCGAGCCGCTCGTACACGCGGATCTTCCAGCTGGGCTCGAGCTTGTGGATGATGGCCCCGAGCGTGGCACTCATGATGCCTCCGCCGATCAGGACGACGTCGATGGGGTCCACCTGCTGCTCTGCCACCCGTCGATCCTACCGGCGGCACCCGACAGACGGACAGGAGGCCCGTGGCGGTGTCGCCACGGGCCTCCTGTCCGTCTGCTGGTCGCGCTCGGGGCGCGCTACGCGTCGACGGAGCGGCGCGCGACGATCGTCTCAGCGATCTGCACCGCGTTGAGCGCGGCGCCCTTCCGCAGGTTGTCGTTGCTGACGAACAGGACGAGGCCGCGGCCCTCGGGCGCGGACTGGTCGGCGCGGATGCGGCCGACGAACGCCGGGTCCTGGCCGGCGGCCTGCAGCGGGGTCGGGACGTCGGAGAGCTCGACTCCGGGTGCGCTCGACAGGATCTCGGTCGCACGCTCGGGCGAGAGCGGACGCTCGAACTCGGCGTGCACCGAGATGGAGTGCCCGGTGAACACGGGAACGCGCACGCAGGTGCCGGCCACGAGCAGGTCGGGGAGCTCGAGGATCTTCCGGCTCTCGTTCCGGAGCTTCTTCTCCTCGTCGGTCTCGCCCAGGCCGTCCTCGACGATGCTGCCGGCGAGCGGCACGACGTCGAAGGCGATCGGGCGGACGTACTTGACGGGCTCGGGGAACGTCACGGCGGATCCGTCGTGCGTCAGCGCCGCGGTGTCCTGCTCGAGCGCGGCCTTCGCCTGGCCCAGGAGTTCCTCGACCCCGGCGAGCCCGGAACCCGAGACCGCCTGGTAGGTCGTGGCGACGAGTCGGCGGAGCCCGGACTCGGTGTCGAGCACCTTGAGCACCGGCATGATCGCCATGGTCGTGCAGTTCGGGTTCGCGATGATGCCCTTCGGCGCCTGGTCGATGGCGTGCGGGTTCACCTCGCTCACGACGAGCGGGACGTCGGGGTCCATGCGCCAGGCGCTCGAGTTGTCGACGACGAGTGCCCCGGCGGCGGCGAACTTCGGCGCGAGGGCCCGCGAGGCCGTGGCCCCGGCGGAGAACAGCGCGATGTCGATGCCGGACGGGTCGGCGAGCTCGGAGTCCTCGACCACGATCTGCTCGCCGCGGAACGGCAGCGTCGTGCCGGCGGAACGGGCGCTCGCGAAGAAGCGGACCCGGTCGGCCGGGAACGCGCGCTCTTCGAGCAGGCGACGCATCACGGCGCCGACCTGGCCGGTGGCGCCGACGACGGCGACGGTGAGGGTGCTCATGCGGTGCTCCTGGTGGTTCAGCGGATCGACGGGTCGGCGGGCGTCAGCGGCCGGTGCCGGCGTAGACGACGGCCTCGGCGTCGGCGTCGAGGCCGAACGCGCTGTGCACGACGCGCATCGCCTCGTTCAGGGTGTCGGCGCGGGTGACGACCGAGATGCGGATCTCGGACGTGGAGATCATCTCGATGTTGATCGACGCATCGTGCAGGGCGCGGAACAGCTGCGCCGAGACGCCGGCGTTCGTGCGCATGCCGGCGCCGACCAGGGCGAGCTTGCCGATCTGGTCGTCGTACTGGATGCTCTCGTAGCCGATGTCGGCCTTCGCGACCTCGAGCGCCGTCAGCACGGTCTGGCCCTGGTCCTTCGGCAGGGTGAACGAGATGTCCGTCCGCCCGGTCGACGCCGCCGACACGTTCTGGACGATCATGTCGATGTTCGCCCCGGCGCGTGCCACGTTGGTGAAGATCTCGGCGGCCTTGCCCGGCTGGTCCGGGACCCCCACGACGGTGATCTTGCCCTCGGAGAGGTCTCCGGCGATCCCGGTGATGATCGGTTCTTCCACGGTTTCCCCCTCGGCAGGGTTGTAGACGATGGTGCCCTCGTTGTTGTTGAACGAGGACCGGACGTGCAGGGTGACGCCGTGCCGCCGGGCGTACTCGACGGCGCGGATGTACAGGACCTTGGCACCCGAGGCTGCGAGCTCGAGCATCTCCTCGCTGGTGACGCGGTCGACCTTGCGGGCCTTCGGTACGACGCGGGGGTCGGCGGTGAAGATGCCGTCGACGTCGGTGTAGATCTCGCAGACGTCGGCGTCGAGTGCTGCGGCGAGGGCGACGGCGGTGGTGTCCGAGCCGCCGCGGCCGAGCGTGGTGATCTCGCCCGTGGTGCGGTTGAAGCCCTGGAACCCGGCGACGATCGCGACGTGGCCGGAGTCGAGCGCCTCGCGCACGCGCTTCGGGGTGACGTCGACGATGCGGGCCTTGCCGTGCTGGGCGTCGGTGAGCATGCCGGCCTGGCTGCCGGTGTAGGACGACGCTTCGACCCCGAGGCTCTTGATCGCCATCGCGAGCAGCGCCATCGAGATGCGCTCCCCCGCGGTCAGGAGCATGTCGAGCTCACGGCCGGCGGGGATCGGCGTGACGGAGTGCGCCAGGTCGACGAGTTCGTCGGTGGTGTCGCCCATCGCCGACACCGCCACGACCACGTCGTTGCCGGCCTTCTTCGTCTCGACGATCCGCTTCGCCACGCGCTTGATGCTCTCGGCGTCCGCGACGGATGAACCACCGAACTTCTGCACGATCAAGGCCACTGGCTGGTACTCCCGGAGACGGCGACACCGCGAGGTCTCGCGGTCTCACAATGGTAGTCGGTGTTTCGGGGATGTTGCGTGCGAGCGGGCCCCGACGCAAGGATCCTGCGTGGCGGTCAGCCGCCGACGACGCGGCGCCCTTCGAAGGCACGACCGAGCGTGACCTCGTCGGCGTACTCCAGGTCGCCGCCGACCGGCAGCCCCGACGCGAGCCGGGTGGTGCGGATGCCCATCGGGACGAGCAGCCGGCTGAGGTAGGTCGCCGTCGCCTCGCCCTCGAGGTTGGGGTCGGTCGCGATGATGACCTCGGCCACGGTGCCGTCGGCCAGGCGCGTCATGAGCTGCTGGATGCGGAGGTCGTCCGGACCGATGCCGTCGATCGGGCTGATCGCCCCGCCGAGAACGTGGTACAGCCCGCGGAACTCCCGGGTGCGCTCGATCGCCGCGACGTCCTTCGCCTCTTCCACGACGCAGATCGTCGCCGGCGAGCGGCGCGGGTCGCGGCAGATGCTGCACTGGACGTTCTCGGTGACGTTGCCGCAGATCTCGCAGAAGCGGACCCGCTCCTTGACGTCGGCGAGCAGCTCGGACAGCCGGCTCGGGTCGAACGACTCGGTCTGCAGGATGTGGAAGGCGATGCGCTGCGCCGACTTCGGGCCGATGCCGGGCAGGCGACCGAACTCGTCGATGAGGTCCTGGACGATCCCGTCGTACATCAGGCACCGTCCTGGTGGAGAGCGGTCTCCTCGATGAACTGGGCGTTGAGGATCTCACGCACGACGGCCTCGCCGTACCGGCCGGCGACCGGGGCGCGGCGTGCGGGCGGTGCGGTGCGCGCGGGAGCGGCGGCGGGCTGGGCCGCACGCTGCGGGGCGGCCTGCTGCGTGGGGGCTGCCGGCGCGGCGGCTGCGGGTGCTGCTGGCGCTGCGACGCGTCCGATCCCCGGGTCGGGGAACGGGGCGCCGTCGTCGTACGGTTCGTCGTCGAGCGGGTAGTCGTCGACCGGGACGCCCGGCACGACGGGACCGCCGGGAGGCACGGCTCCCGCTCCGGACGCCGCCTGCGGACCCGGGGTGGTCGGGCCGTCGGGCTGCCCGGCCGTGGCAGCGCCCGGTCGCGCGGGTGCGGCCGACGGTGCCGACTCGGCCGGCTGGGGCGTGCTCGTCTCGGCGGGGGCGACCGGCGCGGACGCCGGCACGGTGCCGAAGGGTGCTGCCCAGCTGGGCTCGACGGACTCCGGGACGGCGTCGGAGGTGGGGTCGCTGGCGGGGATCGTCGCGACCGCCCAGTCCGTCACCGGCGCTCCCGAGGGAGCGGGGGTCGGTTCGGCCGGTGCCTGGCCGCGCTGCGGGGCGGACGCGGTCGGCGCTGCCGTCGGCGCCGGGGCTGCCTTCGGCTCGGGTGCTGCCGACGCGGCCTTCGGCTCCGCGGCAGGGGCAGCCGTCGGCGTGGGCTCACCAGCGGATGCCGGTGCCGGGGACTCCGGTGCTGCGGGCTCGGGCGTTGGGGTCGGGGTCGGGGTCGGGGTCGCGGCGGCGGCGGGCGCCGGCGCAGCGGAGGCCGGACGCTGGGCCGGTGCGGCCTGCTGTGCCGGAGCCGACTGCTGCTGCTGCTGGGGACGCTGCTGCTGTCCGGGCCCGCGGGCGACGAACTTCACGCGCAGACCGAGGACGTCCACGATGGCGGCGCGCAGCAGTTCGCTGACGCTCGCCGAGGGGTCGGACATCTCCTTGAACGAGGCGACGTCCTGCTGACTCGGGAACGTCAGCGTCAGCACGTCGTCGCGGAGCGCGGTGACCTGCGCCGTGACGACCACCGACCACGCCGAACGCTTGGCGTGCTGCACGTGCTCGACGATCTGCGGCCAGGAGTCGCGCATCTGCTGGAAGCCGACGGCACCGACGGTCCGGACGGCGGGCTCGTCACCGATCGTCGTGCCCTGACCGGTGGACGACGGGCTGACCGGCTCGGCCGCGGGCTTCGAGGGCTCGGGCTTCGCGGGCTCGGTCGAGGTCTGTCCGGGCGCTCCAGGAGTGCTCGGAGCGACCGCTGCCCACGACGCTGCGGCGTCACGGGCCACGGCTCCGGAGTCGGCCTGCGGCGCGGCGGGCTGCTCGACGGGACGCTCGGGCCTCGCACGCGCCGCTGCCGGAGCGGGCGTCGGGGCGAGGGAGGGAGCAGGCGCTGCGGGAGCCGCGGCTGCCGGCTGCTCACGACGCGGTGCAGCGGCGACGGCGGGAGCGGACTGCTCGCCGGCGCCGGCCTGGTGTCCACCGGCGTCGTGCCCGCCAACGTCGCCCACCCCGACACGACGTTCCAGGCGCTCGACGCGGGCGAGGGCTCCGCGCTGGGTGTCGTCGGCCTCGGGCACGAGCATCCGGGCCGTCATGAGCTCGAGGTGCAACCGGGGCGAGGTCGCGCCGGTCATCTCGGTGAGGGCCCGGTTCGCGATGTCGGCGGAACGGGAGAGCCCGGTCGCGCCGAAGACCCCGGCCTGGCGGCTCATGGTGTCGAGTTCTTCCGGCGAGACCCCGCGCAGGACGGCGGCGGCGCTCTCGTTCGTCGCCGCGACGACGATCAGGTCGCGCAGGCGCTCGAGCAGGTCCTCGACGAAGCGGCGGGGGTCCTGTCCGGTCTGCACGACGCGGTCGATCGCGGCGAACGCGGACGCCGGGTCGGCGACGGCCAGGGCGTCGACGACGTCGTCGAGCAGGGCGGCGTCGGTGTAGCCGAGCAGGGCCACGGCACGCTCGTAGGCGATCGCACCGTCTTCGCTGCCGGCCATCAGCTGGTCGAGCAGCGACAGGGTGTCACGGACGGATCCACCGCCGGCACGCACCACCAGGGGCAGGACGCCGGGGGCCACCGACACGGACTCCTGCGTGCAGAGCTGCTCGATGTACTCGAGCATCACCGCGGGCGGGACGAGCCGGAACGGGTAGTGGTGGGTGCGCGACCGGATGGTGCCGATGACCTTCTCGGGCTCGGTCGTCGCGAAGATGAACTTGACGTGCTCCGGCGGTTCCTCGACCAGCTTGAGCAGTGCGTTGAAGCCCTGCGGCGTCACCATGTGCGCTTCGTCGAGGATGAAGATCTTGTAGCGGTCGCGAGCCGGGGCGAACACGGCACGGTCGCGCAGGTCACGCGCGTCGTCGACACCGTTGTGGCTCGCGGCGTCGATCTCGATGACGTCGAGCGAACCGCTGCCGTCGCGGGCGAGTTCCACGCAGCTCGGGCAGACGCCGCACGGGGTGTCGGTCGGGCCCTCGGCGCAGTTCAGGCAGCGCGCGAGGATGCGGGCCGAGGTCGTCTTGCCGCAGCCACGGGGCCCGCTGAACAGGTAGGCGTGGTTGACGCGGTTCGTGCGGAGCGCCGTGCGGAGCGGGTCGGTGACCTGCGACTGCCCGATCAGCTCGGCGAAGTTCTCGGGCCGGTAACGGCGATACAGGGCGGTGACCACGCGACAAGGGTAGCCGTCACGACCGACAACCCGCGTGCCCGTCCACAGGTCGTCCCGCCGGGCCGGACCACCCGTCGGCGGTGGGCCGAGCGCCCGGACGGCACCGCGCCTCCCGTCCGTCTGGTCGACGGGCGGGAGGCGCGGTGTGTGACGCTGGTGCGGACTCAGCCGCGGGTGCGGCGACGGAGCCTGCCGGCGAGGCGGGAGAGCCCCAGCAGCAGGAACCCGAGGGCCACCAGGCCCGCCGCGGTGCCGGCGATCGGGACGACGTCCGCGCCGGTCCAGGCGAGGGCACCGGTGCCGTTGCCGGAGCCACCGATCCCGGTGCCGGAGCCGTTCCCGGAGCCACCGCCGATGCCGGTGCCGGTCCCGGTGCCGGAGCCGCCGCCGGTCCCCGGCGTCCCGGGCAGACCGGGTGCACCCGGCGTTCCGGGCGTTCCGGGCGTTCCGGGCGTCCCCGGGGTGCCGGGCGTGCCCGGTTCCTCCGGGTCGACGGCGTCGTCCATCACCATGACGCGGACCATCTGCGCCTGCGAGGTGAACCCGCCGACCGACTGGGTGACCCGCAGCATGTGCACGCCGACCGGCAACCAGACGGTGGTCGCCCACTCGCCGTCGTCGTCGACCGTCGTCGCGACCGCGTCGCGCCCCATCGGCTGCACGGTGACGGTCGCGCCGGGCTCGGCGGTTCCAGTGACCATCCAGTCGACCCCGCCGTCCTCGTCCGCCATCTGCTGCTCACCCGGGGTGGGCGAGGTGACCGCGAGCGGCTCCAGGGTGTCGATCACGATCGGCACCTGCGGCGCTGCCGAGGTCGTGCCGTTCACCGACTGCGTGGCGCTGATCGTCCACTCCCCCTCGGGGACGCGCTCGAACACGACGCTCCACGCACCCTCGTCGTCGGCGGTGGTGGTGCGGACCTGCCCGGTGGACAGGGTCACCGTCACCGCGGCGCCGGGGGTGGCCTGACCGGTCACCGTGAACGAGCCGGTGTCCCCGAAGCCGTCCGCCTGGATCAGCTGCCCGGGGTCGGGGCTCGTGATGACGATGCCCGTCTCCTGCGCGGCGACGACCGTGACGTCGGCGGTCACCGGGTCGGAGGTCCGACCGCCGACCGTCTGCGTCACCGACACCGTGTGGTCCCCGAGGGGGACACCACCGATCGTGACCGTCCACGAACCGTCGTCGCCGGCGGTCGTCGTGGCGGTCCGGCCGTCGACGTCGACCGTGACGGTCGCGCCGGGCTCGGCGGTGCCGCTGACCGGGACCGACGTCGTCGACCCCGTGGTCGGGAACGCCTGGCCGTCGGTCGGGCTCGAGATGACGACCGGCGTCGCGGCCGTCACGGTGAAGCCGACCTGCGGGGCGTCGGTGGTGGCACCGTCGACCGTCTGGCTGGCGGCGACCGTGTGGGATCCCTCGGCGACGTCCCGCACCGTCACGGACCACGTACCGTCGTCGTCCGCGGTCGTGGTGACCGCGGTGCCGTCGTCGATGCGGACCGAGACGGCGGCGTTCGGTGCGGAGGTACCGGTCACGCGCACGTCGGTCGAACCGCCGAGCACCCGGTAGTCGGTGCCGTCGGCCGGGCTGGTCACAACGATCGCGTCCGCGGCGGCGACCACGACGGTCACGTCGCGCTCGATCGGGTCGGACGTCGTGCCGTTCACGACCTGGGTGACGACGAGCGTGTGCTCGCCCGCCGGCACGTCGGTCAGCGTGGTCTCCCACCGCCCGTCGGTGCCGACACGCACCACGACCGGGTCGGCGTCGTCGAGGACGACGCGGACCGACGCGCCGGGCTGGCCCTCGCCGCCGACCGGGACGGTCGCGGTGGGTTCGGTGCTCGGCACGGTGAACGTGGTGTCGTCCGCCGGGGCGGTGACCGTCAGCGCCGCACCGGGGGCGACGGTGAAGGTGCTGCGCACCGCCGTGGACGTCGAGCCGTCGACCGTCTGGGTCGCACGGATCGTGTGCTCGCCGACGGTGGTGTCCGGCAGGTCGACGCTCCAGGTACCGGCGTCGGTCGCGGTCACGGTCCGGGCGTCGCCGCCGTCGATCGTGACACGGACCTCGGCACCGGGCTCGGCAGCCCCCGCGGCGGTGAGGGTCGCGACGGAGTCACGCTGGGCGACCCGGATCGTGGTGCCGTCCGCCGGGGTGGCGATCGTGATCGGGTCGGCGACGAGGACGCGGACGTCCACCGTCACCGGCGCGGACTCGGTGCCGTCGATGCGCTGCGTGACGCTCACGGTCGTCGTGCCGGCCGGCACACCGGGGACCGAGACGCTCCACGCGCCGTCGTCGTCCGCGGTGGTCGACTCGGTGCGACCGTCGCCCAGGTCGACCACGATGGTCGCGCCCGGCTCGGCGGTGCCGGCGACGTCGACCGTCGTCGTGCCGTCCCCGTCGGCGACCGTGTACTCCTGGTCGGCCGTCGGCTCGGTGATGACGACGGGCGCGCCCGCCTCGATCTCGAAGGTCGTCTCGACCGGCGTGGTCGAGGTCGAGCCGTCCACGGTCTGCGTCACCTCGACGGTGTGCTCGCCGACACCGAGGTCCGGCACGTCGACGCTCCACGAGCCGTCGTCACCGGCGGTGACCTCGACGGGGTCGCGGTCGTCGACGGTGACCGTCACCGTGGCGCCGGGCTGGGCGTCACCGGCGACCGTCACGGTCGTCGTCGCGTCGCCGTCGGCCACCGTGATCGGGTCGTCGCCGGGCTCACGGATGGTGAGGTCCGCGGCGGCGACCACGGACACCGGTCGTTCGACCGCCGCACTCGTGGTGCCGTTCAGGGCCTGCGTGACCGAGGCCGTGAACGAACCGGTGGGCACGTCCTCGACCGTGGTCGCCCAGCGGCCGTCCTCGTCCACGGTCGCCGTGGCGGTCCCGCCGTCGCCGAGGTCGACCGTGACGGTCGCGCCCGGCTCACCGGTGCCCGCGAAGTCGACCCCGGTGGTGGCGTCGTCGTCCGCCACCGTGACGGTGGTGGCACCCCGCGGGGTGGACACGACGAGCGGGGCTCCGGCACGGACCGACACCGCCGCCGTCACCGGCGTCGAGGTCTGCCCGCCGACGACCTGCGTCGCGGTGACGCGGTGGTCACCGACCGGGACGTCCTGGAAGGTGGTCTCCCACCGGCCGTCCTCGTCCGCGGTCACCGTCTCGGTCTCGCCGGTCGAGATCCGGACCGTCACCTCGGCGTCGGGCTGCGCCCGACCGGTCACCTCGACGTCGGCGGTGCCGGACGTGTCGGCGACCGTCAGGACGTCGCCGTCCTCCGGGGTCACGATGGCGAGCGCGGTCCCGGCCCGCACCGTGACGGTCTGGTCCGGACTGGAGGCGGTGGTCCCGCCGACCGTCTGGCTGGCGGTGAGCGTCGGGGTGCCGACACCGACCCCACCGAACGTGACCGTCCAGTCGCCGTCCGCGTCCGCGGTGGTGGTCGCCTCGTCGTCGCCGAGTCGCACCGTCACCGGCGCGCCCGGCTCGGCCGAACCCGTGACGACGACGTCGCGCGTCGCGTCCGCGTCCGGCACGAGCAGGACCGCGTCGGTCCCCGGTGCGGTGATCGTGACGGCGTCGGCGGCCTCGATCGTGACCGTGCGCTCGACCGGGTCGGAGGTGCGCGGGTCGGAGACGGTGCCGGCCAGGGTCTGCGTGACCTCGACCTTGTGCTCGTCGACGCCGAGGTCGGGGAACGTGACCGACCACGTGCCGTCGGCACCGACCGTCGTCTCCTGGTCCTCGGAGCCGGCGAGGGTCGCCGTGACCGCGGCGCCGGGCTGGCCGGTGCCGGTGACCGTGACGTCGCGCACGACGTCCGGTCCGGCGACCGTGATCGGGTCCGTGGCCGGACCGGTGATCGTCAGCGCGTTGGCCGTGACGACCTCGAAGGTGATCGGGACGGCGCTCGTCACGACGTCCTCGACCTCCTGACTCGCGGACGCCGTGTACACGCCGGTCGGGGCGAGACCGGTGGCGTCGACCGCCCAGCGTCCGTCGTCGTCAGCCGTGGTGGTGAACCGGGTGCCGGGGCCGACCGAGACGGTCACCGCGGCGCCGGGCTCGGCCGTGCCGGTGATCCGGACGGTCGCGGTGGCGTCGGCGTCGACCACGACGAAGCGTGCGCCGCTCGCCGGGGTGTCGATGACGATGGCGTTGCCGGGGACCACGGTGAAGTCACGCGTGACCACCGGGCCGTCGGTGCCGTTCACGGTCTGCACGGCCTCGACGGTGTGCTCACCGATGCCGAGCTGCGTGGTCGGGAGCTCCCAGTTGCCGGCCGTGTCCGCGACGACCTCGACGGGGGCGCCCTCGTCGATCGTGACGGCGACGGTCGCGCCGGGCTCCGCGGTGCCGCGGACGACCACGTTGGCCTGACCGCCGGTGCCGGCGGGGACCTGCTGGGCGTCACCCGGTGCCACGATGACGAGCTCGTCGCCGGCCTCGACCGCGAAGTCACGGTCGACCGGTGCCGAGGTCGCACCGTCGACGGTCTGGGTGACCGTCGCGGTGTGGTCGCCGGTGCCGACGTCGCTGAGGACCACCGACCAGGCGCCCTGCGGGTTCGCCGTGGTGGACACCACGTCGCCGTCGTCCAGGACGACCTCGATGCGGGCGCCGGGCTGCGCGGTGCCCCGCACGGTGACGTCGACGACGGAGTCGTCGGTGGCGACCGTGACGGTGGCGTCCTGCGCCGGAGCGGTGACGGCGAGCGGGGCGCCCGCCTGCACCGTGACGACCTGGCGGACGGCCGGCGAGGTGGTCCCGCCGACGGTCTGCGTCGCCGAGATCGTGTACCGACCGACCGGGACGTCGGTGACGGTGAGCGTCCAGGTGCCGTCGTCGTCGGCCGTCGTGGTGGCGGTCAGCCCGTCGCCGAGCGAGACCCGCACCTCGGCGCCGGCCTCGGCCGTGCCGGCCAGGTCGAGGTCGGTGGTGGTGTCGGCGTCGAGGACGGTGATGACGTCGCCGTCCTCGGGCGCGGTGATCGCGAGCGGGTCGCCCGCCTCGACGGTGAAGGTGGTCTCCACCGGGCCGGACGTGGTGCCGTCGACGCTCTGACGCGCCGTGGCGGTGCGGTCGCCGACCGGGACCCCCACGAACGTGGTCGTCCAGGCGCCGTCCTCGTCCGCGGTGACCGCGGCGGTGAAGGAACCACCGATGCCGACGGTGACCCGGGCGTTCGGGGCGGCCGAGCCGGACACCGTCACCGGGGTGGTCGAGCGCTCGTCGGCGACGGTGATGGTGCTGCCGTCGGCCGGCTCGTCGATGGTGAGCGCGGGGGCCGCCGTCACGGTGAAGTCCCGGGTGAC
The DNA here is from genome assembly GCF_001864975.1 of Curtobacterium sp. MMLR14_002. Classification (NCBI taxonomy): domain Bacteria; kingdom Bacillati; phylum Actinomycetota; class Actinomycetes; order Micrococcales; family Microbacteriaceae; genus Curtobacterium; species Curtobacterium sp. MMLR14_002. The sequence goes on from NZ_MJGT01000051.1 coordinate 45,416, forward strand.
CGCGGCGCTCGTGGTGCCGCCGACGGTCTGGGTGACCTCGGCCGAGTACTCCCCGGCCGGGACGTCCGTGACGCTCGTCGACCAGGTGCCGTCGGCGTTCGCGCGGGTGGTGGCGGTCAGGCCGTCACCGAGGTCGACGTCCACGCGGGCACCGGCCTGGGCACTGCCGGAGAACGGGACGGACCGGGTGTCGCCGGCGAGCGGGAAGTCCTGGTCCGCCGTGGGGGTGTCGACGGTCAGGCCGGCTGCGGCCACGACCCGGAAGGACCGGGTCACGGGTGCCGAGGTCGTGTCGCCGACGGTCTGCGTGACGCTCGCCGTCTGCTCGCCGACCGGGAGCTCGGGGACGGTGACGCTCCAGGCGCCGGCGTCGTCCGCCGTGCCCGTCGCGGTCACGCCGCCGCCGAGGTCGACGTTGATGCGCGCGTTCGCCGTCGCGGTGCCCGTCAGGGTGACCGGGGCGGTCTCCCCCGTGGTGGTGAAGGTCTGACCGGCCGTGGGGGTGGTGATCGTCAGTGCGCGCTGGGCGACGACGGAGAAGTCCTGCGTCGCGGTGCCTGCTGCCGTGCCGCCGACCGTCTGGGTCGCGGTCGCGGTGTACGCACCGGTGGGGACGTCGGCGATGGTCGTCGTCCAGGTCCCGTCGGCAGCGACGGTCGCGGTGCCGGTCAGGGTGCCGCCGAGGCTGACGGCCACGGCGGCGCCGGGCTCGCCGGCCCCGCTCACGACGACGCTGCGGGTCGAGGTCGCCGACGGCACGGTGAACTGCTGTCCGGCCGTGGGTGCCGTGATGGTCGGAGCCGCGAACGCCGCGGCGCGCACGGTCGAGGTGGCGAGGTCCACGGTGGCGACGTTCGCCCCGGGGAGCACGGAGAGCCGCAGGGCGTGCACGCTTCGCGATCCGGTGTCGTACCCGCGGGGCTCGCGGAAGCCGGTGGTGTCCTGCGCGTTCACGGTGAGGTCGATGACCTGGCGGAGCAGCAGCACGACGGGGCTCAGCAGGGTGGAGACGGCCGAGGTCGTCGCCGTGAGCGTCGTGCCGAGGTTCGTCAGGGCCGTGCCCGTCACCAGGGGACGCACGATGGTCTGCAGCGCCGGGATGACCACGGTGTTGACCGCCGGGGCGAGCAGGGTGCCGAGCGCGTTCAGCCCGAGGGGGCCACCGGTCGCGGTCACCGTCGCGGTGGCGGGCGATGTGCCGGCGAGGGCGCCGAGCGTGGTGTCCGCGCGCAGCGCGAGTCCGGCGAGCGGGAGGCCGGCCGCGTTGACGTTCGCGGTGACGTTCACCCGCACGGCGGTCGAGTTGATCGTGTTGACGACCGCGGTCTGCAGGGACGTCGGCAGCTGCGTGCCGAGGATCGTCGTGATGCTCCGGTTGATCGAGCTCACGGCCGCCTCGGTCAGCACCGGCGTGTTCGCCGGCTGGCCGTTCAGCGTGGTCAGCTGGTCGAGGTCGACCGTGATCGCGCCCGTCGCCGGTGTGATCGTCACGGCGCCGTCGGTCAGGGGTTCCTGCAGGACCCGGGTCAGGGTGTCGTCGAGGTTCAGGTCCACGGCCGCGGTGACGTTCGTGCCGTTGACGTTCACCAGGCCGAGGGTCGTGCCACGGAGCAGCCGCTGGATCTCGGCGGTCAGGGCGGTCGTGGTGCCGGCGAGGGCGCCGTTCGCGCCGACCGCGGAGTTCACCGTGCCCGAGAAGGTGCGCAGGTCGCTCCGGAGCGCGGTGCTGAGTCCGGCGACCGCCGGGCTCGTCAGGTTCAGGTCCGCGCCGGCGATCCGGTAGTCCGTCGTCGTCCCGACCGTGGTGCCGCGCGTCGCCTGGATCCGGGACGCCAGGGCCCCGACCCGCAGCTGCGCGTTCGACAGCACCGTGGTGTCGGCGCCGACGCGCGAGAACAGCGGGTTGAGGTCGAGCGTCGCGGCGCCGGTGCCGGACCCCGTGCCGACCCCGATGCCGCCGTCGTTCGTCAGGAGCCCCGACGACGCGGTCGCACCCGTGGCCGAGGTCGTGGCGTACTGGCCGTCGACGCCGAGGGTCAGGATGCCGTTCGGGCCCAGCAGGTTGACGTCGTTGCCGAGGTTCACCCCGACCGCGTTGAGCGCCGTCAGGTTGAGCGGCTGGTTCGTGGTGCCGCCGCCCGAGGTCGCGCCCCGCGCGGAGTACGCGCCGCCGAGCTGGGCGACCGCGTCGGCGTTCACGATGCCGGAGCCGCTGAGCAGCAGCCCCTCGGCCTCGGCGACGTCGGTCTGGGCGGCCGCAGCGGGTTGGATCGCCACGGTGGCGGCGATGAGCGCCGTCACCGTGGCGACGACGCCGCCGCGCAGGAGGAGCCGCCGACCGTCCGTCGCTCGTCCTCGAGCTCGGCCGTCGGCGCGGGTGATCCGTCGTGTCCGTTCGTCCGCTGCGGAGGGTACGGGGGTACCGGGCAGCGACGCGTGCCTGCGCATGCGTGTCTCTTTTCCTGGCGGGCGCACCCGCCACCTGATCCTCGGAATCCACCGCTGGTGAGGCGGCGGAGGCTCCTCCGCTGGTGAGGCGGTGGAGTGTCGGAATCCTGGTTGGGGATTCCTGAGGCAGATCTTTACACACGATCAGGAAGCTGTCCGCAAACATCGACGAAAAAGGACGCGAGACCTCCCGAACGGGGGGCGACACCGGGGAGCCGACTCGACCCGGAACGAAGAAGACTCCTCACGCACCCGCCAGAGCCTGGTTACCCTTGCTGCGTTTCCGCCCTGGGGGATTTGGCCTGGATGGCGTCACGTGAGGAGCCGCCGAGAAGTCTACCGGACGCGACGGGCAGACTCGAACACATGAAGATCGCCATCGCCGGAGGACACGGCCAGATCGCCCTGCTCCTCGCCCGCCAGATCACCGACGCCGGCCACGACGCCGTCGCGATCGTCCGCAACCCCGCGCACGTGGCCGACGTCGAGCAACAGGGGGCGCGTGCGATCGTCGCCGACCTGGAGCAGCTCGGCGACGACGACCTCGCGCTCCGCCTGCGCGGTGTCGATGCCGTGGTCTTCGCCGCCGGTGCCGGGCCGAACAGCGGCGCCGAACGGAAGCTCACCGTCGATCGTGACGGTGCGATCCTGCTCGCCGACGCCGCCGAGCGTGCCGGCATCGAGCGGTACGTGATGATCTCCGCGATGGCGGCCGACACCTACGACCCCGAGCTCGCCGTCGTGCCCGCGCAGGACGACGCCGCGGTGTTCCAGGTCTACCTGCGGGCGAAGGCCGAGGCGGACGCGAACCTGCGGGCCCGACGCCTCCGCTGGACGATCGTGCGTCCCGGCGGCCTGCTCGACACGCCGCCGCAAGGCACCGTGCACGTCGGCAGGACGGTCCCGCGCGGCTCGATCCCCCGCGCGGACGTCGCGACCGTCGTGCTGCACGCCCTGCTCGACGACGCCGCGGTCGGCGTGCAGTTCGAGGTCACCAGCGGCGACACCCCGATCCCCGCGGCGCTGAACGCGCTCACCTGACCCGTCGGTGCCGCCCGCACCGTGCGCGCTTCGCCACCCCGTGCGAGCTCCTCGCCGAAGGTGCCGGGCCGCGCACCGTGCGCACCTACTCACCCCGTGCGGACTTCCACGCCCCGTGCCGCGCCACAAGCGCGCACCCACCAGGCAACCCCGCACCAGCCCACGAACACCGCACCGTGCCCCCGCAACGCCGCGACGCGCCGCGCCGCGCGGCGGCACGGCGCCACGCGTCAGAGCGCGACCGCAGCCGCCTGCCGGGCGATCTCGAGCTCCTCGTTCGTCGGGATCACGAGCACCGCGACCCGTGAGCCGTCGGTGGAGATGCGGCGGGCGTCCCGCGATGCCAGCTCGTTCCGGTCCGGATCGATCTCGATGCCCAGGTGCTCGAGCCCCGCGAGCACGCGCCGCCGCAGCAGCGCGTTGTTCTCGCCGACCCCCGCGGTGAACACGACCGCATCGAGCCCGCCGAGCTGCGCCGTGTAGGCACCCACGTATCGACGGATGCGGTGGCGGTACACGGCGAGCGCCGCCTCCGCCTGCTCGTCGCCCTTGGTGGCGGCGTCCTGCACGTCCCGCATGTCACCGTTGCCGGTCAGGCCGAGCAGGCCGGACCGCTTGTTGAGCATGGTGTCGAGCTCGTCGAAGGTCATCCCGGCCTCGCGGTGCAGGTGGATGAGCACCGCGGGGTCGAGGTCACCGGAGCGGGTGCCCATCACGAGCCCCTCGAGCGGGGTGAGCCCCATCGAGGTCTCGATGGACTTGCCGCCGTCGATCGCCGCGACCGAGGCGCCGTTGCCCAGGTGCAGCACGATCGTCTTGAGCTCGGCGAGCGGCCGGTCGAGGAACTCCGCGGCCTGCTCGGAGACGTACTTGTGGCTGGTGCCGTGCATGCCGTAGCGGCGGATCCCGTACTCGGCGGCCAGGTCGGCGGGGATCGCGTACGTGTACGCGTGCGGCGGCATCGTCTGGTGGAACGCGGTGTCGAACACGGCGACGTGGGGGACGTCCGAGAAGACCTGCTTCGCGGCGCGGATCCCCTCGAGGTTCGCGGGGTTGTGCAGCGGCGCGAGGCTGTTGAGGTCCTCGATCTGCTGCTCGACCTGGTCCGTGACGACCGTCGCGCGGTCGAAGGTGGTGCCGCCGTGCACGACGCGGTGGCCGACGACGGCGGGCGGGTGCTCGTCGAACGACGGCCCGACCTTCGCGAACGCGTCGATCATCGCCTGGAACCCGGCCGCGTGGTCGGGCACCGACGCGGCGTCGTTGGACGACGACTCCCCCGTCAGCGCGTTGGTGTGCTTCCAGGCCCCGGCGGACTCGCCGATGCGCTCGACGAGCCCGGAGGCGAGCGTGCGCTCGTCCTCGAGTTCGATGAGCTGGTACTTGAACGAACTCGAGCCGGAGTTGACGACGAGGGCTGCGGTCACGGGGTGGTCACTTTCTGTCGGGCCTGGAGGCGCGGTGCGGGTCGGGCGGTCAGGCCGCGTCGGTCGCGGTGCCGGCCTGGATCGCGGTGATCGCGACGGTGTTCACGATGTCGCCCACCAGGGCGCCGCGCGACAGGTCGTTGATCGGCTTGCGCAGGCCCTGCAGGACCGGGCCGATCGCCACGGCGCCGGCCGAGCGCTGCACGGCCTTGTACGTGTTGTTGCCGGTGTTGAGGTCCGGGAAGATGAACACCGTCGCCCGCCCGGCGACCGGGGAGTCCGGCATCTTCGTCGACGCGACCGTGGGGTCGGCTGCGGCGTCGTACTGGATCGGGCCCTCGACGAGCAGGTCGGGCCGGCGTTCCCGCACGAACGCGGTGCCGGCGCGCACCTTGTCGACGTCGGCGCCGGAGCCGCTGTCGCCGGTGGAGTAGCTGAGCATCGCGACGCGGGGGTCGATGCCGAACTGGGTCGCGGTCTCGGCGGACGAGATCGCGATGTCGGCGAGCTGCTCGCTCGTCGGGTCCGGGATCACCGCGCAGTCGCCGTAGACGAGCACGCGGTCGGCGAGCGCCATCAGGAACACGCTCGACACGATCGAGGTGTCCGGACGGGTCTTGATGATCTCGAACGACGGCCGGATGGTGTGCGCGGTGGTGTGCTTCGCGCCGGAGACCATGCCGTCGGCGAGCCCGAGCTGCACCATCATCGTGCCGAAGTACGAGACGTCGGTGACGGTGTCGCGGGCGAGCTCGATCGACATCCCCTTGTGGGCGCGGAGCCGGGTGTACTCCTCGGCGAAGCGCTCACGCAGCTCGGGGTCGAACGGCGAGACGAGCTGCGCGGCCTCGAGGTCGAGGCCGAGCTCGGTCGCCCGCGTCCGGATCGCGGCGGGGTCGCCGAGGATCGTGAGCTCGCAGACCTGACGCTGCAGCAGGGTGGAGGCGGCACGGAGGATGCGGTCGTCCTCGCCCTCGGGCAGGACGATGCGCTTGCCGTAGCTGCGCGCCCGGTCGAGCAGGCCGTGCTCGAACATGAGCGGGGTGACGACCCCGGACGGGGCGAGCTGCAGGCGGTCGCGCAGGGCCTCGGCGTCGACGTGCTGCTCGAACAGGGCGAGCGCGAGGTCGGCCTTCCGTGGCGAGTCGGCTGCCAGGCGGCCACGGGTCTGGGTGATCCGGAGGGCGGTGTCGTACGTGCCGAGGTCGTTCTGCGCGATCGGCAGCGAGCTCGACAGGCCCTCGAGCAGCCGCGACACCTGCGGGGCGATCTCGAACCCGCCGTTCAGGATGACGCCGGCCAGGCTCGGGAACGTCTCGGACTGGTTGGCGAGCAGCGTGGCGATGAGGACGTCGCTCCGGTCACCGGGGACGACGACGATGCCGCCCTCGATCAGCCGGGGCAGGACGTTCTCCATGCTCATGCCCGCGACGACGGTACCGAGGGCCTCGCGGTCGAGCAGGGCGTCGTCACCGCGGACCAGGGTGGCGCCGGTGGCCTGCAGCAGGGCGCGGACGGTCGGGGCGACGAGCACGCGGTCCTCGGGGATCGCCCACACCGGCACGTCCGGGTGGTCGTCGTGCACGGCCTGCTCGACGCTCGTCACGATGGCGGCGAGGGCGTCCGGGTCGGCACGGTTCACCACGACGCCGAACAGCTGCGCGTGTGCCGCCCGCAGCTCGCTCGTCGTGACGTCCGCCACCTGCGCCATGCCCTCGGGGGTGCGGGCCGCTCGTTCGGCGGCGTCGCGGCCACCGAGCACGAGGAGCACCGGAGCGCCGAGGTTCGCGGCGACCTTCGCGTTGAAGGACAGCTCGGTGGGGCTGCCCACGTCGGTGTAGTCGGACCCGAGCACCACGACGGCGTCGCACTGCCGCTCGACCTGGGCGAACCGGGTGACGATGGTGCCGAGCGCCGCCTCGGGGTCGGCGTGCACGTCGTCGTAGGTGACCCCGACCGCGTCGTCGTACGAGATGCCAACGGCCGTGTGCTGCAGCAGCAACTCGAGCACGTAGTCGGGTTCGACGACCGAGCGGGCGACGGGCCGGAACACGCCGACGCGGCCGACGGACCGGGCGAGGGTCTCGAGGACACCGAGGGCGACGGTGCTCTTGCCCGTGTGCCCTTCTGCTGACGTGATGTAGATGCGGGTCGACACGAGGCCCAGGGTAGTCGCCGGACATGTCACGACATCTGGGAGCACCGGTGCCGACGACACGCGGTCGTGAGCACCGCGCAGAACCTGTACCATTGGGTGTCGCCGTCGCGAGACGGTGTCAGGAGAATTCGCCTAGTGGCCTATGGCGCACGCTTGGAAAGCGTGTTGGGTGCAAGCCCTCGGGGGTTCGAATCCCCCATTCTCCGCAGCGAGCAACACCGAACCACCACGAAGGACCCGCACCGGTCGGTGCGGGTCCTTCGTCGTTCCACAGTCGATCGGTCCCCCACCCTGCGGACGAGCGCGTGCCCTGTTCCCCCTCGGTTGGCCGGGAAACGCCGACCAGGGGTGGAACGGGCTGTCCCCGGTACCCGCCGGTCGCCTATGCTGGCCGAGCGAACGGCTCCGGGACGAGCCGACCGCGGTGCATCGAGCGGCAGGGGCGTCGCTCGGAGGGCGTGCTGATCAGCGTGCCCGGAACACCCGAGGGGACGAGGAGACGCGCCATGGGGGACACCACCGTGCCCGCAGTGCCCGTGCGGCCCGCCGTCTTCGACACGGTCCTCCGTCCGCGCCGGTCCCTCGTCCGTTCCACCGCGCTGAGCATCGCCTTCTCGGCCGTGCCGCTCGCCGTCGCCCTGGTCTGGGTCTCGTTCCCGTTCCGCACGTGGGCCGTGTTCGCCGGCATCGTCGTCGCGATGGCCGCGGCCGTCGGCATCGTGTTCGTGCGACTGCACACCGCGTTCATCGGGATCGACGACGACGGCCTGACGATCCGCGGGGTCCTCACGGCGCACCGGCGGATCCCCCGCGAGCGCGTGCACAGCCTGGTGCTCGCCACGACCTTCGGCTCGTCGGTGGACCGGACCGTCCGGGAACTCGTCGCCTTCGACCGGACCGGCACCCACCTCTTCCGGCTCCGCGCCGACGTGTGGGGGGACGACGGGCTCGACCGGGTCGTCGACGCGCTCGGCGTGCAGGTCGTCGAAGAGTCGCGGCCGGTCTCCGCCCGCACCTTCGCGAAGCGCTACCCGACGAGCCGCGCCTGGTACGAGCAGCGGTCGGCGTTCCTGCTCGTCGGCGGCCTCGTCGTGCTGGTCGTCGGCGGGCTGCTCGCCGTCGAGTTCGCCGGCCTCAAAGCCCGCTGACCCACCGGCGGACCGGCCAGCGGCCACCGCACGGCACCCGTCAGCACGGCACCCGTCGACGCGGCACCCGTCAGCACGGCACCCGTCGACGCGGCACCCGTCAGCGCCGACGCCGCAGCGTCGAGAAGATCCCGCGCACCACTTCCTTCGCGATGGTCCCGCCCAGCCCGGAGCCGAGCAGGTCCGACAGCGGGTCACCCGCGGTTCGCCGCGTCCCGGACCGCTGCGTCCCGGATCGCCGCGTCCCGCCCGACCGATCGGAGCCGCCGGACCGATCGGAACGCCGCGCCTCCGACGCTCGCTCGGCCCGCTCGAACTCCCGCTGCTGCCGCTCGTACTCCTGCTGGGCATCCGCCGACGCGTCCGCCGCGGTAGCAGCGGCCTCGTCGGCTGCGGCAGCGGCGTCGGCCGCAGCGGCCGCCGACTCCATCCGGCGCGCGAGCACCTCGCGCGCTGAGTCCGGGTCGACGCGGGTGCCGTAGGTCGACAGGAGCGGTGAGGCCTGCACCCGTGCGGCCATCTCGTCGGCCGGCATCGGGTCCATCGACCCCTGGGGTGCGCGCAGCCGGGTCCACGCGACGGGGGTCGGCGCGCCCCGCTCGTTCATCACCGTGACGATCGCCTCGCCGGTCGCGAGCGACGTGAGCACCTCGCCCAGGTCGTAGTCGCTCGTCGGGTAGGTCGACACCGTCGCCCGGAGCGCCTTCGCGTCGTCCGGGGTGTGGGCGCGGAGCTGGTGCTGGATGCGCGACCCGAGCTGCGCCAGCACGTCGTTCGGCACGTCCTTCGGGGTCTGCGTCACGAAGAAGACCCCGACGCCCTTCGACCGGATGAGCCGCACGGTCCGCACGATCTGCTCGGTGAAGTCCTTCGACGCCCCGGTGAACAGCAGGTGCGCCTCGTCCAGGAAGAACACCAGCTTCGGCTCGTCCTGGTCGCCCACCTCCGGCAGCTCGTTGAACAGGTCCGCCAGCAACCACATCAGGAACGTCGAGAAGACCTCCGGCCGGTCCTGCACACCGGGCACCTCGAGCAGGCTGACGATCCCGCGCCCGTCCGCCGCCGTCCGCAGGAACACCTGCGTGTCGATCTCGGGCTCGCCGAAGAACTGGTCGGCCCCCTGGTCGGCGAAGGTGACGAGCTCCCGCAGGATCACCCCGGCGGTCTGCTTCGACAGGCCCCCGAGCTCGGCGAGCTCCCCCTTGCCCTGCTCGCTCACCAGGAACGTCAGCACGCTCTGCAGGTCGTCGAGGTCCACCAGCGCGAGACCCTGCTGCGTGGCGTAGTGGAACACCAGCCCGAGCGAGGACTCCTGCGTGTCGTTCAGGCCGAGCACCTTCGACAGCAGCAGCGGCCCGAACCCGGAGACGGTGGCACGGATCGGCACGCCGGTGCCCTGCCCGCCCAGTGAGAACAGCTCGGCCTGGCTCGCGACACCCTGCCACTGCTGGCCGATGCCCGCGGTGCGGTCGAGCAGCTTGTCGTTCGCCTGTCCCGCGACGGCCAGACCCGACAGGTCGCCCTTCACGTCGGCGGCGAACACCGGCACCCCGTTCGCCGCGATCTGCTCGGCGAGCACCTGCAGCGTGCGGGTCTTGCCGGTGCCGGTCGCCCCGGCCACCAGCCCGTGCCGGTTCAGCATCGCGAGCGGGATCCGGACCTGCACCTCGGGCACCGCTGCGCCGTTGACCAGGGCACCGAGTTCGATCGCGCCGCCGTCGACGGCGTAGCCGTCACGGATGGCCGCGACCGCGTCCGGTCCGAGCGGGCCGGCTTCTGCACGGACGGGAGGCACGGTGCCGGTCGCCGCCGTCGCCACCGGATCCGGGGCGGTCGCGTCGACCGCCGCGGCAGGGGTGGTGGGAGCCGGTGCGGCCGCAGGGGCGGGCTCCGCGTCGGGCGCGAGCCGCGCCTCCAGGCCGGTGGGTGGCGGGGACCCGACGACCGCGGGTTCCGCGTCCGCGGTGAGGACCGCCTGCTCCTCCGCCGCCAGTGCGGCGGCGAGCTCCTCGGCTCGCCGCGCCGCTTCGTCGGCGAGCCGACGTGCCTCGTCGGCGGCCTGTCTCGCTGCCTCGGCAGCCGCCCGTGCCCGCTCCGTCGCGTCGCTCATGGGCACAGCCTAGGGACCGGAGCGCGCGGCGGTCCGGGTCGTCAGTGCGTGAGCGCGGGGACCGTCCGGGGGCGGACCACGAACCAGAGCATCAGGATCGCGACGGCGGCGGTCGACGCCATCACCATCGCCATCGGGGTGGCCGTCGTGATGCCGAGCCAACCGACCACCGGCGAGATGAGCCCGGCGACGCCGAAGTTCAGGGCGCCGAGCACCGAGGCGGCTGTTCCCGCCTCTTTCCCGTGGGCGGCGAGACCGATGACCTGCACGAGCGGGAACGAGAACCCGCACGCGGCGATGAAGAACCACAGCGGGACGAGCACGCCGACCAGACCGGCCCCGAGCTGGTCGAGGACGATGATCGCGAGCGACGCCAGCAGCAGGGTCGCGGTCGAGCACGCCAGGATCCACTGCGGACCGACCCGCTGGGCGAGCCGCGACGAGATCTGCACGCCGAGGACGACCCCGACGGAGTTGACGGCGAAGAGCAGCCCGTACTGCTGCGCGTCGAGCCCGTAGACCTGCTGGAACAGGAACGGTGACGCGCTGAGGTACGAGAACAGTCCGCTGAACACCATGGCGCCGATGAGCGCGACGCCGACGAAGATCCGGTCGGAGAACAGCGCCTTGTAGCGCTGGCCGATGGTGGAGTGCCCCGCCTCGTGCCGGCGGGCCGGCGGCAGGGTCTCGACGATGAGCAGGATCGAGGCGATGACCACCGCCAGGCCGTAACAGGCGAGGAAGACGAAGATGCCGCGCCAGCTGGTGAACTGCAGCATCTGCGAACCGATGAGCGGCGCGAGGATCGGCGCGAGGCCGTTCACCATCGCCAGGCGGGACAACATGCGCACCAGCGGCTTGCCGCCGAACAGGTCACGCACCGTCGCCATCGCGACCACACCACCGGCTGCGGCGCCCATGCCCTGCAGCACGCGGAACACCGCGAGCAGCTCGATGTCCGGCGCGGTCGCGGCACCGATCGACGCGGCGATGTGCACCGTCGTCGCGATGATCAGCGGCAGTCGGCGGCCCACCTTGTCACTCCACGGGCCGACCAGGAGCTGCCCGATGGCGAAGCCGAGCGTCGTCGCGGTGAGCGTCAGCTGGACCGCGCCGTCGGTGACGCTGAACTGGTCCTTGATCGCCGGGAACGCCGGCAGGTACAGGTCGATCGTGAACGGCCCGAGCGCCGTGAGGGCGCCCAGGACGAAGACGTAGACGAGTCGCTGCCCGCGGGAGAGCGAGTCTCCCGGGTGCAGGACGACCCGGAGCGAACCGGTGGTGGCGGGCGCGGTCACGAGACAGGAGTCCTTCGACGATGAGGGGGCGGGGGTGATCGCGGGTCGATCGAATCGATTCGTCCGCGGAACCATCCTACGGTCGCCGGTGCCTGCTCGGCGCCGCCGGTGCCGGCCGCCCGCGTGAAGCGGCTCGTGCTGCCCCTCGGCCCGGCGCGGACCATGCGGTAGCGTCGGGTTGCTCGGGGGCCTTCCGGGTGAAGCGGATCAGAAGGGGGTGGGCGTCATGGTGGATGCCCGGATCCTGCACACCACTGCAGCGCTGCGCGAGGCGATCCTGCGACTCGCCGCGGACCGACCGGTCTCGGAGATCACCGTCGCCGACGTCACGCGTGCCGCCGGCATCAACCGGGCCACGTTCTACTCGCACGCCGTCTCCCCCGGGTCGCTGCTCGCCGACGTCCTGACGCCGGAACTCGACCGCATCCGGCAGGACGACGCCGACGAGCGCCGGGCCGCCGCCGATCGGGGCGCCGGAGCCGATGAGCTCGCGGCCATCACCCGGCGCGGCATCAACGCCGTCGTCGAGCACGTGACGACGCACCGCGACATCTACGGCAAGGCGCTGCCGGACCCGAACGACGCCTCGCTGCACCGGCTGCTCGTCGAGCACTTCACGGTGTCGAGCGCCCTGCACATCCGCGAGCTCGACCCCGCCCACCGGCCCGACCTGCTCGACGACGTCGCCGCGGGGTTCGTGGCGCAGGGCTTCGTCGGGGCGATCGAGGCCTGGCTCGCCGGGCCCCGCCGGTCGCGGAAGGCGCTGGTCGAGACGATCACGCTGTCGTTCCCCGCGTGGTGGAGCTGAGCGGACCGCTCCTACTCGGCGTCCGTCGTGTCGCCGTCCGTCGGGTCGGTCTCCGGCTTCTCGCCGCGCTGCAGGGACTCCACGACGTCGACCGCCGTCGCCGCGGTGTCGGCGTCGTCGCCCCCCGACGGCACGCGGTAGTCGGCGGACACCCCGTCGCCACCAGTGCCGGTCGCGGGCAGCGGATCACCGAGGGACACGACGACGACCCCGGCGTCGTGGGCGGTCTGGATCACGCCGGTCAGCGCGGACGGTCGGGCGGCGTGCACGAGCAGGGCCTTGGCCCCCTTCCGCACGAGCTGGGCGACCGCGGTCCGCTGCGACGCCGCTGCACCCGATGCCGGAGCGACCCGGACGTCCGGCCGGAACCCGGCGTCCGTCAGGTCGGTGCGGAGCCGGTCGGCGAGTGCCGCGTCGTCGTGCACCAGGACGACACCGATCACGGCCTGCTGGTCGAAACCGCCGTCGGAGCTGGTCAGGTCGGTGCTCTGCACGGGTGTGGGGGCAGCCGACGTCGTGCCCTGGCACCCGGCCAGGGTCAGGGCCGCCGCCAGGGCAACGGTCACGGCGACGATGCGCAGCACGGTGGTCTCCTCTTCGGTCCGGTCTGCCACGCTACCCGGCGGCCGGGCCGTGCGACGACGGAGTCCGCGACGGGACTGTTCCGCCCGGGCCTGCCGGGGCTGTCGTCACCGGCGCAGGCACGGGGCCGAGCCGTCGGACGGCCGCGATCGCCAGCGCGGCGAACCCGATCATCGCCGCGAACACCAGGGGGAACGACACGGTGCCGTCGGCGCCACCGGTCGCGGTGAAGAGCAGGCCGGTCACCGCGAGACCGATCACGCTGCCCGCGGCATCAGCGATCGTCAGGGCCGAGCTCGCGAACCCGTCGTCGCCCTCGCCGGAGAACCGCAGCGTCAGCATCGAGGCGCGCGGGTAGATCGCGCCCATGCCCGCACCACCGACGAACCAGCCGGCGACCAGCACCCACCACGACAGGTCGAACGTCGCGACCGCGAGCGCGGTCACCAGACTGACGAGCACCAGCGTCAGCCCGACCCCGAAGGTGCGCCGGGCGGTGAGCCGCCGCTCCCCCAGACGACCGTGCGCCCAGCTCGACGCGGCCCAGCTGAGTGCCGCCACCGTCAGGGCGAGCCCGGCGGCAGACGGCGACAGCCCGTGTTCGGCCTGCAGCAGGAACGGCACGTACGCCTCGCTCCCGAAGAACGACGCGGCGACGAGCCCGCGCAGCAGCACGACCGACGGCAGCCCGGCCGCGGCGCGGAACGTCCCGGTGGGCAGCAGCGGCCGCAGGGCGAACCAGGTGCCCACCAGCCCGATGACGACGGCCGCGACCATGCCCCACGGGGTCAGGTCGGGCGCGACGTTGAGCAGCAGGATCGACACGGCCGCGGCCACCGACCACCCGATCCGGACCCGCTGCCACGGCGGGCGGAGCGACGCGGCCGGGGCGTGCAACCGGCCGAGGGTCGGCACGAGCAGGACGAACGCGGCCAGCGCGATCACCAGGGCCCCGGCGAAGACCCAGTGCCAGTTCCAGGTGTCGGTGACGATGCCGGCCAGCGCGGGACCGATCAGCGCGGGGACGACCCAGGCCGCGGCGAACCCGGCGAACACCGGTCCGTGCAGCTCGGCGGGGAAGATCCGGGCGACCAGCACGTACAGCACCACGTCGATCGCCCCGGCGCCGAACCCCTCGATGAGGCGCCCCGCCAGGAACACCTCCATGGTCGGCGCGAGCATCACCACGGCGGTCCCCACGGCGAAGAAGACCGCCGACACCCAGGCCACGATCCGTCCGCCCGCGCGGTCGGCCCAGTTGCCGGCGAGGACCATGCCGGGCACCCCGGCGGCGAGTGGCGCGGCGAAGGCGAGCGCGTACAGGGTCTCGCCGTCGAGGTCGCGGCTGATCACCGGCATGATCGTCGTCATCGCCAGGTTCTGGAACGCCGCGACGCCGACGATCGCGACCATGCCGATCGTCGCGAGGGCGTACGGCCCGCTCAGCAGGCTGGTCCGCGACGCCGTTGTGCTCACCTACGACATCGTAGGGGTGGGCGCCGACGACACGGTGGCGCGTCCCGCGTCCCGCGTCCCGCGTCCCGAGTCCCGCGTCAGCAGTGCCCGCGTCACCGCGGCAGCAGGGCCCGCTTCAGCGCGCCAGCGCCTGCTCCAGGTCCGCCACCAGGTCGCCGGCGTCCTCGATGCCCACCGACAGGCGGACCACGTTCTCCGGCACGGCCAGCTCGGTGCCCTTCACCGACGCGTGGGTCATCTCGCTCGGGTACCCGATGAGCGACTCCACACCGCCGAGCGACTCGGCCAGGGCGAACAGCTCCGTCGACTCCGCGAACCGCTTCGCCGCCTCGGCGCCGCCGGACAGCGCGACCGAGAGCATCCCGCCGAAGCCGCGCATCTGGCGGGCGGCGACGTCGTGCCCCGGGTGGTCGGGCAGGCCCGGGTAGTAGACGCGCTCGACGCCGGGCGCGACGACGAGCGCCTCGGCGACGGCCTGCGCGTTCCGCGAGTGCCGCTCCATGCGCACCGCGAGCGTCTTGATGCCACGGGTGGTCAGGTAGGCGTCGAACGGCGAGGAGATCGCGCCCGCGCCGAACTGCAGGAACTGCACCTTCGCCGCGAGCTCCTCGTCCGCCAGCACGACGGCTCCGCCGACGACGTCGGAGTGTCCGCCGAGGTACTTCGTCGTCGAGTACACGACGACGTCGGCACCGAGCGACAGCGGCTGCTGCAGGTACGGCGACGCGAACGTGTTGTCGACGACCACCAGGGCGCCCGACTCGTGGCCGAGGGTCGCGAGCGCGGCGATGTCGGCGATCTTCATGAGCGGGTTCGTCGGCGTCTCGACCCACAGCACGGTGGTGGCCGGAGCCCCCTGCAGGGCTGCGCGGACCTGGTCGAGGTCGCTCATGTCGACGACGACGAGCTCGACGCCCCACGGCACGTGCAGCCGGCTCACCAGGCGGTGGGTGCCGCCGTACACGTCGTTGCCCATCACGACGCGGCCACCGGGGACCAGCGCGGCGCGGAGCAGGGCGTCCTCGGCGGCGAGCCCGGACGCGAACGACGACGCCGCGACGCCGCCGTCGAGGTCGGCCAGGAGGACCTGCAGCGAGTCACGCGTCGGGTTGCCGGCGCGCGAGTACTCGTACCCGTTGCGCATGCCGCCGACGCCGTCCTGCACGTACGTCGACGTCAGGTGGATCGGCGGGATGACGGCGCCGGTGGTCTCGTCGGGCTCCTGGCCGGCGTGGACGGCCCGGGTGCTGAACTCGGTCATGCTCGGTGGTTCCTTACTCGGAGAGGTAGGTGAGGAGGTCGTGCCGGGTCAGCACGGTGACGGGCTTGCCGTCCGCGACGACGAGGAGCGCGTCGGCCGACTCGAGCGCACGACGCGCCGCGGAGACCGACTCGCCGACGCCGATGAGCGGCAGCGGGTCGCCGACGAAGCCGGTGAGCGCGTCCGACATCTTCGCGGTGCCGGTGAAGACCTGCTCGAGCAGCGCCTTCTCCTCGACGGCGCCGACGACCTCGCCGATGACGACGGGCGGCTCCGCGCTGAGCACGGGCATCTGCGAGACGCCGTACTTGGTCATGATGTCGACGACGTCGCGCACGGTGTCCGCCGGGTGCGCGTGCACGAGGTCGGGCAGGCGGCCGTCCTTGCCGGCGATGAGCGAGCCGACGGTGCGCTCGTCGTCGGTCTCGGCGAAGCCGTAGGAGCGCATCCACCGGTCGTTGAAGATCTTGCCGAGGTAGCCGCGGCCGCCGTCCGGCAGCAGCACGACGACGACGTCGTCGTCGGTCAGGTCACGGGCCGCGCGGAGCGCCGCGACGACGGCCATGCCGCTCGAGCCGCCGACGAGCAGTCCTTCTTCGCGCGCCAGGCGCCGGGTCATCGCGAAGGAGTCGGCGTCCGACACGGCGATGATCTCGTCCGGCACGCCGGCGTCGTACGCGCTCGGCCAGAAGTCCTCGCCGACACCCTCGACCAGGTACGGGCGACCGGTGCCGCCGGAGTACACGGAGCCCTCGGGGTCGGCCCCGACGATGCGGACGCCGCCGTCGGACGCCTCCTTCAGGTACCGTCCGGTGCCCGAGATCGTGCCGCCGGTGCCGACGCCCGCGACGAAGTGGGTGATCTGCCCCTCGGTGTCGCGCCAGATCTCCGGACCGGTGGTCTCGTAGTGGCTGCGGGGACCGTTCGGGTTCGCGTACTGGTTCGGCTTGTAGGCGCCGGGGATCTCCTGCACGAGCCGGTCCGACACCGAGTAGTAGGACTCGGGGTGCTCCGGCGCGACCGCGGTCGGGGTCACGACGATCTCGGCGCCGTACGCCGTCAGCACGTTGCGCTTGTCCTCGCCGACCTTGTCGGGCAGCACGAAGACGCACCGGTAGCCGCGCTGCTGTGCGACCAGCGCCAGACCGACGCCGGTGTTGCCGGAGGTCGGTTCGACGATGGTGCCGCCGGGGCGCAGGTCACCGGAGGCCTCGGCCGCGTCGATGATCCGGGTGGCGATGCGGTCCTTGGACGACCCACCGGGGTTCAGGTACTCGACCTTCACCAGGATGGTCGCCCGCACCCCCTCGGTCACCCGGTTGAGCTTGACGAGCGGGGTGTCGCCGACGAGGTCGACGACGGAGTTCGCGTAACGCACGGCGTCGAGTCTAGGACGCGGTCCCCGCGTCCCGCTGGGATGTGTCGCGCGCGGACAACGCACCGTGATCCCGCGGCGGGCGACGTGCTCTGGTCGCGCTGCGCGCCGGACGGGAGGCCCGTGCGGACGCCGCCACGGGCCTCCTGTCCGGCGCCCGGTCGCGACCACGACCGGTCAGGGCCGGACGACGTCCGCCGACGTGTTCTGCTGCCGGTGCAGCTGGGCGTACGTGCCGTCGAGGGCGAGGAGTTCGTCGTGCGTGCCCTGCTCGACGATCTGCCCGTGGTCCAGGACGAAGATGACGTCGGCGTCGCGGATCGTCGACAACCGGTGCGCGATCGAGATGGTGGTTCGACCGGCCGCCGCCGTGTCGAGCGCCGTCTGCACGACGTGTTCCGAGATGGAGTCGAGTGCACTGGTGGCCTCGTCGAGGACGAGCACAGGCGGGTCCTTCAGCATGACCCGCGCGATGGCGATGCGCTGCTTCTCGCCACCGGACAGGCGGTAGCCGCGCTCCCCCACGACGGTGTCGTAACCGTCCGGGAACGACGCGATCGTGTCGTGGATGTTCGCCGCACGGGCCGCACGCTCGAGCTCGTCGTCGGTGGCGTCGGGCTTGGCGTACCGCAGGTTCTCGCCGATCGTGGCGTGGAACAGGTACGTCTCCTGGCTGACGATGCCGACGTGCCGCATCAGGTCCTCGTGCACCAGGTCGCGGACGTCCTGCCCGGCGAACCGCACCGATCCCTCGGTCGCCTCGTACAGCCGGGGCACCAGGTAGGACACCGTCGTCTTGCCCGCGCCGGAGGGACCGACGAAGGCCGCGAACTGCCCGGGGCGGAGCTCGAACGACACCCCGCGCAGGGTCGGCTTGTCGGCTTCGCCGTCGGGGTAGGTGAAGACGACGTCGTCGAAGGCGACGTGGCCGACCTTCGACTCGTCCACGGGCCGGGCGGTCGGCGAGTCCGTGATGGCCGGCTTGAGGTCGAAGTACTCGAAGATGCGGGCGAAGAGCGCACCGGAGGTCTGCAGGTCGAGGACCACGCGCAGCAGCCCGACCGTCGGGAACAGGAGCCGGGACTGCACCGTCGTGAACGCGACGATCGTGCCGGCCGTGATCGGGACGTCGCCGATGATCAGGTACGCGGCGACGACGTAGATGATCGCCGGGATGATCGACAGGAAGATCTGCACGATCGCGAAGAACCACTGCCCGGACATCTGCTGGCGGACCTGCAGGGTGATCTGGTTGCGGTTCTCGTCCCCGTAGCGGCGGGTCTCGCTGGCCTGCTGGTTGAAGCTCTTCGCCAGCAGGATGCCCGAGACGCTCAACGCCTCTTGGGTGATGGCCGTCATGTCGGACAGCGACTCCTGCGTCTGCGCGGCGATGCGGGCGCGGACCTGGCCGACGCGGCGCTGCGCGATCACGAGCAGCGGCAGCAGGACCACGGCGACCAGCGTCATCTGCCAGCTCAGCAGGAGCATCGCGACCACGGCGGCGATCACGGTCACGGTGTTGCCGAGCACCGACGAGATCGTGTTGTTCAGCACGCTCGCCACGCCGCCGACGTCGTTCTGCAGGCGTGACTGGATGACGCCGGTCTTGGTGCGGGTGAAGAACGCGAGTTCCATTCGCTGCAGGTGCGCGAACAGGCGCATCCGCATCGCACCCATGACCTTGTTGCCGACCGTCGCGGTCAGGTACGTCTGCCAGACGCCGACCCCGGCGCTCGCGATCCAGAGCAGGACCATCGCGGACACGAGCTCGATCAGCACCGGGACGTCGGGGCGACCCGACGGCGGGAACAGCCCACGGTCGAACGCCTGCTGGGTGAGCAGTGGCGGCACGACCGAGATGGCCGCACCGATCAGCACGAGGACGACCGTGAGCATGATCGCCCGGCGGTGCGGCTCGAACAGCGCGGCGATGCGCCGGACCAGGTGCGGGATCCTCGGCGCCTCGGCGTTGGCGGCCTTCTGCGCGCGGAAGTCGCCGCTCGAGATGCGCCCGCCCCCGCGCGGACCGCCGCCTCGCCCGCCGTGTCCCATGCTCATGGAGCCACCGTAGCCCCGCGCTCGGACATCGACCGCCCTGTCCACAGCACCGCAGTATTTGACCCCGTTCAGGGGGCGTGCGAGCATGTGCCGTCCCCGTCCCCGCACCACCGAGGTCCCATGTCGTCCGCGCCGTCACGTCCCACGTCCCTGGGGGCCCAGCTCGCCCGCCGCAAGCCGATCGAGCAGCTGCAGGCCGAAGCCTCCCGCGGTGTGAACGGTGAACCGCTCCGTCGGTCGCTCGGGGTCTGGCAGCTCACGATGATCAGCGTCGGGGCCACGCTCGGCACCGGCATCCTGGTCGTCCTCGGCACCGCGGTCCCGCTCGCCGGTCCCGCCGCCTGGATCTCGTTCGTCGTCGCGGGGATCGCCGCGCTGCTGTCCGCGCTGTCGTACGCCGAGATGGCGGGCGCCGTCCCGACCTCGGGGTCCAGCTACTCGTACACCTACGCGACGATGGGCGAGGGCATCGCCTGGATCTGCGGCTGGTGCCTCGTGCTCGAGTACGCCGTCTCGGTGGCCGCGGTCGCCGTGGGTGCCAGCGAGTACGTCGACGAGACCCTCCGCGTGTTCGGCCTGCACCTGCCCACCGCGCTCTCCGCTCCCCCGGTCGACGGCGGCGTGGTCAACCTGCCCGCGGCGGTCCTGGTCCTGCTCGCCACCGCCGTGCTGCTGCCCGGTGCCCGCGAGAGCGCCTGGGTGAACACGGTCATGGTGATCGTGAAGATCGCCCTGCTGGTCTTCTTCGTCGTCGTGGCGTTCACGGCGTTCCGGGCGCAGAACTTCGAGCCGCTGGCCCCGATGGGCGCCGCCGGGGTCACCGCCGCCGCGTCACGGCTCTTCTTCTCGTACATCGGCTTCGACGCCGCCTCGACCGCGGGTGAAGAGGCGAAGGACCCCCGCCGCGACCTGCCCCGGGCGATCATCGGCTCCATCGCGCTCATCACCGCGCTGTACATCCTCGTCGCGATCGCTGCCGTCGGGGCCCGCTCGTGGACCGCGTTCTCGTCGTCCGAGGCGTCGCTCGTCCGCATCGTCGTCGACGTCACGGGGCAGCCGCTGGTCGCCCTCGTGTTCTCGATCGGCGCCGTCGTCGCCATCGCCAGCGTCGTGCTCACCGTGCTGTACGGCCAGACCCGCATCCTGCTCACGATGTCCCGCGACGGTCTGGTGCCGAAGGTCTTCGGCCGGGTCTCCCGCCGCACCGGCACCCCGATCGCGAACACGCTCATCATCGGGATCGCCGTGACGATCGTCGCCGCGCTCGTGCCCCTCGGGGAACTCGCTGACGCCACGAGCATCGGCACCCTCGTCGCCTTCGCCCTGGTGAACGTTTCCGTCATCGTGCTCCGCCGATCGCAGCCCGACCTGGAGCGCTCGTACCGGGTGCCGCTGTTCCCCGTCGTGCCGGTCCTCGGCACCCTGAGCTGCGTGCTGCTCGCGGTGTTCCTCGGCGCCACCACCTGGATCGCCTTCGGCATCTGGATGGTCGCCGGCGCCCTGCTCTACCTGGCCTACGGCCGCCGCCACAGCACCCTGCGCTGACGCGCCCGCGTCGCGCCGCGCCGCCCGCCCGCCCGCGCCGACATCACGCGCTCACCGACACTTCACGCGCGCCGTCGCCCGCAAACTGTCGGTGAGCGCGTGAACTCGCGACGCGGTTCCTCGTCCACAGCTGCCACGTCGAGACCACGTCGTCCACAGATGTCCCGTCGCGACACCGTCGGCTGCGGACGACGACGAACATCACGGCATGAACGAGAGCACCCACCGCCCGCACCTGCTCCGTGCCACCGGACAGGACCCGACCAACGCGCGACTCCTGCAACGCCGGCACACCTCGGGGTCGCTGGTTCGCCTCCTCGCGGGCGTGTACATCGCGACCGACGAGTGGAACGCGCTGAGCTCCGTCGGCCAGCACCTCGCCCGAGCACGGGCGATCGCGCCACGGCTGCGTCGTGGCTCGGTGTTCTCCCACGTCACCGCCGCGCTGATCCACGGCTGGCCACTGGTCGGGGACGCACCCGATCGGGTCCACGTGGTCGACCCAGCTGTCCCGGTCATCCAACACCGAGCCGGTCTCGTCCGACATCCGAGCGGTCCGGCGCCGCGGACGGCTGCGACGGCGTTCGACGGCGTACCGGTCACGGCTCCCCTGGACACGGCGACGGAGCTCATCACGACAGGGTCGCCCCACGTCGCTGCCGTGGCCGTCGATGCCGGCGTCCGTCTGGGGGTGCTCACCTCGGACGACCTCCGCGGCGTGGTCCCCGTCCGTCCTGCACGCGGCTCCGTGCACGCCGAGACGGTCCTCTCGGCGCTCGATGCACGGCACGAGTCCGTCGGCGAATCGTTCGCTGCGATCCGGTTCGTGCAGGTCGGGCTCCCTTCGTGTGAGCCGCAGGTCGAGTTCCGGCACCTTGACGGCACAGTCGACCGCGTCGACTTCTGGTTCCCGTCGCTCGGCGTCGTCGTCGAGTTCGACGGCCGGCAGAAGTACGTCGACCCGTCGATGCTGCAGGGGCGCGATCCCGCGGACGTCCTCTGGGCCGAGAAACGTCGTGAGGACCGGCTTCGTGCGCTCCCCGCAGTCAGGGCCGTCATCCGCGTGACCTGGTGGCACCTCGTCGAGCCCGACCGCCTCGTTGCGCTCTTCCGCTCGCATGGCGTCCTCATCTGAGCTGTACGAGCTCACGCGCTGACCGACACTTCAC